>NZ_JBHWHY010000042.1:0-96312 GCF_042732265.1 Streptomyces sp. NPDC059788 | reverse complement strand
CCCGGTCACCACGCCGCCGCCCGGGCCCCGCCGGTTTTCACGGCGGTCACCGGGCGGCGCGCGGCGATGGTGCGACGGACGGGCGGCAGGCGGGCGGCAGACCGTGGGTGGCGTGCCGGGGGCCGCGGCCCGGGGCCGGTCAGCCTGCGGCGAGGGAGTGCAGGTAACGCATCAGCGTCATCAGCACGTCACGGCTGGAGGTGCGCAGCCGCGCGTCGCAGTCGATGATCGGCACCTCGGGAGGCAGGTCGAGGGCGCCCCGGATCTCCTCGACCGGGTGGACCGGTGCGTCCGGGAAGGAGTTGACCGCGACGACGAAGGGGACGCCGCGCTCCTCCAGGCGCCCGATGACGTCGAAGCTGACCTCCAGGCGACGGGTGTCGATGAGGACCACCGCGCCGAGCGCGCCGTCGAACAGCCCGTTCCACAGGAACCAGAAACGTTGCTGCCCCGGCGTACCGAACAGGTACAGCACCAGTTCGTCGTTGAGGCTGATGCGGCCGAAGTCCATCGCCACGGTCGTCGAGGTCTTGCGCTCGACACCGACGATGTCGTCCACGCCGACACCGGCCTGCGTCATCGTTTCTTCAGTGGTCAGCGGGCGGATCTCGCTCACCGCGCCCACCAGGGTCGTCTTGCCGACCCCGAAACCGCCCACGATCACCACCTTGACCGCGGCGGCCGCCGTCTCGGGCAGTTCGTCCTCGCTCCGCGGCCCCTGGGCGGGGCGCTCGACGAGCGTTTCAGAGCTTTTGAAGTCCATGGATCACCGCCTCAATAAGGGCACGGTCGGGAAGTTGGGCGGGAGGCACGGGCGCGCGTGCCACCACCCGGCCGCCGGCCAGGAGGTCACCGAGCAGAACGGTGACCACACTGACCGGCAACTGCATGTAGGCGGAGAGTTCCGCCACGGACAGCGGCGAATGGCACAGCCGTACGATCGACGCCTGCTCCGGCTGCATCCCCGGCTTCGGCCCGGTTTTCGCCACGATCAGCGTGACCAGGTCGAGGGAGGTGGTGTGGCCGGAGGCGCCGCTGCGCCCACCGGTGATCACGTAGAGCCGCTCGGGGCTCTGATCCTCCCAGTCCTGGTCCGCTCCGCTCATGCCGTGTCCCCGCTTCGCCCCGCCGTACCCGCGCGCGGCCCGCGCAGCCTGCCGATCCGCTCGCCGCCCTCGCTCATGCGTCCTGTCCGTCGTGGCGTGGTGGGCTGCTGAGGTGCTCGCCGATACGGGCCACGAGGTCCCGCATCCGCTGCCCTATCAGCCCGGCGTCCACACCCTCATCGGCCAGGACGGCCAGGTAAGCGCCGGCGCCCGCCGCCATCAAGTAGAAGAAGCCACCGTCCAGTTCGATCACGACCATGCGCATCCGGCCGTCGCTGTGCGGGAACTCCGCGGACACCGCGCCCGCCAGACTCTGCAGTCCGGCACAGGCCGCCGCCAGTCGGTCGGCGGTATCGGTGTCCGTACCGTACTGGGCCATGCGCAGGCCGTCCGAGGACAGCACGACCACGTGACGGGTCTGCGGAACGCTCTCCGCGAGATCCTTGAGCATCCAGTCCATGTTGGGCCGGTGCTGAATCATGGCTACTCACTCTTTTCCGACGACTCGTCACTCTTCTCACTGGCTGCACTTGCGGCACTGACTGAAGTCCCCGTACCGGAGGCGGGGTCCGGGTGGCCGGTCCAGTCGGTGGCCGGTCCGGGCCCGCC
The DNA here is from genome assembly GCF_042732265.1 of Streptomyces sp. NPDC059788. NCBI lineage: Bacteria > Bacillati > Actinomycetota > Actinomycetes > Kitasatosporales > Streptomycetaceae > Streptomyces > Streptomyces sp. NPDC059788. The sequence continues at coordinate 94,597 of NZ_JBHWHY010000042.1, read as the reverse complement.
GACGGTTCCACCCGGCTGGTGCGGCTGACCGTACTGGCCCTGCCCCGGCTCACCGTCCGATCTCGGCCGGGGCGTAGCGCCCTGCTGAGCCGACGCGCCGTGTTGAGCCGACGCGTCCTGCTGAGCCGCCCTGCTCGACTGGGCCGACGTGCCCGACGGGCTGTCGCCGGACAGGCCGCTCTGGAACGCGGCGAGCCACATACCCGGCTGCACCGGAGCGGCGTCGTCCGCACCCGCGGCGGGGGGCATCGCGGCGGAAGGCGCGGGGGCGCCGGGAGCCGCGGGAGGCATGGGCGCGGTGGCGCGGGACTTGCGGCGCCGCTGCGGCAGGCCGTTGGTGGTCCGCTCGGTCACGAGAGGGAGGTCATCCTGGGTCTCCTCCCGGACGTCGTCCCGGAACTGCGGGGGCACTGGCGTGGCGGAGGGCGCGGGGGCCGCGGGAGCGGGCGGTGCCACCGGAGCCGCCGGAGCCGCCGGGGCCGGAGCGGGCCGCGCGGGCGGAGCCGCCGCGGCATGCCGGGGGCCGGCGGACCGCGGGGTCCCGTTCAGCTGACGGCGCTCCGTACGGGCCGTGCGCGGTCCCGAGGACGCGCCGATGCCGTGCGCGCGGCCGGTCGCGGCGGCGGTGGTGATCAGGTCCTGGGGCACGATCAGCACCGCGCGCACACCGCCGTACGCGGAAGGCCGCAGCGAAACCTGGAAGTTGTACACCTGCGCCAGCCGGCCGACCACCGCCAGGCCCAGCCGCGGCGTCTCGCCCAGGTCGTTGACGTCGATGCCCTGCTGCGCCTGCTGGAGCATCCGCTCGGCCCGCTTACGGGCCTCCTCGCTCATGCTGACGCCGCCGTCCTCGATCTCCACGGCGATACCGGACTGCACCTCCACGGCGGTCAGGTGCACCCGGGTCTGCGGCGGGGAGTAACGGGTGGCGTTGTCGAGCAGCTCGGCCAGCGCGTGGATCAGCGGCTCGACGGCGGTGCCGACGACCGCGACCTCCGACACGGAGTGCAGCTCGACACGCTGGTAGTCGATGATCCGCGACATCGCGCCACGCAACACGCTGAACAGCGGGATCGCGCGGCTCCACTGACGGCCCGGCCGTGCGCCGCCGAGTACGGCGATGGAGTCGGCGAGACGCCCGATCAGCGCCGTACCGTGGTCCAGCCGCAGCAGATCACCGAAGACCTCCGGGGACTGACCGTGCCGGTCCTCCATGTCCCGCAGTTCCTGCGCCTGTTGGTGGACGATCGCCTGCACACGGCGGGCGATGTTCACGAACGCGCGCTGCGCGGACTCGCGCAGGTCCTCCTCGGCGACGACGGCGTCGAGGACGGAGCGCAGTACGGCCTGGTGCGCCGCGGTGAACTCCGGCGTCAGCCCCGACTCCTGCGCCTGCCGCGCCACCTGCTCGGTGATCGCCGCGTGCACGTCCTCGGGGAACTCGCCACGCCCCAGCCGGGCCACCACCTCGGGCAGCAGCTCCTCGGCCAGCCGGACGGTCTCGGCCTCCTGCCGGTCCAACGCGGCCTGCTGCGCCGCGGCCCGCTCACGGAGCGCGGTCAGCGCCTGACCGCGGCGCGTGACCTCGCCGGTGACCAGCGCCACCGCCACGGTGGCGACCGCACCGATCCACACCACCGGCGTACTCGCCTGCGCAGGGACCATCGCCGTGGCGACGGCCGCGGCCACGGCGGTCGCCGCGGCGGGCAATATCCACGCGAGAACCGAGCCAGGACGCGGCCCCTCGGGCGACGATCCTTCTCGAACCATCTGCACCCTAAAACCCTCAAAACATCGACAGATCACAGGACGTCTAGCGGGCCCCAGCTCCCCGTTCGGCGCCGCCACAGAGGTCACCTGCGGTAACTGCCTTCATACACTGGGCCGGTAGTAGCATAACCGCCTTTGATCAAGGACTGACGCCAGGTCATCACTCGCCACCGACAAGTGGATCGAGCCACTCCGTCGTTGCTGGTGGGGCGGGGGTTGAGGGTGGGGGACGGCCGTCCAGGGGAGCCGATTCGCGAGCCGAACGGTCGGCGGCCGGCCGGCGGCCGGTGAGCAGAGCGAGCGCGCGAGACGGACGCGGGCGGGCAGGCAAGGACAGACAGAGACCGGACGGAGACCGGACGGAAACCGGACAGAAACCGGGCAGAGGACGGCCCGAAAGCGATCCGAAGGCGGACAGGGAGCGAACGGTCAGGGAGCGAACGGTCAGGGAACGAACAGTCAGGGAACGAACAGTCAGGGAACGAGCGGTCAGAGTTCCTCGCCCGACAGCAGCGGTTCGAAGCGCTCGTAGGCGGCGTAGTCGCGGAACTGCCGCGCGTAGAGATCGGCGTCCTGTGTCAGGTCCTCGTCCAGCGCCGCGCTCACGTCCACCACGCGCTTGAAGCACCAGGCAACCGTCTCGCCCCGGTCATCGAGGGAGCCGTGGCAGCCGGCCTCCCGCGAACGGGCGCGCCGCTCGGCCCGGCACCGGGCGTCCGCGTCGTCCGTCGCGTATACGAGGACCACACTCTCCTCGTACAACGGATCGCTGCCGCCCCGGCCCGGCGACTCCATGAGGACGACCGCGATGTACGGCTTGGGCCCCTTGGCCGGCGGGCCCTTCCGCTCGCCGCCGGTCGCCACGGTGTACTCACCGTCCACCGCGATCGGCCGGCCGGGGGCGACGGCCCAGCGGCGCGGCGCTACGGCCCCCGTCCGCACCCATTCGGCCGGCTGGAGGGCCTTCGCGCTCAGCACCGCAGTCAGCTTTCGCATCCGGAGGCGGGCACTTCTCCGTACGGGGGCACGGATGCGGAAGCGTGCGCGGGAACGGGCACGGATACGGATGCGGATGCGTACGCGTTCGCCGGAGGTGGGGACCAGCCTCCGGGGGAGAGCCTGGTTGCCGGGCGGCCCGTCGGCAGCCCCGCCGCCCCCTCCGGCCCCCGCGCCCCCGTGCCCGGCGGGAGCGGACCCGATTCGATCATGAGCGCCACACGGTTCGGCATGACCGTTCCTTCCAGGGTGATCAAGGTTGCTCACCACCACCGGCCGCGCAGCCGGCGCAATCATCTTCACCCGTTCCGGGGGTTGCCGCACGTCGGCGCATTCGGCGAGGTACGGACGGGAAGCCGGCGCCGCCCCACCGGCACCCCGGCGACACCCCGCGCGCGTCAGAGCCGCACAGCCCTCCGCGGCTGCTCCATCGCCCCGGCCAACAGGCCCTGCAACGTGGCGAATTCGTCGACGCACCGGCCCGTACCGTTGACCACGCAGTCCAGCGGGTCGTCGGCGACCACCACCGGCACGCCCATCTCCTGGCGCAGCCGCTGGCTCAGGCCGCGCAGCAGCGCTCCGCCGCCGGTGAGCGCTATGCCGCGCTCGATGATGTCCCCGGAGAGTTCGGGCGGGCACTCGTCGAGCGTGCGGTGCACGGCCCCGACGATCGCGTCGACCGGTTCGGCCAGCGCCGACCGGATCTCCTCCTCGGTGATCTCCTGGATGCGCGGCAGCCCGCTGACGTGGTCGCGGCCGCGGACGGTGTAGGACGTGCGGCGCTCGGGCTCGCCTTCCTCGTCCACGTCGACCGGCGTCCAGGCCGCGGAGCCGATAGCGATCTTGATGTCTTCGGCGGTGCGCTCGCCGATCGCCAGCGAGTGCTTCTTCTTGACGTACGAGATGATCGCCGCGTCCAGCGCGTCGCCCGCGACCCGTACCGACTGGGCGGTGACGATGCCGCCCATCGAGACGACGGCCACCTCGGTCGTGCCGCCGCCGATGTCCACCACCATGCAGCCGACCGGCTCGGCCACCGGCAGACCGGCGCCGATCGCCGCCGCCATCGGTTCCTCGATCAGGTGCACCTCGCGGGCCCCGGCGCTGCGCGCCGAGTCGATGACCGCCCGCCGCTCGACACCGGTGATGCCGGAGGGCACACAGATGACGACCCGCGGCTTGGAGAAGCGGCGGCTGGGGAGCGCCTTCTTCATCAGGGCGCGCAGCATCTGCTCGGCCGCGTCGAAGTCGGCGATCACGCCCTCCTGGAGGGGGCGCATCGCGGTGATGCCGGACGGGGTGCGGCCGATGGTGCGCTTGGCCTCCGAGCCGACGGCGATCACCTCGCCCGACGCGTTGACGGCGACGACGGACGGCTCGTTCAGGACCACACCCTTGCCACGTGAGTAGACCAGGGTGTTGGCAGTGCCCAGGTCGATGCCTATGTCGTACGTACCGGACGAAGTGCTGGACGCCATGGGAGGTTCGCTTGCTCTCTCTCGACTGGACGACAGGGCCCCGCGCACAGGGCCCTCGAACATCGCGCCCCGGGCGGCGCGAGTGGCTCGCTGAGCCGGTCGGCAAGCGAAGCCCACCGAGCTCGGCAAGCTCGCCAATGGCGCCATTTGCGGGCAATTATCAAGACTACAGGCGGTGCCGAATGGTTCCGGCTCGGCGCGCTCCGGCTGGGCGCACTCCGGCTCGGGGCGCTCCGGCTCGGGGCGCTCCGGCTGGGCACGCCTCCGGCTCGGCACGTCCAAGTCGGGACGTCCGGGACGGGACGTCCGGGCGGGCACGTTCACGTCGGGGCGTCCGGGTCGACTCTCGCCCCTCGCCCCCGCCCCACCCCTACGAGGACGAGCTCCGCGACGCCTGCGCCCCGTCGCGCTCCCGCACCTTCTTCGTCGCTCCCGTGTCCCCGACTCCGCGAGCCGCCCGGTTCCTGCCGCCGGGCCCGCGCGACAGCGCCTCGGCCAGATCGTCCAGCGCGTCCAGGAGCAGTTCGGCGCCGCGCAGCGCGACGGTGCGGCTCTCGGAGCGGGCCGACCACTCCTCCCACAGGGCGCGCAGCGCGCTCCAGTCCAGGTCGCGCCGCTCCCGTACGGCCTCGACCGCGCGCGGCAGCGAGCCGCGCAACTCCTCCGTGAACGCTTCGGCATCGGGTGAAGGTTCCGCGTTCTTGTCCGGAAGGTGCGCTTCCAGAATCATCGTCACCCGGCCCATCGTGGACAGCGCGGACTGTGCCGACGCCGCCGCGCTCAGCGACAGCCCGCGGTGGCGCACCGGCTCCTTCTCGGCGCGCGCTTCGCTCTCCTCCCAGGCGGCGCGGGCCGCGCGGGCGTCCAGGAGGGCTTCGCGCACCTGGCGGGGGCGGCGGTCGGCGGGCCGCGCGTAGGTGTCGAACACGGCGATGGCGTATCTGCCGTTGGCCTCCACCCACTGGGCCAGCCGTTCGCGCAGCCGCGGGGTCTCCCAGGCGGGGAAGAGGGCGTAGGACAGCATCGCCAGCAGTCCGCCGAGGAGGGTGAGGACGATGCGTTCCTGGACGGTCTGTTCCCAGCCCGCGCCCGCGATGCCGAGCAGGAAGACGACGTACGCGGCGACGCACGCCGAGGTCACCGAGACCCCCGTACGCATGAGCAGGTACATCGCCAGTACGCACACGACGGCCAGCGCCGCGCTGACGTACAGGTTCGGGTGGGTCAGGCCCATGATCGTGCCACCCACCGCGACCCCGACCAGGGTGCCGATGAACCGCGCGACGCCGCGCGAGTACGTCTGCCCGAAGTCGGGCCGCATCACCATCACCGAGGCCAGCGGCGCCCAGTAGCCGTGACCGAAGGGCAGGGCCTGGCCGATGAGGTAGCCGGCCGCCGCCACCGCGCTGACGCGCAGCGCGTGCCGGAAGATGTGCGAGGACCAGCGGATCTCCCGGCGTACGGCGCGCAGCGCCACCGGCACCAGCTTCGGCACGCTCGGACGCAGCAGGTGCCCGCGCTCCGCCTCGGTGGTGGGCCGGGTGGCCTGGACGGGTTCGTCGGTGAACTCGACGGCGTCCGCGAGCAGCGAGATCAGCCGCAGCGCGGAACGGCGGGCCGCGCCGGTCAGCCGAGGCCCCTCGCCGTCCTGGGGCATTTCGAGGGTGGCCATCGCCTCGGGCGGCAGCCGTACGGGTTTGTTGCGCCGGATGGCCGTCGCGACGGCGTCCAGTACGGTGGCGGCCGCGCCGAGCAGTTCGCGCGCCCGGTCCCGTTCGGGCCCCTCCATCGGCGCGCCGACGACCGGATCGGCGAGCGAGGCCAGTACCGGTCTGACCTGCTCGGCCAGCGCCCGTGGGCCGTGCAGCTGCACCGGCCGCCGCTTGGCCTGACGCGGGGTCACCGCGGAGGCGAGGCGCGCGTCCATCAGCGGCTGCGGGTCGAAGGGCGCGACCGGGTCGTGCCGCAGCCGGCGCGCGTAGTCCGCCTCGGCGGCCAGCGCGTCGGCGAGCGCGTCCCGCTGCACACCCCAGGGCCGTACGGGGAAGAGCACGATGAGCGCGGCCTGCACGAACCCGCCGAACGCGATGATCGCCGCGTGCTCCAGCGCGCCGAGAACGGAGGTCGGCAGGGTGACGGTGACGAGCATGACCGCGACGGTCTGCGTGCCGACCAGCCCGGAGACCGGGCCGACCGACCAGGCCAGGCCCGCCAGGAACGTCCACAGGGAGAGCAGGACCAGGAAGCCGACGATGTGCGCGGCGGCCAGGTAGCCGAGGAAGGTGGAGACCGAGAGGCCGCCCGCGACGGCGAGGGCCAGGACGGGACGCGGGCGCCAGCTGCGCTGGAAGGTGGCGATACCGGCGGCGAACGCGCCGAAGGCCGACGAGACCGCGAGGGCCGGGTTGCCGAGGTAGAGGCACAGGCCGATGACGACGGCGACGCCGACCGAGCCGCGGATCGCGATGAGCGGCGTGAGCTTGGCCTTCTCGATCGTCAGCCCGGAGCGGGCGGTCTTCTTCAGCGCTCGCGACCAGGTCATGCCTCCGAGAATACGGATACGGGAGCACCGAACCGGAATGATCGACACCGGTTCGCGGACGGGTCGCGGACCGGCCACGGACCGGCCGCGGACCGGCCCGCAGAGGATCACCCAAGGGATCGTGCAAGGGAGCACGCCAGAGATCACGCGATGAAGCACGCCAGGGATCACGCACTGGGCCGCAGCCACCCTCCCGAAGACCGCCCCTCGCCCCCTTCCCCCTCCCTCTCCCGGAAAGCACCCCTCGGCCCCCTCCCCCTCCCACTGATTCGCCGTGAAAATCACGGTAAAGCCGGTTTCCGCTACGGGTAAACGTCCCAGGTCAGCGCCCGATCGGCCGATGCGGGTGGGTTCGGGCGGGCAATGCCACACGTCCGAGAGGGAAACCCGGGCCCCGGCCGCGCCCTCTTGCTGACCGGCCGGACGTCCCCGGCCCGCTCGACAAGGAGAAGGTCCCGTGCGCAAAACCCTGCTCACCCCGGTGGTCGTGGCGACCACCCTGGCAGCCCTCGCCGCCACCGCCGGCTGCGGCTCGGGCGGATCGGGCGGCTCCGACGACGGCCCGGTGCGCTTCGGTGACGCGAAGGGGTCCGGTTCGCACGGCGCCACGCGGCCGGGCACGGGGTCGCTCGCGCAGATGCCGACCAACCCCATCAGCTTCAAGGAGCAGCGCAAGGTCGGCGGCGCCGGCAACGGCACCCCCATCGGCGTGGCCACCTACCACGGCCCGAAATCCGGGTTCACCGGAAAGGTGTGGGTGTGGGCGCCGCCGGAGTACTACGAGAAGGAGAACGCCGACAAGGGCTTCCCCGTCCTGATGGCGCTGCCGGGCGCCGAGGGCTACCCCGTCAACTACTGGATCGGCGGCGACCTGAAGCTGGAGGAGAAGCTGGCGCAGTGGTCGAAGGAGGGCAAGAGCCTGCCGTTCATCGTCGTGATGCCGGTGCTCAATCCCAACGCCAAGCAGTACTACGACGCCAGCGACATCCCCGGCCAGCCGAAGATGGGCACCTGGCTGAACGAGGACGTCCCCGACTTCGTCCGGCAGAACTTCCGTACGCTCAAGGGCCGGGACGGCTGGGCGATCATGGGCTCCTCGTCCGGCGGGTTCGCCGCGCTGAAGAACGTTCTGCAGCACCCCCAGACCTTCAAGGCCGCGATACCGAGCGGTCCCGACATCGTGCCCGACTCGCCGCTGTGGCGCGGGCACGCGAAGGAGGAGCGGGAGAACAACCCGGAGGTCCTGGCGCAACGCCTGATCAACAAGGGTGGTCCGGACGTCTACCTCGCCTTCCAGGACGGGACCAAGGAGTCGACGATCGTGCCGAAGGTCAAGAAGTTCGTCGCGCGGTACGGGCGCGGCCCGGTGAAGACGCGGCTGCAGATGGTGGCCGGCGGGATGCACGGCGCCGACACCTATGTGAAGGGCCTCGGGGAAGGCACGATGCAGTGGGTCAGCGCGCATATGCAGGGGCCCGCGGAGTAGCCCGGCTCCCTACATCGAGCAGGCGACGTCCAGCAGTTCGATGGGCCGGGACGCGTCCAGGTCCACGTACGCGGTGAACCGCTCCGTGCGGTTGCCGCTCCAGTGCGTGGTGATCGTCGCCCAGCCGACCCGTGCGGACTGCGCGGTGGTGACCTTGCCGACGGAGATGTCGCGCGGCGTGTTCTGGGCGCACAGCAGCACGTCGCGGTCGGGTGTCTCGGCGGCCTTCTTCTTGAGTTCGGCGGAGACCTGGTGCTCGCGCTGCCAGGCGCTCGGGCCGTGCTTCCCGTAGAAGGAGGCCAGGAAGCGGCGGATCTCCTCGGCCGTGTAGCGGCCGTTCGGGTCGGTACGGTCGGCCCGGTCGGCGCGGGTGTCCGTCCGGGACTGCTGCTGTACGGCGGTGTCCGGCGCGGCGGCGGTTGCCGGGGCGGCGGACGCGGCGGTCAGGGTGAGGCCGAGGGCGACGGCGGTCGCGGCGGCGATGGCGGTGGTGCGCGAAGCGTGACGGAGCATGAGATGTCCTCGACTTCCGACTTCTGTTCTATGTGCGCATTGCCGGTCTTCACCCACTGAGACACCCGGGGCCGCCCCATGGTTGCGCGGCACCGCCGCACACCACTCGTTCGGCCCAGCGCCCCGCACTCCCCCGCTCCCCTACGACACGATGTCCTTCCTCCCGAACCCCCGGAACGCCAACGCGAACAGCACCAGCGCGTACGCCACCGAAACAGCCGCCCCCTGGATCATCCCGGTGGCGTCCAGCTGCGGCTGCAGGGCGTCGGCCCACGCGAACTGCCAGTGCGCCGGAAGGAAGTCGCGCCACTGCTCCAGGGCCGTGACCTGGTCCAGCACATTGCCGACGATGGTCAGGCCGACCGCGCCGCCGACCGCGCCCAGCGGCGCGTCCGTCACCGTCGACAGCCAGAAGGCGAGCGCCGCCGTGACCAGCTGGCTGACGAAGATGTACGCGACGGCGAGCGAGAGGCGGGGCAGCGCATCGCCCGCGGGCAGCGCGCCGCCGGTGGGCAGTTGGAGCGGCCCCCAGCCGTACGCGACCGCCCCGGCGCCGAGCGCGACCAGCGGCAGCAGCACCATCGCCGCCGCGCTGAACAACAGGGCGACGGTGAGCTTGCTGAGAAGCAGCCGGGCGCGCGGGACGGGCGCCGCCAGCAGATAGCGCAGCGAGGACCAGCTCGCCTCCGAGGCGATCGTGTCGCCGCAGAACAGCGCCACCGGCACGACCAGCAGGAATCCCGCCGAGACGAACAGGACGGTCGCGGTGAAGTTGGCGCCGGAGGCGGTGGCGGTGTCCATCAGGGTGATCCGGTTGCTGCGGCCGCCGGGATCGCCGCCGATCGCGAAGGCCGCGATCAGGACGAACGGCAGCACCGCGAGGATCGCGCCGACGACCAACGTGCGGCGCCGCTTGAGCTGGCGCAGCGCCTCCACGCGCAGCGGAAGCGTGCGGTGCGCACGGTAGCCGGGGGCGTGCGGCGCGCCGGGTACGGACGCGCCGGCGCGCCCGCCGGGGAGCGCGGGCCGCCCGCCGGTGCCGGGTTCGGTGACGGGGGTCACCGGTCACCTCCGATCATGGTGAGGAAGGCGTCCTCAAGGCGCCGGTGGGGGCCGATGCGGGCCACCGGGATCTCCAGCCGCAGCAGTTCGGGCAGCAGCCGCGGGGTGCTCGTGGTGCCGTCCAGCGAGACGAGCAGGCCCTCGTCGGCCCGGACGGCGGTGGCCACCCCGGGCAGCGCGGCCACCTTCTCCAGCAGGACGTCGGACAGCGGCTCGCCGCCCTCGACGCCGACGAGCAGGGTGTCGCCGGTGCCGACGATGTCGGCGACCGGTCCCGCCTGGACGAGCCGGCCGCGGTCCATCACGACCAGATGCGTACAGGTCTGTTCCACCTCGGCCAGCAGATGACTGGAGACGATCACGGTGCGGCCGCCGGCCGCGTACCGGGTCATCACGTCCCGCATCTCGCGGATCTGCGGCGGGTCGAGTCCGTTGGTCGGCTCGTCCAGGATGAGCAGGTCCGGCAGGCCCAGCATGGCCTGCGCGATGGCCAGGCGCTGCCGCATTCCCTGGGAGTAGGTGCGTACGGCGCGCTGCAGCGCGTCGCCGAGCCCGGCGATCTCCAGGGCCTCGTCGATGTGCGCGTCCTCGGCCGGGCGGCCGGTGGCCCGCCAGTACAGATCGAGGTTGGCGCGCCCGGACAGGTGCGGGAGGAAACCGGCGCCCTCGACGAACGCGCCGACCCGCGACAGCACCGGCGCGCCGGGCCGGATCGCGTGCCCGAAGACGCGGATCTCACCGGCGTCCGGCCCGATCAGGCCCATGAGCATCCGCAGGGTGGTGGTCTTGCCCGCGCCGTTCGGGCCGAGCAGACCGAGCACCTGGCCCTTCTCGACGCGGAAGGAGAGGTCCCGTACGGCGTACCGGTCGGCGGCCCCGGCGTACCGCTTGCTCAGGCCGATGATCCGCAGCGGTACGTCCGCCAGGTCCGGGTCGGGCGCGCCCGCCGCTGCGCGGCGCCGGCCGACGAGCAGGAGGAGTACGGCCACGACCGCGCCCGCGGCGGGCAGTGCCCAGGTCCACACGGGCAGCGGGGCCGCGGCGCTCTTGACGCCGGGCGCCGTCGGGACGCTCAGGACGCCGTCGCCTTCGAGCGAGGCGGTGTACGTGGCGGGCTCGGCGGGCGAGGCGTAGGCGAGGTCCGTCGAGGAGAGCACCAGGCGCAGCCGGTGGCCGGCCGCGAACTCGTGGTCGATGGCGGGCATCCGCAGGTCGACGCTCCTGCCGTTCTTGGCGCCCGTGATGCGATACGGCTCGGCGAGTCCGGCGGGCAGCACCGGCCGGCTGCTGCCGTTGGGCCCGATGTCGTACACCTTGGCGAAGATCACCGCGTCGTCGCTCGTGGCACCGATGCGTACGCGGGCGGTCGGCGCGCCGGTGACGCGCAGCGGCTCGCCGAGCGGCCGCGACTCGAAACGGGCGTACTGGCCCGGGGAGTCGAGGGAGAGTCCGGCTCCGACGCCGGAGAGGCTGTTGAGGGCGCCGACGCCGGGCACCGTGGAGATGGACGGCGGGCTCGCCCCGGCCGGGTTGCCGAAGCGCTGTTCGCGGCCGGCCAGGCGGACCGGGCGCGGGTCGTTGTCCAGGCCGGGGTACGCGTCACCGCTCGCGCCGCGCAGCCGGGCCGCGCCGTTGGTGGAGTCGACGGCACCGCCGCGGCTGACCCGGAAGGCGGGCCCGGTGTCGGTGTTCTTCTCGCCCTTGAGGTAGCGGTCGAACCACGCCTTCGTACGGCCGGTGAGACGGCTGGTCTCGCGGTCGCCGCCGTCGTGGCCGCCGGCGAGCCAGTCGACGGAGACGGGCGCGCCGTTCTTGCGCAGCGCCCGGTACGTCGCGTCGGCCTGGCCGAGCGGGAACAGTGAATCGGTTCTGCCCTGCATGAGGAGCGTCGGGACCTTGATCCGGTCCGCGACGGCGGAGGGGCTGCGGGCTTCGAGGAGTTCGCGGGCGGCGGCATCGGGCTTGCCGGCGACGGCGACCCGTTCGTACATCGCGCAGAGCTGCTGTTCGAACCGGCCGCAGCCGTCGGTGACGTCCCGGGGCGCGGTCCCGGTGGCGGACTTCCCGCTGCCGCCGTCGGTCCCCGCCCCCGCGCCATCGCCGCCGGTGTTCCCGGTGCCACCACGGTTGGTGTCACTGCCGCCGGTGCCACCACCGGCCCCCGCTCCGGTCCCTCCGCCCCCGGAACCGGCCGCCGCGTCCAGCGCGCCGACCGAGCCCGTGGAGAAGAACATGCCGGCCCACAGCTTCTTGAAGACGCCGTTGGGGAACAGCGCGTCGGCCAGGTTCCAGTACGTGATCTGCGGGGCGATCGCGTCGACCCGCTTGTCGTACCCGGCCGCCAGCAGCGCGATCGCGCCCCCGTAAGAGCCTCCGGCCACGCCGACCCGCGGATCGCCCGCGCCGTCGAGCCGCACCTCGGGGCGTTCGGCCAGCCAGTCGATCAGCCGCCGGACGTCGGCCACTTCCCGGTCCGGGTCGTTGAGCCCGATCTTCCCCGTCGACTTGCCGAAACCGCGCGCCGACCAGGTCAGCACGGCGTAGCCGTCGCGCGCCAGCTCCTCGGCCTGCGTGCGTACGGAGTCCTTGCTGCCGCCGAAACCGTGCCCCAGGAGGACGGCGGGGCGGCGGCCGGTTCCGCCCGCGGTGAAGAAGGAGGTGTCGATACGGACCTTGCCCTGGCCGGCCGCCGAGGTGTCCCGGGCGGAGCCGCCGTCCGCGCGACCGTCGCCGCTCTTACGGCCGTCCGCACCCCCGTCGGCGCCACCGGAACTCTCGGGCATGGTGAACGCGCGGTCCTCCCGGTGCACGGCGGGCGGGCCGTCCGCGGCGACGGCCGCCCACGTACCGGACCCGGCGAGCACGGCCAGCACGGCCGCCGTCGCGTACAGCCGCCGTCCGCGGAGTCGGAAAGTCATACGGTGAATCCTAAGGACGTCGCGCGGCGGACCACCGAGCCGCCGGGGCGAACCCGCGCACCTCCCGCGGCAGTACGACCGCCGCCGCGCGTACCGCGCCTGCAGTACGCGCAACGCGCCCGTGCGCCCCGGGGCCCTCTGTACACCGCACAACCCCGCCGCTACAAAAGACGATGTGGGGCGGGCCGGGTCGGCCCAGGGGAGGCGGCAATGCGCAGGATCGCCATCGTCGGCGCGGGGCAGGCGGGGCTGCATCTCGCCCTGGCCCTATTGGCCGCGGACTACGACGTCACACTGGTCACCGACCGCAGGGCGCAGGAGGTGCGCGCCGGCCGGGTGATGTCGACGCAGCTCATGTTCGGCCCGGCGCGGCGCCTGGAGCGGGCCGCCGGGCTCAATCTCTGGGACGCGACCGCGCCCGCCGCGAGCGAACTGCGGATGACGGTGTGGGACCCGCCCGGCAAGTCCGCGCTGACCTTCACCGCGCCGTTCGACGAGCCGCCGCACAGCGTCGACCAGCGGGTGAAGATGGCCGGCTGGCTCAGCCTGTACGAGGCCAGGGGCGGCCGCGTCCGCTACGGGCCCGTTTCGCGCGCCACGCTGCCCACACTCGCCGCCGAACACGACCTGACCGTCGTGGCGACCGGCCGCGGCGACCTCACCCGGATCTTCGCCCGCAACCCGCTGTTCTGCCCCTTCGACCGCCCGCAGCGCATCCTCGCCTGCATGTACGTGCACGGCGTCGCGGCGCCGCCCGGCCATCCGGAGTCGCAGACGCGGATCAACGCGGTGGCCGGGGCCGGCGAGGTGTTCGTACTGCCCGCGCTGACGACGGGCGGGCCCTGCGGCATCATCCTGTTCGAGGCGTTGCCGGGCGGGCCGTTCGACTGCTGGCACGACGACCCCTCGCCGGCCGACTGCGTGGCCCGCGCCATGGCGCTGCTGCGCACGCACGCGCCGGGTGAGTACGAGCTGTGCAAGGACGCCGTCCCCACGGACGCGGGCGCGACGCTGTACGGGGCGGTCACCCCCATCGTCCGGCACCCGGTCGCCGAGGTCGCGCCGGACACGTACGTACTGGGCATGGCGGACACGGTCGTCACCAACGACCCGATCACCGGCCAGGGCTCGAACACCGCGGCCCGCGGCGCGGCCGCCTATCTGGCCGCGATACTGGAGCGCGGGGACGCGCCCTTCGACCCCGAGTGGATGCACACGGCGTTCGCCGCGTTCTGGCGCCACGCCCGGCAGGTCACGGAGTTCACCAACCTGATGCTGGAACCGCTGCCCCAGCACGTACAGCGCCTGCTGGCCGCCGCCGCCGAACACCCCGCCGTGGCGCACCGCTTCGTCAACGGCTACGCCGATCCCGCCGACTACCACGACTGGCTGATGACGGCGGCCAACGCCGAGGCCTATCTGTCTGCTGTCTGCGTCAAAAGGTGACGGCCGGCCGTCGTCGCGGATGACGGCCGTCGGCCGGTACCGGCTCGTCCAGCCGGCGTCGTCTGGCTGGTGCCCGTCCCGGGGAGGGCCGGGCACCACCGTCCCTCAGTTTCCGCCGCTCGTTTCCAGCGCCAGCGTGAAACGTTTCTTGTCCTTGCGGGTCGCGCCGAACCGGTCGTAGAAACGAATCGCTCCGGCGTTCCAGTCCGGCGTGTTCCACTGCATTTCCGCCACGCCCAGGGCCTTGCCCTCCGCGATGACCGCCTCGACCAGCAGGGCGCCCAGCCCCAGACCGCGGTGCTCGGCGCGCAGGTAGAGGCAGTCCAGATGCAGGTATGCGCGGCCCTGCCAGGTGTCGAAGGCCGTCGAGCAGGTGGCGTACCCGGCGAGTTCGCCGCCGTACAGTTCGGCGACCAGGCAGCGCAGCCACGGCGGGCGCGGTCCGAAGAGCGCGTCCGCGAGCCGGTTCTCCAGGTCGGCGGCGGGTGGCGCGGACCGCTCGTACGTGGCGTGCTCCGCGGCCAGCGCGACGACCTCCGCCAGGTCCGTACGCACCGCGTGGCGGATGACCGGGGCTCGCGTCATGGGGCGCCCGCCGCGGCGCGCCGTATCTCCACGGCACCGGTGGGGTTTGGTTCGTCATTCATACGCAGCATCATGCGCCATTCGGCCGGAACGGTTCCCGGGTATTACGGCGAGACTTGCGCGCCGTGGGCGAACGGTGGGGCGCCGGAGACCTCGCCGTGCCTCCGGCAGGCCGGCCGCACGCCCCGGTTGCGGGCCCGGCCGCACGCGCCGGCTGCGGCGGCCGCCCGCGGGCTTTTGTTCCGGCCCGCGGGCGGCTCTGCCGTCAGTGGTTGCTGGGGAAGCCCAGGTTGATGCCGCCGTCGGACGGGTCGGGCCAGCGGGTGGTGACGACCTTGCCGCGGGTGTAGAAGTGCACGCCGTCGTTGCCGTAGATGTGGTGGTCCCCGAAGAGGGAGTCCTTCCAGCCGCCGAAGGAGTGGTAGCCGACCGGCACCGGGATCGGCACGTTCACGCCGACCATGCCGGCCTCGACCTCCAGCTGGAAGCGGCGGGCCGCGCCGCCGTCCCGGGTGAAGATGGCGGTGCCGTTGCCCCACGGCGAGGAGTTCATCAGGGAGATCGCCTCGTCGTAGGTGTCCACGCGGACGACCGACAGCACCGGGCCGAAGATCTCGTCGCGGTACGCGTCCATCTCGGGCGTGACCTTGTCGAGCAGCGAGATACCGATCCAGTGGCCGTCCTCGTGGCCGGCGACCGTGAAGCCCGTACCGTCGATCACGACGTCCGCGCCCTGGGCGGCGGCGCCGGTCACGTACGAAGCGACCTTGTCGCGGTGGGCCTTGGTGATGAGCGGGCCCATCTCGGAGGTCGGGTCGCTGCCGGGGCCGATGGTCAGCGCGGCGGCCCGCTCCTTGATCTTCTCGATCAGCGGGTCGGCGGTGTCGCCGACGGCCACCACGACGGAGATCGCCATGCAGCGCTCGCCCGCCGAACCGTACGCGGCGTTGATCGCGGAGTCCGCGGCCAGGTCGAGGTCGGCGTCCGGCAGGACCAGCATGTGGTTCTTGGCACCGCCGAGGGCCTGGACACGCTTGCCGTTGGCCGTGCCCGTGGTGTGGATGTAGCGGGCGATGGGGGTGGAGCCGACGAAGGAGACGGCGGCGATGTCCGGGTGCTCCAGGATGCGGTCCACCGCGACCTTGTCACCGTTGACGATGTTCAGCACGCCGTCCGGCAGGCCCGCCTCGGCGGCCAGCTCGGCCAGCTTCAGGGCCGCGGAGGGCACCTTCTCGCTGGGCTTGAGGACGAAGGTGTTGCCGCAGGCGACGGCCAGCGGGAACATCCACATCGGCACCATCGCCGGGAAGTTGAACGGCGTGATGCCCGCGACGACTCCGAGGGACTGACGGATCGCGGCCACGTCCACCCGCGTGGAGACCTGGGTGGACAGCTCGCCCTTGAGCTGCTGCGGAATGCCGCAGGCCAGCTCGACGATCTCCAGGCCGCGGGCGACCTCGCCCAGCGCGTCGCTGTGCACCTTGCCGTGCTCGGCGGTGATCAGCGCGGCCAGTTCCTCGCGGTGCGCGTCGATCAGCTCGCGGTAGGCGAACAGTACGGCCGTACGCTTCGCCAGCGAGCTGGTGCCCCAGCTGCGGAACGCCTCCTTGGCCGCGGCGACGGCCGCGTCCACCTCGTCCACGGAGGCGAAGGCGACCTGCTTCTCCTGGGCGCCGGTCGCGGGGTTGTAAACCGGGCCGAAGGAGCCGGACGCGCCCTCGACGGGCTTGCCGCCGATCCAGTGGTTGATGGTCTTCATTCGGAGGCCTTTCTGGGGGACGGCGGGGAGCGGATGCCGTGTGTCGGAGGGGCGGTCGGTGGGGGGCGGTCGGAGGAGGTGGTTCAGAGGTGGCGGCGGCGTGCCGCGACGTGCCGGTCGTAGTCCTTACGGGCCTCGACCGCCGCCGGACGCGTCGCGGTCTCGGCCACAGGGACATCCCACCAGGCTTGGGCGCCGGGCGCGCCCGGCACAGTGTCGGCCGTTGCGGTCTCGACATAGACACATGTGGGGCGCTCGTCGGCACGGGCCGCGGCGAGCGCGGCGCGCAGTTCGCCGGCGGTCGCGGCGCGGATGACGTGCATCCCCAGGGACGCGGCGTTGGCGGCGAGGTCCACGGGCAGCGGGCCGCCCGTATAGGAGCCGTCGGCGGCGCGGTAGCGGTAGGCGGTGCCGAAGCGCTCGCCGCCGGTCTGCTCGGACAGGCCGCCGATGGAGGCGTAGCCGTGGTTCTGGACCAGCACGATGTTGATGTTGATGCCTTCCTGGACCGCGGTGACGATCTCGGTGGGCAGCATCAAATACGTACCGTCGCCGACCAGCGCCCATACGGGCCGGTCGGGCGCCGCCAGCCGGACCCCGATGGCGGCGGGGATCTCGTAGCCCATGCAGGAGTAGCCGTATTCCAGGTGGTACTGGCGGCGGGACCGGGCCCGCCACAGTTTGTGCAGGTCACCGGGGAGCGAACCGGCGGCGTTGATGATCACGTCGTGTTCGCCGACGGTGGCGTCGAGCGCGCCGAGGACCTGGGTCTGCGAGGGGCGTACGGAGGCGTCGGGCGTGGCGTAGGCGGCGTCGACGAGGGCTTCCCAGCGGGCCTTCGCCGCGCCGTACTCGTCCTCGTACGCCTGCGCGACGCGATACCCCGACAGGGTTTCGGTGAGCGCTTCGAGGCCGGCGCGGGCGTCGGCGACCAGGGAGGTCGCGGCGAGCTTGTGGGCGTCGAAGGAAGCGATGTTCAGGTTGACGAAGCGGACGCCGGGGGCGGCGAACAGGGTGGCGGAGGCGGTGGTGAAGTCCGTGTAGCGGGTGCCGACTCCGATGACGAGATCGGCGCGGGCGGCCAGCGCGTCGGCGGTGGCGGTTCCGGTGTGGCCGATGCCGCCCACGTCCGCCGGATGGTCGTGGCGCAGGGAGCCCTTGCCCGCCTGGGTGGAGGCGACGGGGATGCCGGTCGTGTCGGCGAAGGCGCGCAGGGCGTCCTCGGCCTCGCTGTGGTGGACGCCGCCGCCCGCGATGATCAACGGCCGCTCGGCGGCCCGTACCGCCCGTACGGCCTCGGCCAGCGCGGCGGCGTCGGGAGCCGGACGCGGCACCCGCCACACGCGGTCGGCGAAGAACTCCTCGGGCCAGTCATACGCCTCGGCCTGCACATCCTGCGGCAACGCGAGCGTGACGGCGCCGGTCTCCACGGGGTCGGCGAGCACCCGCATCGCCTGGAGGGCGGCCGGGATCAGCGCCTCGGGGCGGGTGACGCGGTCGAAGTAGCGGGAGACGGGGCGCAGGGCGTCGTTGACCGACACATCGCCGGCGTACGGGACTTCGAGCTGCTGGAGCACGGGGTCGGCGGGGCGGGTCGCGAAGATGTCGCCGGGCAGCAGCAGCACCGGGAGGCGGTTGACCGTGGCGAGGGCCGCGCCGGTGACGAGGTTGGTGGCGCCGGGGCCGATGGACGTCGTGACGGCGTGCGCGGACAGGCGGTCGCGCTGCCTGGCGTAGCCGACCGCGGCGTGCACCATGGCCTGCTCGTTACGGCCCTGGAGGTAGGGCATCACCTCCGGGCCCGCCTCCAGGAGGGCCTGTCCGATGCCCGCCACGTTGCCGTGTCCGAAGATGCCCCAGCAGGCGTTGACGAGGCGATGCCGGGTGGGCGCGCCGCCCCGGCCGCCGGAAGCGGGGGCGGCGTCCCGCTCCGTGTACTGGTGGGCGAGGAAGGTGACCAGGGCCTGCGCCACCGTGAGACGTCGAGTGGTCATCGTGGGTCTCCCGCTGGGGCGTCGTAGAGGGGCAGGCGGGGGTCGACGGGCTGACCGGGCCAGGTGTCGCGGATCCAGCCGTGGTCGGGGTGGTCGCAGATCAGCCAGGCGCGCTCGTCGCCCGGTCCGGCCATCACGTTGAGGTAGTACATGTCGTGGCCGGGAGCGGCGATGGACGGGCCGTGCCAGCCGTCGGGGATCAGCACGGCGTCGCCGCTGCGGACCTCGGCGAGGACGTCCGTGCCGCGTCCGTTGCCGGAGGGGGTGACGCGCTGGTAGCCGAGTCCGGTGGGGGCGGGATCGGGGGTGTGCCCGGAAGTGGGGGCTTGGGCGGGGGCGATCTCGAAGTAGTAGATCTCTTCCAGCTCGCTCTCCTCGCCCGGTCGGCACTCGTCGTGCTTATGGGGCGGGTACGAGGACCAGTTGCCGCCGGGGGTGAGCACCTCGACGGCGATGAGCTTGTCGCATTCGAAGACGCCGGCCGCGCCGAAGTTGTTGACCTGGCGCGAGCAGTTGCCCGTACCGCGCAGCTCCACGGGCACGCCGCTCGCCGGCCCGTAACGCGCGGGCAGCCGACGGGAACAACGGGCCCCGGTCAGCGCGAACCGGCCGCCCGCGGCGCTGCTGATCTCCACTTCGGCGTCGCGCGGTACGTAGGCGAAGTCCGTGACGCCGCTGAACACGTCTTTTCGACCGGTCAGTTGAAACCGCTGGCCCAGTTCGGGGTCCTGAGCCGGTCCGGCGCCCTGGTCCGGTTCGGCGTCGCCGGTCGTGACCGTACAGCCGCCGTTCAGGGGCAGCACGATCCACTCGCTGTCACCGGTGGTGAACGTATGTCGTCCGCCGGGCGGCAGTTGGAGGACGCGCAGGGACGAATGGCCCCAGCCCGCCCTGTCCGGGTCGATGTCCAGCACGTACGGTCCGTCGGCCCCGCTGTCCTGGGCCCTGATGTGAAACTCGGTGCTCATGGCTGCAAGTCTCCTCCTCGCCACTGACAGTTACCGCTGGAGCAGCGACACGGCGGTGTCCACGGCCGTCGTCACGTCCCCGTCGGCCGGATAGAGCAGCGACCGCCCGACCACCAGCCCTTGCACGGTCGGCAGCCGCAGCGCCTTGCGCCACTTCTCGTACGCCGCCGCCTGTTCCTCGGCGGTGCCCTTGATGTCGCCACCGAGCAGCACGGTCGGCAGCGTCGACGTCTCGCAGACCTGCGCCATGTCGTCAGGGTCGTCGGTGACCGGCAGCTTCAGCCAGGTGTACGCGGAGGTGCCGCCCAGGCCTGAGGCGATGGCCACGGATTTCGTGACGGCCTCCGCGCTCAGGTCGTTGCACACCTTGCCGTCCACGCGGCGGGAGAGGAACGGTTCGACGAAAGTGGGCAGTTCCCGCTCGGCCATGGCGTCGATGGCGCGGGCCGTGGACTCCAGTGTGGCCAGCGAGCCGGGGTCGTCGTAGTCGATACGCAGCAGCAGCTTCCCGGCGTCGAAACGCAGCCGGGCGATGTCCTGTGGGCGGTGGCCGGTGAAACGATCGTCCATCTCGAAAGAGGCACCCGCGATACCGCCACGGTTCATGGACCCCATGACCACCTTGCCTTCGAGGGCACCGAGCAGGAGCAGGTCCTCCAGGATGTCGGCGGTGGCGAGCACGCCGTCCACGCCCGGGCGGGACAGCGCGAGGCGCAGGCGTTCCAGCAGGTCGAGGCGGTTGGCCATGGCCAGCTTGCGATCGCCGACGGCGAGCGCGCCACGCGCCGGATGGTCCGCCGCGATGATCATCAGCCGGCCGCTGTCGCCGATGAGGGGGCGGCGGACACGGCGCGCCGCGGCCTCCGCGACGGCTTTCGGGTGCCGGGCCCGCAGCGTCACGATGTCGGAGATCCGAGTGCTCAAGGCGGTTCTCACCTTCTGGGAAGGACGGGGTTCGGTGGGGGCGGGCGGCGGGGTGCCCGTATGACGACCGGTACCGGCCGGCCGGTGACAACCGGGCCCCGGCCGGCACTCAGCGAGCGCCGAGGAACTCCTCGACCTCGTCCCGCGTCGGCATGGCGGACGAACAGGCCAGCCGGGACGCGACGATCGCGCCGGCCGCGTTGGCGTACCGCATCATCGGCTCCAGCTCCCACCCGGACAGCAGCCCGTGGCAGAGCGCGCCCCCGAAAGAGTCACCGGCGCCCAGGCCGTTGACGACCTCTACGGGAGTGGGCGGCACCTCGGCGGTACGGCCGTCACGGTGCACGGCCAATACGCCCTTGGGGCCCTGCTTGATGACGGCCAGTTCGACGCCCATGTCCAGCAGCGCCTGCGCGCACCGCTTCGGATCGCGTACTCCGGTGGCGACTTCGGCCTCGTCCACGTTGCCGACCGCGACGGTCGCGTGGGCGAGCGCGGCCTCGTAGTACGGCCGGGCCCGATCCCGCGCCGCCGCACCGGTGACACCGCCGTCGCCGGACGCGCCGCCCTCGCCACCCCAGAACATCGGCCGCCAGTCCAGGTCGAAGACGGTGACGCCCGCCTTGGCGCGCGTCTCCAGTGCGGCGAGGGTGGCGCTACGGCTGGGCTCCTCGCACAGGCCGGTACCGGTGATCCAGAAGATACGGGCCGCCCGTACGGCGCCGCGGTCCAGCTCCTCGGGATGGATGACGAGATCGGGCGCCTTGGGGCGGCGGTAGAAGTAGAGCGGGAAGTCGTCCGGCGGAAAGATCTCGCAGAAGGTGACGGGCGTCGGGTACTCCGTCACCGGTGTCACCCAGCGGTCGTCCACGCCGAAGTCGCGCAGCGCCTGGTGGACGTAGTCGCCGAAGGGGTCGCGACCGGTGCGGCTGATGACCGCCGTACGCCGCCCCAGCCGGGCCGCGGCCACCGCGACATTGGTGGCCGACCCGCCGAGGAACTTCCCGAACGTCTCGACCTGGGACAGCGGCACGCCAGTCTGCAGCGGGTAGATGTCGACGCCGATGCGGCCCATGGTGATCAGGTCGTACGGGTCGCGGTCACGGATCTGGTGGGCTCGGTCGGCATGGCCGGCCGATTCGGTCCCATACACGCCACCGGTCCCGGGCGTCCCGCCGATACCTCCGGCCATTCCGGATGCTCCAGCTGCACTCACTGCTTCAGCAGCTCCGAGTGCTCCGACTGTTCCCGTCTCTGCGGCCTGCCGCGGCTCGGTCATGTGCGCCCCTCCGGTTCGTCACTGAGCACAGGTCTAACCGGGCGGCCGAGACCCTGTCAATACTTTGTCCTTACATTCTGACGTCAGATACGGCGGAAGCGACGCAGCGACGGCGCACCGCCGAGAAACCCCCACCCGAACACGCCGCCACCTCCCCCAAGTCCTTAAGTCCTTATGTCAGGACGAAGTCTTGACACTCCCCTGACCGGGATGGAGGCTGTGCCCCACAACTCAGCCCCGCGCCTCCCGGTCACCGGCGACCGGCGAGAGGAGAGCCGCAGCATGTCCGTTCCCCATGCCGTCCCGCGCGTTCTGGACCGCCTGCGCATCGGATCGGCCCCCGATTCCTGGGGAGTCTGGTTCCCCGACGACGAGCAGCAGGTCCCGTGGAAGCGTTTCCTGGACGAGGTCTCCGAGGCCCAGTACGAGTGGATCGAACTCGGCCCGTACGGCTACCTACCCACCGACCCCGCCGTACTCCACGCGGAACTCGCCCGGCGCGACCTGAAGGTCTCGGCCGGCACGATCTTCACCTCGCTGCACCACGGCCCGGGCGTATGGGACAAGACCTGGGCGCACGTCAGCGAGGTCGCCACCCTCACCCGTGCCATGGACGCCAAGCACCTCGTGGTCATCCCCTCCTTCTGGCGCGACGACAAGACCGCCGAGGAGCTGGAACCGCGCGAACTGACCACCGAACAGTGGCGCCACCTGAACAGCGGCATGGAGCGGCTGGGCAAGCAGGTACGGGAGGAGTTCGGCCTCGACATCGTCGTACACCCGCACGCCGACACCCACATCGACACCGAGGAACACGTCGAGCGCTTCCTCGACGGGACCGACTCCTCCCTGGTCAACCTGTGCCTGGACACCGGGCACTACGCGTACTGCGGCGGCGACAACGTCAAGCTCATCAAGACCTACGGCGAGCGGATCGGCTACCTCCACCTCAAGCAGGTCGACCCGGACATCCTCGCGGACGTGGTCGACAAGGGCACGCCCTTCGGGCCGGCGGTCCGGCAGGGCGTGATGTGCGAACCGCCGCTGGGCGTCCCCGCGCTGCCGCCCGTCCTGGAGGCCGCCCAGGACTTGGACATCGACCTCTTCGCCATCGTCGAGCAGGACATGTACCCCTGCCCCGCCGACCAGCCCCTGCCCATCGCCCGGCGCACCCGCCGTTTCCTGCGCTCCTGCGGCGCCTGAGTCCCCACCGTACGGAGCTAGGAGTTCTACGTCATGAGCCAGCACGCAACGCTCGGCGTGGCGGTCATCGGCACCGGCCGCATGGGCGCCGACCATGTGCGCCGCATCAACCACGTCATCAGCGGCGCGCGGGTGGCCGCGGTCGCCGACATCGACGCGGACCGGGTGAAGCGCATCGCCGACGGCGTCGAGGGGTGTACGCCCTACACGGACCCGGCCGCCGCCATGGCGGACCCGGGCGTCGACGCCGTACTGATCGCCTCACCGGGCGCGGCCCACGAAGACGCGCTGCTCGCCGCGTTCGCGCACGATCTGCCGGTGCTCTGCGAGAAACCGCTCACCCCCGACCCGGCCTCCGCGCTGCGCGTCCTCCAGGCCGAACAGCAGCTGGGGCACCGGCGGGTACAGGTCGGTTTCATGCGCCGGTACGACGCCGACTACCTCAAGCTCAAATCACTGCTCGACCAGGGCGCGTACGGCCGCCCGCTGATGCTGCACAACAAACACCGCAACGCCGGAACACCGCCCGGCTTCACCAACGCCATGATGATCCACGACTCGGTCGTCCACGAGATCGACGTGACGCGCTGGCTGCTGGACGAGGAGATCACGGCCGTACGCGTACTGCGCCCGACCCCCACCGGCTACGCGCCCGACGGGCTCAGCGACCCGCAGCTCATCCTCTTCGAGACCGCCGCCGGTCAGGTCGTGGACAACGAACTGTTCGTCAATTGCGGCTTCGGCTATCAGGTCGGCTGCGAAGCGGTCTGCGAGGGCGGCACCGCCCGGATCGGCGACGACCACGGCGTGTTCGTCAACGCGGCCGGCAAGTGGGGCGGCTCGATCGCGCCGGGCTTCGTGGAGCGCTTCGAGGAGGCGTACGACCGGCAGGTGCAGCGCTGGGTGGACGCTACGCGGCGCGGCGAGGTCGAGGGCCCGAGCTGCTGGGACGGCTACGCGGCAGCGGCGGTGTGCGAGGCGGGCGTACGCGCCCAGGCCGCCACCGGCGAACGCATCGAGGTCGAACTGGCCGAACGGCCGGCGCTTTATCGCTGAAGGGGATAAGCCGGGGGGGTGCGGGAGGGGCGGGGGCTGGATTTGGAGCCGGGGGCCGGGGCCAGGGCTGGCTTCGGGCCGGGGTCCGGGGCCGGGGCCAGCGAGGCCGCTTTTCGGCCGGGGCGCCGCGCCTCGGCCGGGGCGGTGCGGGGTGTGGCTGAGCGGGTCGGCCCGGACTCGGCCTCACTCCTCTCTGCAGAAACGATTCCGAGTAACGCCGCGTAGCTCTGCAATCCCTCACCACCCCTGCTAACAGCCGTCCCCCTCCCGTCACACCTTCACAGCCCCCACAAATCCCATGGCCCACACGGCCCCCTACGCGCACACGGGCACGCCCCTTTCCGCGCGCCCCGCACTCCCGTGCCTCCTCGCAGACCGGTCCCGAAAGGTCTCCCCCTCATGAAGATCGCTCTCGACCCCTACATGTTCCGTCACGTACCGCTGCTGGAACTCCCCGCCCTGGTCGCCGAGCTCGGCTACGAGTGGATCGAGCTGTCGCCGCGCGACGACGTCAACCCGTTCTTCCTGCACCCGCGCATCGACGACGCCACCGTCCGCAAATTCCGCAGGGAACTGACGGCCGCGGGCGTCGGCATCTCCTCCGCTCTCCCCTTGTTCAAGTGGTCCTCCCCGGATGAGGACGAGCGGCAGGCCGCCGTCCGGTACTGGAAGCGCGCCATACAGATCACCACCGACCTCGGCGTCGACGCCATGAACTCGGAGTTCAACGGCCGTCCCGAGCGGGCCGACCGCAGCGAGGGTCAGTTCTGGCGATCACTGGAGGAACTGCTGCCCATCTTCGAGCGGGAAGGCGTCACGCTCGCCCTCGAACCGCACCCGGACGACTTCATCGAGGACGGGCACGCCGCCGTCGACATGATCCGCGGCATCAACTCCCCGCTGGTCTCCTTCCTCTACTGCGCGCCGCACACCTTCCACCAGGGAAACGACGCCCCGGGCATCCTCGAACGCGCCGGCAAACTGACCACGGCGGTGCACCTGGCCGACACCTTCGACCACACCGCGTCCTCCGGCCTGCGCTACATCGTCAACCCACCCGGCTCGGCCGTACGCGTCCACCAGCACCTGGACATCGGGCAGGGCGAGGTGGACTTCGACGAACTCTTCCGCGCACTGGCCGCCAACGGGTTCGACGGCACCCTCGTCTCGTCTGTGTTCGCCTGGGAGGAGCGCGCAGAGGAGTCGTCACGCTTCATGCGCGAGCAGATCGACGCGTACGTCACGAAGAACTGGAGCCGATGACGATGGCCGCGCCCAGCAGACCAGCGGCGCCCACGGATGGGGCCGACCCCGCGGATTCCTCCCCGGCGGGAGCAACAAATGTCCGTACATCCGTACCTTCTTCCGCCGTCTCCCGCAACGCCAGACGCTTCATCGTCGGCATCTCTGTCATCGCCGCCCTCGGCGGCGCCCTCTTCGGCTACGACACCGGAGTCGTCTCCGGCGCGCTCCCCTACATGGAGACGCATTTCGGCCTCACCTCACTCGGCGAGGGCGTCATCACCAGCGCCCTGCTGATCGGCGCGGCATTCGGGTCGCTGGCCGGCGGACGGATGTCGGACGCCCTGGGGCGGCGCAACTCGCTGCTGTGGGCGGGCGCGGTGTTCATCGGCGGCGCCCTCGCCGTGGCGCTCGCCCCCACCGTCGCCTTCATGGTCGTGGCGCGCTTCGCGCTCGGTCTCGCGGTGGGCAGCGCCTCGGTGATCACACCGCTGTACCTCTCGGAGATCGCGCCACCACACATCCGGGGCCGACTGGTCTCCTTCAACTCCCTCATGATCGTCAGCGGTCAGCTGCTGGCGTACCTCATCAACGCGCTTCTCGCCCAGTGGGAAGCATGGCGTTGGATGCTGGGCCTGGCCGCACTGCCCGCCGTTGCCCTGTTCGTCGGCCTCTTCTTCCTCCCCGACACACCTCGCTGGTACATCAGCAAGGGCCGTACGGAGCAGGCCGCGCGTGTCCTGCGGCGCACGCTGCCCCCGGAGGAGGTCGACGGGGAGCTGGGCCGTATCGACCAGGCGCGCGCCCTGGAAGCCGGCGCGCGGCGCGGCGCCTGGCAGGAACTGCGTACTCCCTGGGTGCGGCGCGTCCTGCTCATCGGCGTCGGACTGGCGATCGTCCAGCAAATCACCGGCGTCAACACGGTCATCTATTTCGCGCCGAAGATCCTGGCGTCCACCGGGCTCGGCACCAACGCCGCGATCACCGCCACCATCGCCATCGGCGCCGTCTCCGTCATCGCCACCGCAATCGGGATGTCGCTGATCGACAGGGTCGGACGACGACCGATGCTGATCACGGGCCTTTCCGGAATGACCATCTCACTGGCTCTGCTCGGCGCCTCCTTCCACCTCCCGAAGTCCACCGGCGTCAGCTACCTCGTCCTGGCCCTGATGGTCGTCTACATGGGATTCATGCAGGCGACCTTGAACACCGGCGTCTGGTTGCTGCTCGCCGAGATGTTCCCGCTGAAGGTACGCGGGCTCGCCATGGGCGCCGCGGTGTTCGTGATGTGGCTGGTCAACTTCACGGTGGCGCTGCTCTTCCCGGTCCTTCTCGACGCGGCCGGCGCCGGCGTGACGTTCTGGGTCTTCGGCCTGATGTGCGTACTGTCCCTGCTCTTCTGCAAGCGCTATGCCCCGGAAACCAAAGGGATGGCCCTGGAGGACCTGGAACACGAACTGCGGAAGGCGGCCACGCGGACGACGGAAGGCTAGCCACGGAGGGGAACGGCGCCACGCGGCATGCCACGCCATGGCAGATCACAGACCCCCACCCTCCAACCCCTTCTTCATCCCGTGACAGCGATGCCCCGTTCGTCACAGCTGTCACCATTACGCGGGTCTTCCGTCACAGCCGATCAACAGGCCCTCGCTCCTGCTCACTCTGCGTCGTTCACCGGGGACAAGCTGAGTGATCACCAGACCGCGCGCAGTTCTTCCGTCGGCCCCCCGGGCCGCCACTGCGAGCGGCTGAGGGAGGTGCAAGCCATATGACCGACCGCAGACTCTGGTCGTACAAGGAGATCGCCGCACACATTCGGGTCCAGCCGGACACCGTGCGCTCCTACCGCAAGCACGGGCTACTGCCGCCACCGGATCTGGTCGAGAGCGGCAGACCGTACTGGTTCGCCGACACCATCCGGACCTGGGTCGCCCAACGCCCCGGACACGGCGGACGGCGCGACAAGGACTGATCCCGTTCCTCCCAGGCCCCGCGCAGCCGGTGCGCGGGGCCTCCGCAACCGGTGCGCGAGCACCTAGGCTCGGCGTATGCCACCGATACCCGTACCGCCCGCGCCCCACCGCATCGCCGTGATCGGCGGCGGCGCCATCGGCGGATTCGTGGCGGCACTGGCTCATCTGACCGGGCACGACGTCACGCTGTGCCTGCGCACGCCGCTGGACCGACTCACCCTCGAAACGGACGGCGAGATCATCGACGCCCCCGTACGCTTCGCCGTCGATCCGGAAACGGCCGAGCCCGCGGACTGGGTCTTCCTGACCACCAAGGCCCAGGACACCGCCGGCGCCTCCGGCTGGCTGCGCCGCCTCTGCGGCCCGGGAACGGTCGTCGTCGCCCTTCAGAACGGCATCGACCACGCCGAACGCGTGGCCCCGCACACCCCCGGATGTACGGACATTTTGCCGGCGGTTATCTACGCGGCGTCCGAGTGCACCGCCCCCGGCCAGGTCCGGCACTACGCGGGCAACGAGATCCACGTTCCCGACGGCCCCTTGGCCGCCCGCCTCGCCGATCTCCTCACCGCCGGCCGCCTCAAGGTCGTCCCCGTCCAGGACTTCACGACGACCGCCTGGCAAAAGCTCCTCACCAACCTCGCAGCCAATCCCCTCACCGCCCTCCTCCAGCAGCGCATGGGCATCTTCACCGACCCCGGCATGGCCACCCTCACCCGGGACATCCTGGGCGAAGCTGCCGTCGTCGCGCGGGCCGAGGGCGCGAACGTCCGTGATTCCGACATCGACCACGTACTGGAGATGTACGCGCTGGTCCCGCCGGACGGCGGCTCATCGATGCTCTACGACCGCCTGGCCGGCCGCCCCATGGAGCACGAACACATCACGGGCGCCGTGGTACGAGCCGGAGAACGCCACGGAATCCCCACTCCCCTCAACGGAATGCTGCTCACCCTCCTGCGCGCCGTCGACCGCGAAATCGCCGCCGGGAAAGACACCACGGCGCGATCTACGGGGACGTGAGAACCGGGCCCCCGGCCGGCCCCCTGGCGAGAGCCGGTTAGCGCGTTTCAACACTCGCCCCGGCCGCGCCTCCAGGCGGTCACTCGCCCCCCGTCGCGCTCACTCTAGGCACTTGCCGCCCCACTTCCAGGGCTTGACATACAGATGTCAGGACATGCACGCTACGGCGAAGCTCCGGAGCGCCGAACCCGGATTCGCGCCGCAGGCCGCTCAGGGAGCACCCCAACCGGCGTCGGCGGACTCCAACTTCGCGTTCCATCGCAACAGCCTCGGAACGCTCCGCACGCCGCGCCCCTCAAAGACCCCCCGTCGACAGGGAGCTGGCACATGAAGATCGGCCTCATCGGCACCGGACGCATCGGAGCGTTCCACGCCCAGACCCTGAAGTCCGTGCCCGGCGTGGACAGCATCGTCGTCGCCGATGTCGACGCGGCCCGTGCGCGCGTACTCGCGGACACCCTCGGCGTCGAGGCCTCCGAAACCCTCCCCCAGATGTACGCGAACGGACTGGACGGCGTCGTGATCACGGCCGCGACGAGCGCGCACGCCGAACTGATCCACCAAGCTCTGGACGCCGAGGTGCCGGTCTTCTGCGAAAAGCCGGTAGCACTGGACGTCCCGGGCACGGTCGCCGTCGTGGAACGCGCCGAAGCCTGCTCCGTCCCCGTACAGATCGGGTTTCAACGACGCTTCGACCGTGGCTACCGGGCCGCCCGCGAAGCGCTGCGATCCGGAGACCTCGGCTGGCTCCACACGCTTCGCGCGTGCACCAGCGACCAGTCGCCGCCGCCTGCCGCCTTCATCCCGACTTCCGGCGGGCTCTTCCGCGACTGCGGCATCCACGACTTCGACATCCTGCGCTGGCTCACCGGCCGCGAAGTGGTCTCCGTATACGCACAGGGCGCCAACCGCGGAGACTCCTTCTTCTCCGACGGCGACGATGTGGACACCTGCGCCGCCCTGCTGCGCTTCGACGACGACACGCTGGCCACCGTCACCGCCACCCGCTACAACGGCGCGGGCCACGACGTCCGCCTGGAGGTGTGCGGCTCCAAGGGCGCGCGCTTCGTCGGACTCGACGACCGGGCCCCGCTGCCCAGCGCCGAGCCGCACGTCTCGTGGCAGCAGTCCGCCCCGTACACGACCTTCATGGAGCGCTTCCACGACGCGTACGTCACGGAACTGAGCGCCTTCGTGGACGTGGCCGCCGGCCGTGCGGAGAGTCCGTGTTCGCCTGCCGAGGCGCTGGAAGCGCTCTACGTCGCCGAGGCGTGCGACCGCTCCCGCCGCACCGGCGAACCAGTACAGGTGGCGGATGTTCGCGCCGCTACGAGGGGCACGGGAGCGCGCAACGCCGGGAAACTGCGCGATTCAGCCACCGCCACCGATTCTGCCGCTTCTTCCGGCGCGTAACCGGCCCGGACGTCGCATATCCCACCGGGGCCTTGGCCTCGACCTTGGCCAGCGTCAACCTGCTGCCGCGAAACCGAAGAAGAGCAGCTCGGCGGACGGCTCACCAGGATTCCGACGCGCCTTCCCGCGGCCCCTCCGGTAGCGGTGCCAGCCCTTCCGCCCCGGCCCGCAGCCGCATGGCCACCAGCGGGAAGACCAGTACGGAAATCATCCCCGCGCCCACCATGGCGGCCGCCTCGCCGGCGTCGAGGACTCCGCTGTCCTGGCCGATCGTCGTGATCGCCACGACCAGGGGCAGCGCTGTCGACCCGTACAGCATCAGCGCCGCGCGGTCCTTGCGCCCCAGATCGCGGGGCGCGAGCAGGACGAGCGGCAGTCCGCGTACGACCAGCAGGAGAACGAGGAAGAGCGGGAGCAGCAGGAGCGAGCGGCCGTTCTCGAAGAGGGACGACAAGTCGAACTCGACGCCGGTGACGATGAAGAACAGCGGCACCAGGAAGCCAAAACCCATCGCCTCCAGCCGTCCGAGGATTTCCTGACTGCTGTCCGGCGCGGCCTCGTGCAGCACCAGCCGCATGATGATCCCGGCTGCGAACGCGCCCAGCAGGATGTCCAGTCCGAACACCTGCGAGATACCGAGCATGACGGCGAGCAGCAGGACGAACAGCCGGATGGCGAACTGGCTGCTGCTGTGCAGGGTGCGGGCGATGATCCGGTAGAACCACATGGGGCTGGGCTTCAGGGCCCAGTAGACGGCGCCGGCGGTCAGCAGGGCGAAGGCGAAGAGCAGGATGGTCGATTCGCCGGGGTCGCGTCCGCTGAGCAGCAGCGCCATCGCGATGATGGGTCCGAACTCGCCGACCGCGCCGGTGGCCATCATCACCGAGCCGAAGCGGGTTCCCAGGTCGCCGGAGTCGCGCAGTACGGGCAGGACGGTACCGAGTGCCGTACTGGTGAGTGCGGTGCCGACGACGATTGCCTTGGTGACGTCGCCCGCGGCGAACCCGTAGGCGATGGCCAGGCCGAGGGCGAGCGCGACGATCCAGGCGCAGCCGGCGCGTTTGAGGGTGTCGCCGCGGACCTTGGCGAACTCGATCTCGTACCCGGCGATGAACATCAAGGTGGCCAGTCCGAGGTCGGAGAGAGCGTTGATGACCTCTCCGGAATGCGCCCAGCCCAGGACGTCCGGGCCGATCAGGATGCCCAGCACGATCTCGAAGATGACCAGTGGTACGGGCAGCCAGCGGCCGAGGCCGTAAGCGAGGAGCGGGGCGGCCACGGCGATCGCCATGATCAATACGAGCGTTGCGGACTGCGACATAAGCCGCTTTTCTACCACAAGGTGCAACGTGTTCCCGCTTCACGGGCCGTCCGACCAGGCATCTCTTCCGGCGCACCCTTCCGGACACCGCCAGGCCGAGCTCGCACTTCGGCAGGTTCGTCGCCAGGCTGGACAGGCGCTACACGATCGCCCGCGTCGCCGCTTACGGCGGACACGC
The DNA here is from genome assembly GCF_042732265.1 of Streptomyces sp. NPDC059788. Lineage (NCBI taxonomy): Bacteria > Bacillati > Actinomycetota > Actinomycetes > Kitasatosporales > Streptomycetaceae > Streptomyces > Streptomyces sp. NPDC059788. Next base: position 63,465 of record NZ_JBHWHY010000042.1, on the reverse strand, counting down.
CGACGTCCCGTTCTTTGTTGTCGAGGTCCCGAAGCGCACGGCGCGCGCCACACCGGCGCGCCGCCCACTGCGCCGACGCGCCCGCGGCGGCCATCACGGCCGAGACGCCCACACCGATACCGATGGCGTGCAGCGTGTCTTCCGTCGCGACGCTTCCGATGTATCCGAGCCCGACGGAGTACGCCGCCCACACCGCTTCGGCGATCCCGGTTCCGGCGAGGTACCTGCGCACCGGATAGCGCACCACACCCGACGCGAGCGCCCCCACGATCCGCCCACCCGGCAGAAAGCACACCGTCGCAACGAACGGCACGCCGTGGCGCTCCATCTGCGAAGAGGCCCACTCCAGGAGCGCCCGCCGCCATGTCCGGCGGAGCATCCAGGACCGTACGGGACCGCCGAAGCGCCGCGCAACCAGGTGCATCGCCAGGTCGCCGAGGGTCGCGCTGCCGGCTACGACCAGCAGGACGACGGGGAGCTCCAAGGCCCCTCGGGACGCGAGCACTCCAGCGGTCACCAGCAGGGCGGAGTTGGGCACCAGGGGCGGCATGGTGGTGAGCGCCAGCAGCCAGTACAGGGAGAGCGCGTCCATGGCTCCCGCCTCCTCGCCTCCACCTCCGAGGCACACCTCAAGGCTGACGCGCGCCGGGGCACTCGGCAACGGAGTTGAAAGGCGCACGCCTGGCATTCATACCCCCCAGGGGTATAAAGTCGTGATTACCGGGAAGCGCCGGGGACTCTCGGGTTCCCCGACGTCCCACGCCACACGCGCATGTCGGTGAAGACTTCGCGCACGGTGACCACTCGTACCAAGGAGAGACCCATGACTGCCGAACCGACCAACGGCTCCTGCTGCTCCCCCGAGGGCTCCTGCCACTCGGGCGCCACCGACGTCCAGGTGGGCGACGTCACCACCACGTACAAGGTGAGCGGCATGACCTGTGGTCACTGCGAAGGCGCCGTCTCCTCCGAGATTTCCGAGATCCCGGGCGTGAACTCGGTGCAGGCGTCCGCCGCCACCGGCCTGGTGACCGTTGCCTCCAAGGCGCCGCTCGACGAGGCGGCCGTGCGCACGGCGGTCGACGAAGCCGGCTACGAACTTGAGGGTCTGGCGGCCTGAGTCCGATGACCGGTATGACCACGCAGGCGCGGGTCGAGCTCGCCATCGGCGGCATGACCTGCGCCTCGTGCGCGGCGCGCGTGGAGAAGAAGCTCAACCGGATGCCGGGCGTCAGCGCCACCGTCAATTTCGCCACGGAGAAGGCGCGGGTCGAGTACGGCGGCGAGGTGTCGGTGGACGATCTGATCGCCACGGTCGAGAAGACGGGCTACACGGCGCAGCGACCCGCGCCCGCCGAGCCCGCGCAACCGCCCCCGACCGGCGCTTCCGCACGGGATTCCGCCGCGCCGGACACCGCGGGGGACGGTTTTGACTCCCAGGACCGGGAACTGACCGGATTGCGTCAGCGGCTGGCGGTCTCCGCCGCGCTGGCCATTCCCGTCGTCCTGCTGTCGATGATTCCCTCCCTCCAGTTCGACAACTGGCAGTGGCTGTGCCTGACCCTGGCCGCGCCGGTCGTGGTCTGGGGCGCGTACCCCTTCCACCGGGCGACCTGGACGAATCTCCGGCACGGCGCCGCCACGATGGACACGCTGGTGTCCCTCGGAACGCTCGCCGCCTTCGGCTGGTCGCTGTGGGCGCTGTTCTTCGGCGACGCGGGTATGCCCGGTATGCGGCACGGCTTCGACTTCACCGTGGCCCGTACGGAAGGCTCCTCGGCCATCTACCTGGAGGCCGCGGCGGGCGTTACGGCGTTTCTGCTGCTCGGCCGCTATTTGGAGGCGCGTTCCAAGCGGAAGGCGGGCGCCGCGCTGCGCGCGCTGATGGAGCTGGGCGCGAAGGATGTCGCGGTGCTGCGGGACGGGGGCGAGGTGCGCGTCCCGGTGGAGCAGCTGGAGGTCGGCGACCGGTTTGTCGTACGCCCCGGGGAGAAGATCGCCACGGACGGCACGGTCGTCGAGGGCGTTTCCGCGGTGGACGCGTCGATGCTGACCGGCGAATCGGTACCGGCCGATGTGGCTGCCGGTGACAGCGTGACGGGCGCGACGGTGAACACCAGCGGCCGGCTGGTGGTCGAGGCCACGCGGGTCGGCAGCGAGACACGGCTGGCACGGATGGCCGCACTGGTCGAGGACGCGCAGAACGGCAAGGCCGCCGCGCAGCGCCTGGCAGACCGGATCTCGGCCGTCTTCGTCCCCGTCGTACTGCTGGTGGCGCTCGGCACCCTGGCCGGGTGGCTGCTGACGACCGGTGACGCGACCGCGTCCTTCACGGCCGCCGTCGCCGTACTGATCATCGCCTGCCCCTGCGCCCTCGGCCTCGCGACGCCCACCGCGCTCATGGTCGGCACGGGCCGCGGCGCGCAGCTGGGCATCCTTATCAAGGGGCCCGAGGTCCTGGAGTCCACCCGCCGTATCGACACGGTCGTGCTGGACAAGACCGGCACGGTGACCACGGGCCGGATGAGTCTGTACGAGGCCGTGCCGGCACCGGGCGTCGCGGAGGACGAGCTGTTGCGGCTGGCGGGTGCGCTGGAGCACTCCTCGGAGCATCCGGTCGCGCGCGCCATCGCGGAAGGGGCGCGCGAGCGCCTGGGCACGCTGCCCGAGCCGGAACGCTTCGAGAATGCGGCGGGCCTCGGCGTCCGAGGCGTGGTGGAGGGCCGTCGCATCCTTGTCGGACGCGAGCGGTTGCTGCACCAGGACACCGAAGGAGGCGTGGCGTCCGGCGCAATGGCCCTCCCGGAAGCCTTGGCCGCCGCCAGGGACGCCGCCGAGGCCGCGGGGCGGACCGCCGTACTCGTCTCCTGGGACGGGCAGCCCAGGGGCCTGCTGTCGGTTGCCGACACCGTCAAGGAGGGCAGCGCAGAGGCGGTGCGCCGGCTGCGTGCGCTGGGGCTGTCCCCGGTGTTCCTGACCGGGGACAACAAGGCGGTGGCCGACGCGGTCGCGGCCGAGGTCGGTATCGACGAGGTGATCGCGGAGGTGCTGCCCGAGGACAAGGTCGCGGTCGTCGAGCGGCTGCGCGGCGAGGGCCGCAGCGTGGCGATGGTCGGCGACGGCGTCAACGACGCTGCCGCCCTGGCCGCCGCCGACCTGGGGCTGGCCCTGGGCACCGGCACGGACGCGGCTATCGAGGCGGGCGACCTCACCCTCGTACGCGGCGATCTGCGGGTCGCGGCCGACGCTATCCGGCTCGCCCGCCGGACGCTCGCCACGATCAAGGGAAACCTCTTTTGGGCCTTCGGCTACAACGTCGCGGCGATCCCGCTCGCCGCGGCCGGTCTGCTCAATCCGATGATCGCGGGGGCGGCAATGGCCTTCTCATCGGTCTTCGTGGTCAGCAACAGTCTCCGGTTGCGGCACTTCCGCTGACGGATGTGTGCGGCGCGAGATTTTTTCGCCTTCACAATTCCCCTACAACCGACACAACACCCATACAGAAGGGCCTCGATCTCCAGATCGAGGCCCTTGACCGTATTCGCCCAGTTATGGCAAGAGACCCAGATCACAGCGATTGGAACGTAACCATTGTGGGGGGTGGCGAGTCTAACCGTGCGGTGCAGGCACCTCGGCGGGGCCTGTACCGCAACGGCCAGGCTGGTCTTGGGGGACTTTGCCCGGCAACGCGTGGCCGGGGCGACGTGCCCGGGGAGCTTTGAGCGGCCCTCCCGTACGTGCGCGTCCCGGCAGATCGCGCTACTCGCCGTGAAGCGCCCGGACGGATCCCGTGGGGGGAATCCGACCCGGGGAACAAGGGAAGCGCCCCGCGCTCCGGACCCGTGGGGGGATCTGGAGGCGGGGCGCTTTCTGCTGGACGGACCGGCCCGGGCCGCCGTGCGGGCGGCCGGCCGGTCAGCAGCTGTCCCGGATACCGAGAGCGCCTCAGCGCTCCTCGACCGGGACGAAGTCGCGCGAGACGACCCCGGTGTAGATCTGGCGCGGACGGCCGATGCGGGAACCCGGCTCCTTGATCATCTCGTGCCACTGGGCGATCCAGCCGGGCAGCCGGCCGAGCGCGAAGAGCACGGTGAACATCTCGGTCGGGAAGCCCATGGCCCGGTAGATCAGACCGGTGTAGAAGTCCACGTTCGGGTAGAGCTTGCGCTCGACGAAGTAGTCGTCGGACAGCGCGTGCTCCTCCAGCTTGAGGGCGATGTCCAGCAGCTCGTCGGACTTGCCGAGCGCCGAGAGGACATCGTGCGCCGCCGCCTTGATGATCTTCGCCCGGGGGTCGAAGTTCTTGTAGACGCGGTGCCCGAAGCCCATGAGCTTCACGCCGTCTTCCTTGTTCTTCACCTTGCGGATGAAGGAGTCGACGTCGCCGCCGTCGCGCTGGATGCCCTCCAGCATCTCCAGCACCGACTGGTTGGCGCCGCCGTGCAGCGGGCCCCACAGCGCGTTGATGCCGGCCGAGATCGAGGCGAACAGGTTCGCCTGCGAGGAGCCGACCAGGCGCACGGTGGAGGTCGAGCAGTTCTGCTCGTGGTCCGCGTGCAGGATGAGCAGCTTGTCCAGAGCGTTGACCACGACCGGGTCGAGGTCGTACTCGGCGGCCGGCACCGAGAAGGTCATGCGCAGGAAGTTCTCGACGTAGCCGAGGTCGTTGCGCGGGTAGACCACCGGGTGGCCGACCGACTTCTTGTACGCGTACGCAGCGATCGTCGGCAGCTTGGCCAGCAGCCGGATCGTCGAGATGTGGCGCTGCCGCTCGTCGAACGGATTGTGGCTGTCCTGGTAGAACGTCGACAGCGCGCTGACCACGGAGGACAGCATCGCCATCGGGTGGGCGTCCCGCGGGAAGCCGTCGAAGAACCGCTTGACGTCCTCGTGGAGCAGGGTGTGGTACGTAATGTCCTGCTTGAAGGTCGCCAGCTGGTCGACGGTGGGCAGCTCACCGTTGATCAGCAGGTAGGCGGTCTCGACGAACGTGCTGCGCTCTGCGAGCTGCTCGATCGGGTAACCGCGGTACCGAAGAACCCCGTTCTCACCGTCCAGATAGGTGATCGCGGATTTGTACGCGGCAGTGTTGCCATAACCGGAATCCAGGGTCACCAGACCGGTCTGGGCGCGCAGCTTCGAGATGTCGAAGCCCTTGTCGCCGACACTGCTGTCGACGACCGGGTAGCTGTATTCGCCGTCCCCGTAACGCAGTACTACAGAGTTGTCGCTCACGTCATCCCTCACCGACGTTGTGCCTCTTCTTCGAGGTGCCCTGACTGCCTATACCTTCCCCCATTTGGACCTTGGCTGTGCACTCGGGGTCGGCCATAGGGCCTCCGGGCGGCACTCAGTGCCGCTTCAGATGCCCATCCTGCTCCCCTTCGCCCCGTTTGGGGAAGAGGTGACCACGCACCGCGCCGACAAGTCGGTGACGCAGTCCGGTCCACCTCCGACCGGCGGATACGGTGCGTACAGCCTGGCCCAGAGCCTTGCGCGAGCCGACCAGCACCACCAGTTTCTTTGCCCGGGTGACGGCCGTGTAGAGCAGGTTTCTCTGCAGCATCATCCAAGCGCCGGTGGTGACCGGAATCACCACTGCCGGATACTCGCTGCCCTGGGAACGGTGGATGGTCACCGCGTAGGCGTGCGCCAGCTCGTCCAGCTCGTCGAAATCGTACGAGATCTCCTCGTCCTCGTCCGTGAGCACCATCAGCGACTGCTCATCACTGTTGATCTTGGTGACGACGCCGACCGTGCCGTTGAAGACTCCGCTGTGACCCTTCTCGTAGTTGTTGCGGATCTGCGTCACCTTGTCGCCTACCCGGAACACCCGGCCCCCGAAGCGCCGCTCCGGCACATCGGGCCGGGCCGGGGTGAGGGCCTGCTGGAGGAGTCCGTTCAGCGTGCCGGCGCCGGCCGGACCGCGGTGCATGGGGGTGAGCACCTGGACGTCCCGCCGCGGGTCCAGGCCGAATTTCGCGGGGATACGGCGGGCGACCACGTCGACCGTGACCCGGCCGGCTTCCTCGGAGTCCTCCGAGGCGAAGAGGTAGAAATCGGTCATCCCCTGCACGATCGGCAGCACACCCTCGTTGATGCGGTGGGCGTTGGTGACCACGCCGGAGTGCTGGGCCTGGCGGAAGATGCGGGTGAGGCGTACGGCCGGGACCGGGCAGTTCTCCGCGAGCAGATCGCGCAGCACCTCGCCCGCCCCCACCGAGGGAAGCTGGTCCACGTCCCCCACCAGAAGGAGGTGGGCTCCCGGCGGCACCGCCTTGATGAGCTTGTTGGCGAGGAGCAGGTCGAGCATGGACGCCTCGTCGACCACCACCAGGTCGGCGTCGAGCGGTCGGTCCTTGTCGTACGCGGCGTCCCCGCCCGGTTTGAGCTCCAGCAGGCGATGCACCGTGGACGCCTCGACGCCCGTCAGCTCCGAGAGGCGTTTGGCGGCCCGGCCCGTGGGAGCCGCGAGCAGCACCTTCGCCTTCTTGGCACGGGCCAGCTCCACGACCGAGCGGACTGTGAACGACTTGCCGCACCCCGGCCCGCCGGTGAGGACGGCGACCTTCTCGGTGAGCGCCAGCCGTACGGCGGCCTCCTGCTCGGGCGCCAGCGTGGCACCCGTCCTGCTGGCCAACCAGGCCAGAGCCTTGTCCCACTCGACGGTCCGGAAGGACGGCATCCGGTCCTCGTGCGTCCGCAGCAGCCGTAGCAGCTGCGCCGCGAGGGAGATCTCGGCCCGGTGGAAGGGGATCAGATAGACGGCGGTGATCGGGTCGCCGCCGTCCGGGGACGGTACGGCCTCGCGGACGACGCCTTCCGGGTCCGCCGCCAGCTCGGCCAGACAGTCGATGACCAGCCCCGTGTCGACCTGGAGCAACTTGACCGACGCGGCGATCAGGTCCTCTTCCGGGAGATAGCAGTGCCCCTGGTCGGTGGACTGCGAGAGGGCGTATTGCAGGCCCGCCTTGACGCGCTCCGGACTGTCGTGCGGGATGCCGACGGCCTGCGCGATGCGGTCGGCGGTCAGGAATCCGATGCCCCAGACGTCGGCGGCGAGGCGGTATGGCTGGTTCTTGACGACGGAGATCGAGGCGTCGTCGTACTTCTTGTAGATGCGCACCGCGATGGAGGTGGAGACGCCCACCCCCTGGAGGAAGATCATGACCTCCTTGATGGCCTTCTGCTCTTCCCAGGCGTCGCCGATCAGCTTCGTGCGTTTCGGGCCGAGGCCGGGCACCTCGACGAGGCGCTTCGGTTCCTTCTCGATGACGTCGAGGGTGTCCAGGCCGAAGTGCTCGGTGATGCGGTCGGCCATGACCGGGCCGATGCCCTTGATGAGGCCGGAGCCTAGGTAGCGCCGTATGCCCTGGATCGTGGCGGGCAAGATAGTGGTGTAGTTCTCGGCGACGAACTGCCGCCCGTACTGCGGATGGGAGCCCCAGCGGCCCTCCAGTCGCAGCGACTCCCCCGGCTGGGCACCCAGCAGCGACCCGACGACAGTGAGGAGTTCGCCGGAGCTGCCCGTGTCCACACGGGCGACCGTGTAACCGGTCTCCTCATTGGCGTAGGTGATCCGCTCCAGGACCCCTTCGACCACGGCTGGAATGAACATGAACCGACCGTACCGCCAGGCTCCGACATCGCGTTCGGGCCTGTGGATAACTCGGCGGAGGCCGCTGCGGCAGACACTTCGAGGGGCCCGGTTCGATGACCGGACCCCTCGATTCCCCCTCCGCTCGGCCCCCTGATCCCCCCTCGGATCCCCCCGGTTCCCTCTCCCCTCGGGAGCCTGACGACAAGTACGACCCACCCGGCCCGGGAACGGTTGCACGGATTCGGTGCGTTATCTCATCGTTACCTGACGTGCATGACGTGGGCGTCGAACCGCTGGAGAACCTCGGCGAGCACCTCGGCACCCGGCCGTTCCCACAGCGCCGGATTGAAGATCTCGACCTCGATGGGCCCCCGGTATCCGCAGGCGTCGACTTGCTCGCGGAACCATCGCAGGTCCACCACGCCGTCGCCGAGTTGACCACGCCCGAGCAACACGCCGGCGGGCAACGGCGTCACCCAGTCCGCGACTTGGAAGGCCGCGATCCGGCCCCCGGCGCCCGCACGTCGGATCTGTGAGCCGATCGTGTCGTCCCACCACAGGTGGTACGTGTCCACGACCACGCCCACCCACTCGGCCGGGAACCGCTCGGCGAGGCTCAGGGCCTGGTCGAGGGTGGAGACGACACAGCGGTCCGCCGCGTACATGGGGTGCAACGGTTCGATAGCGAGCCGTACGCCCGACTCGGCCGCGTACGGCATGAGTTCACCCAACGCGTCGGCGACCCGTTCCCGGGCGCCGTGCAGGTCGCGGCTGCCCGACGGCAGTCCTCCGGAGACCAGGACGAGAGTGTTGGTGCCGAGGGCGGCTGCCTCGTCGATGGCGGCCCGGTTGTCGGCCAGCGCGTCCGCGCGCTCCTTGGGGTCGAGGGCTGTGAAGAAACCGCCGCGGCACAGACTGGTGACGGTCAGGCCCGCATCCCGTACGAGCCGGGCGGCAGCGGCCACTCCGTACTCCTGCACCGGAGCGCGCCACAGGCCGACGCCGCGTACTCCAGCTGCGGCGCAGCCGTCGGCGAGCTCGGGCAGGGACCACTGTTTGACGGTCTGTTGGTTGATGCTGAAGCGGGGAGAGGGTGCGTCTCGGCCTGCCGATCTGTTTGGAGGAGAGCCGCTCATGCCACACCTCCGTACACCGACGTCAGTTGACGCATACGAGCCAACGCCAGGTCGGGGTCTGGGAACAGGCCGATGCTGTCGGCCAGTTCATATGCGCGCTTCAGGTGAGGCAACGAGCGCGCGGACTGGAGACCGCCCACCATCGTGAAATGGGTCTGGTGTCCCGCGAGCCAGGCAAGCAGGACCACGCCGGTCTTGTAGTAACGCGTCGGCGCCTGGAAGAGGTGGCGGGAGAGGGAGACGGTCGGATCCAGCAGCTTGCGGAAGCCGGCCGTATCACCGGCGTCGAGAAGGCGTACGGAGTCGGCCGCCAATGGAGCGATCGGATCGAAGATGCCCAGCAGGGCGTCGCTGAAGCCGTGAGCGTCGCCTGCGATCAGCTCGGGGTAGTGGAAGTCGTCGCCCGTGTAGCAGCGCACCCCGTCCGGGAGACGACGGCGCAGCTGGATCTCGCGGTCGGCGTCCAGCAACGACACCTTCACGCCGTCCACCTTGTCGGCGTGTGTGGTGATGATCTGCAGAAACGTCTCGGTCGCGGTGTCCAGGTCCGTACTGCCCCAGTAGCCCTGCAGAGCAGGGTCGAACATCGGGCCGAGCCAGTGGAGAATCACCGGCTCGGCGGCCTGGCGCAGCAGGCTTCCGTAGATGTCCATGTACGGTTCCGGGCCAGCGGCTACCGCGGCGAGTTGCCGGGAGGCCATGACAACGGCCTGCGCGCCTGCCCCCTCGACAAGCGTCAGTTGCTCCTCGTAAGCGGCACGAATATCGGCCAGGCTCACCGCTGCCGCGCCCAGTTGGTCCGTGCCGGCGCCGCAGGCGATGCGCCCGCCCACCGCAACCGCTTCGGCGGCAGAGCGGCGGATCAGCTCGGCCGCCGCGGGCCAGTCGAGGCCCATGCCGCGCTGCGCGGTGTCCATGGCCTCGGCCACGCCCAGGCCGTGCGACCACAGATGATGGCGGAAGGCCATGGTGGCGTCCCAGTCGATGACAGCAGGGCCGTCGGGGGCGGTATCGGCGAACGGATCGGCGACCACGTGGGCGGCCGCGAAGACGGTACGGGAGGTGAGCGGCGCCGCGGGGTATGAGCTCGCGTTCATCGCCGCAGCTCCGGCACGTCCAGGCGGCGGCCTTCCGCCGACGACCTGCGCCCGAGTTCGGCGAGCTGGACACCACGCGCACCCGCCGCCAGGTCCCAGCGCCAGGGCTCGTCCCGTACGACGTGGCGCAGGAACAGTTCCCACTGCGCCTTGAAGCCGTTGTCGAAGTCCGCGTTTTCCGGGATCTCCTGCCACTGGTCGCGGAACGGCTCGGTTGCCGGGACGTCCGGATTCCAGACCGGTTTGGGCGTCGCGGCACGGTGCTGGACGCGACACCCGCGCAATCCCGCGACGGCGGAGCCTTCCGTACCGTCCACCTGGAACTCGACCAACTCGTCACGGTGGACCCGCACCGCCCACGAAGAATTGATCTGCGCGACGATGCCGCCGTCCAGTTGGAAGATTCCGTACGCCGCGTCGTCCGCGGTGGCCTCGTAAGGTGTGCCGTTTTCGTCCCAGCGGCGCGGCACGTGGGTGGTGATCTGCGCCTGTACGGTCCGGACGCGGCCGAAGAGTTCGTGCAGGACGTACTCCCAGTGGGGGAACATGTCGACCGCGATGCCGCCGCCGTCCTCGGCGCGGTAGTTCCAGGACGGGCGCTGCGCCGGCTGCCAGTCGCCTTCGAAGACCCAGTATCCGAACTCGCCGCGTACGGACAGGATGCGGCCGAAGAAGCCGCCTTCGACCAGGCGGCGCAGCTTGAGCAGGCCAGGGAGGAAGAGCTTGTCCTGCACGACGCCGTGCTTGACGCCGGCTTCGTCGGCCAGGCGGGCCAGCTCCAGCGCGCCGTCGAGGGCGGTGGCGGTGGGCTTCTCGCAGTACAGGTGCTTCCCGGCAGCAATCGCTTTCTTCACGGCCGCCTCACGCGCGGCAGTGACCTGGGCGTCGAAGTAGATGTCGACGCTGTCGTCGGCGAGCGCCGCGTCCAGATCGGTGCTCCAGTGATCCAGGCCGTGGCGTTCGGCAAGCGCCCGCAGCTTGTGTTCGGTACGGCCCACGAGAATCGGTTCGGGCCAGATCACCGTGCCGTCACCGAGGTCCAGGCCGCCCTGTTCCTGCAGCGCGAGGATGGAGCGCACCAGGTGCTGGCGGTAGCCCATGCGCCCGGTCACGCCGTTCATGGCGATACGTACGGTCTTGCGTGTCACGGTCCGGCCCTTCCTTCTGGAGACCTCGGCTCGCGTGGCGGGCGCTCTGGTGGAGCGGCGGCGCGTACGGCGAGCGGATGACGGCGGATGACAGCTCATGACAACGGTGGGACATCCGACGGTGAGCGCGGACCAGAAACGGATAGTAAGCGCTTTCCATCGCGGGAGAAGCTAGCCTGCCGTGCAAGGCAAGGACAAGGGGCACGACAGGGGGCGGGTCGACCGATGGCGGTGACGCTGGCGGATGTTGCGGCGCGGGCGCGGGTTTCGACGGCGACCGTCTCGCGCGTACTGAACGGCAACTACCCGGTCGCCGAGAACACCCGCGCTCGCGTACTGCGCGCCGTCACGGACCTGGAGTACGTGGTCAACGGCCCGGCCAGTGCGCTGGCCGCCGCCACCTCCGACCTGGTGGGCATCCTCGTCAACGACATCGCCGATCCGTTCTTCGGAATCATCGCCTCGGCCGTACAGTCCGAGATGAGCGGCGGCGCGGGGCGACGGACTGCGGGCGGAGCAGGCACCCGAACGGGTGACGGCGATACGTACCACCGTCCCGGGAGCGCGTACGGACTCGTACCGGCCGACGAAAAACTGGCCGTGGTGTGCAACACCGGCGGCTCTCCGGAGCGCGAACTCACCTACCTCACGCTGCTCCAGCGCCAACGCGCGGCAGCGGTCGTTCTGACCGGTGGCGCCGTGGAGGACCCGGATCACGTCGCGGCCGTCTCGGCTGCGCTGGCGCGGCTCGCCGCGGCCGGCACCCGAGTGGTGCTGTGCGGGCGTCCCCCCATGAGGCCGGAAGCCCGTGGGGCCGAGGCCGAGTCGGTCGCGGGCGCGCGCCCCGTCCCCGGAGCGCCCGATGCCCGGGACGCCGCCACGGGAGCACCGACTACTTCCTCCTCCGTGCTCACTTCGCCCGCCGCCCCCTCCCCCGTCACCCTCGCCTTCGACAACCGCGGCGGCGCCCGACGCCTGACCGAGCACCTCATCGCCCTCGGCCATCGGCGAATCGGGTACGTCGCGGGACCGGCCGGCCGTACCACCACCCGCCACCGCCTGGAGGGCCACCGTGCCGCCCTCGCCGGGCACGGCATCCCCGACCCGGCCCACCGCACCGTCCACGGCGCCTACGACCGCTCCGCCGGTTACGACGCCGCTCTGGAACTGCTGCGCCGCGACCCCTCCTTGACGGCCGTGGTCGCGGCCAATGACACCGCCGCGCTCGGAGTGTGCGCCGCCCTGCGCGACCAGGGCCTACGGATACCCGGCGACATCTCCGTGGCGGGCTTCGACGACCTGCCGTTCAGCGCGGACGCGGCCCCGGCGCTCACCACCGTACGGCTGCCGCTCCAGGAAGCCGGCGCGCGGGCCGGGCGGCTGGCGATGGGGCGCGAGGCATCGCCGCCGGGGGAAGTCGCCACGATTCGCGCCGAATTGATGGCGCGCGAGTCGACATCCGTACCTTACTCTTGACTCAGTCAACCTTGACTGAGTCAACGGTAGGACGGGGTGCGCCATGGCAGGCCCAGAGGTCCAGGAGATCCGCAGGTTCAACCGCTTCTACACGAACCTCATAGGCGCCCTCGACTACGGCCGCCACCTCTACACCCCGTACACCCTCACCGAGGCCCGCGTCCTGTACGAGGTCGCCCACTCTCCCCGTGTGGACGCCGCCGATCTGCGCACCTCGCTCTCCCTGGACGCGGGCTACCTCAGCAGGCTGCTCACCAGATTCGAGGAGAACGGGCTGATCACCCGCGGTCCCTCGGAGCGGGACGGTCGGCGGCAGCGCATCAGGCTCACCGAGCACGGCCGTGCGACCGCGGAAATTCTGGAAGAGCGTTCACGCGGCTCCGCGAGAACGCTCATCAAGCACCTCACCCACTCGGACCGGGCGCGGCTCACAGAGTCCATGGCGACCGTGCGGGAGCTGCTCGGCGACACGGCGCAGCGCCCGGAACCGGTGTTGCGGCTCCGCACCCAGGAGCCCGGCGACCTCGGCTGGATGGTGCAGCGCAACGCCGTTCTGTATGCGCGGGAGTACGGGTTCGACCTCACTTACGAGGCGCTGGTGGCCCGTATCGTCGCCGAGTACGCCGAGCGTTACGACTCGCGCTGGGACCGCACCTGGCTGGCCGAACTGGACGGCGAGCGGGTGGGCGCGGTCATGTGCGTACGAGATGGCGTCGAAGCGGCCGCTGAGCTGGCGGACGGGGCGCCACCCCGTACAGCCCGGTTGCGATTGCTCCTCGTCGAGCCGGAAGCGCGCGGGCACGGCGTCGGCCGGGCGCTCGTGTCCGCCTGCGTCGACTTCGCCCGCGAGGCCGGTTACCGCGAACTGGTCCTGTGGACGAACTCCGTCCTGAGCGCGGCCCGCGTCCTGTACGAGCGCGCGGGCTTCGAGCTGGTCGCCGAGAGGCCGCACCACAGTTTCGGCAGGGATCTCGTCGGACAGGACTGGCGTTTGCCGCTCTGATCTGTGTTCACATGGTTCTCATGAGCGATATGCGATATGCGTTCTCGACACTCGGAGTGCCCGGGATGCCGGTGGGCGAGGTCGTGCGACTGGCGGCCGGCGCCGGATTCGGTGGGGTGGAGCTGCGGGCCCACCCCGAGGAGCAGGTGCATCCGCGCATCGGGCTGCATGAACGGGCAGCGGTACGTCAGCAGTTCGCCGAAGCCGGTGTGGAGATCTTGGCGGTATCCGGGTACGCACGGGTGGCCGCGGCCCATGACGAGCGTGGGGAAGAGGAGCTGGCGGCGGAGCTGACGGAGCTGGTTGTGTTGGCTTCGGATCTGGGAGCGAAGTTCGTTCGGGTGTTCCCCGGCGGTGGTGACCGGCCTGCCGGGGAGGCCGATGCGGACGCGGCCCGGCACTTGGCGGCGGTCGCACCGTTCGCGGCGGAGCGGGACGTACGCGTTCTCCTGGAGACGCACGATTCACACCCCCGCGGTGCCGACGCGGCGCGGATTCTGGGGCCTGTGGGCCACCGGCACATCGGCGCGCTCTGGGATGTGCTCCATCCGTGGCGGGCCGGCGAGGCTCCGGCCGACACGTTCGCCGCGCTCTCTCCGTATCTCGGATTCGTGCAGGTCAAGGACGTTGCCTCGGCCGAGGACACCACTCCCCTGCCGCTCGGCGCCGGCGCGGTCCCTCTGGCCGACTGCATCGGTGAACTCGCCCGCGCGCAGTGGGACGGCTGGCTGTGCTGGGAGTACGAGAAGCGGTGGTACCCGCGGGCCGACGACCTGCCCCGAATGCTGAGCGCGGGGCGCGAGCACCTGGAGCGACTGGTGTCGGCGGCGTCTTAAGGCTCGCGGTCTCCGCGGCTCCGGTGCGCCCGCGTTCGTTTGCCGCGCGCGGGTTTATGGCGTCCTGTCGGCGCAACTGCGACGCGCCGCGTAGAGCGGCACTCCATGGACGTACCTGGGCGTAGTTGGACGTAATCGGATGCTCTCCGGCGTACGCAGGCTTACTCGGTGACGCCTTGACACCGCCTGTGTCCGCATCAACAGCACATCCCCCCACATCCGTACCATTTCCCGTAATCGCGCCGAACCGGGGAACCCACCCGAGCCGCCGACCGTCAAAACGGTGTGCTGTATGACCCCGCAGAGCGGTGTCGGCCTCGCTGCTGGCTGCGTTGCTGACCACCCTCTCCGCCGCCTGCGGCCGGCAGCACCCGCCACCGGTGCACCCCCCTCCAAACGCGCCGGTGGCGGATCACCGGCACGCGGCGTCACCGTGCCCGGTCGCGCGCGGCAGCTGCGCCTGCCTGCCTTCGTCACGCGCGTCCTCTGCGGGCGCGCTCTCTGCGAGCACGTTGTCCACCAGCGCGACCACTGTGAGCGCGCTCGCTTTGGGCTCGTCACCTCGGTACGCGTCTCTGCGAATGCGCTTCCCGTACGCGCTTTCTCCGTACGCGTCGCATGGTCCCCCGACTGGCAGAGCCGCCGAGCATTGACCGGCAATACTTTTCCGACTATCCGTGACTTCTTGGAAGTTTCCTTCACGTCGCCGGGGCAGCACTCGGCGAGGAAGCCCTCCGGAAGGAGCGCAGATGCACTCCAGACGTACCGTCCTGACCACCGCCGCGGCCGCCGCCTGTGCCATGGGTACGGGCGGCGCCGCCGTTCACGCCGCCACTTCCGGCCCGCGCGCCGCCGGGGCCTCCCACGCCGGCGCCCGTACCCGCGCGGCCCGGCTCGTCTCCCGGATGAGCCTGGAGGAAAAGGTCGGGCAACTGTTCGTGATGCGGGTCTACGGGCACTCCGCGACCGACCCGGACCCGGCCGACGCCGAGGCCAACCGCAAGGAGATGGGCGTCTCCAACGCCGCCGAACTGATCGCCAAGTACCACCTCGGCGGCATCATCTACTTCGGCTGGGCGCACAACACCCGCGAGCCCCACCAGATCGCCGACCTTTCCAACGGCATCCAGCGGGCCGCCGCCGACCAGCGCCTCCCCGTACCGCTGTTGATCTCCACCGACCAGGAGCACGGCATAGTGGCACGGATCGGCGCGCCCGCCACGCTCTTCCCCGGCGCGATGGCGCTCGGCGCCGGCCGCTCGCGCGAGGACGCCCGTACGGCCGGCCGGATCGCGGGCGAGGAGCTGTACGCGATGGGCATCCGGCAGGACTACGCGCCGGTCGCCGACGTGAATGTCAACGCCGCGAATCCGGTGATCGGCGTACGGTCCTTCGGCTCCGATCCGAAGGCGGTGGCGCGGCTGGTCACCGCCGAGGTGCGGGGCTACCAGGACGCCGGGGTGGCCGCGACGGCCAAGCACTTCCCCGGTCACGGCGACACCGACACCGACAGCCACGTCGGCCTGCCCTACATCCGCCACACGGCCGAGGAGTGGGAACGGCTGGACGCACCACCGTTCCGGGCCGCCATCGCGGCCGACATCGATTCGATCATGACGGCGCACATCGTCGTGCCCGCCTTCGACGCGAGCGAGGACCCGGCCACGCTGTCCCGCCCGATCCTCACCGGCATCCTGCGCGAGCGCCTCGGTTACGACGGCGTGGTCGTGACCGACTCGCTCGGCATGGAGGGCGTGCGGACCAAGTACGGCGACGCCCGGGTACCGGTGCTCGCGCTCCAGGCGGGCGTCGACCAGCTGCTCAATCCGCCGGACATCGCCGTCGCCTTCGCGAGCGTGCTCAAGGCGGTACGGACCGGTGAGCTGAGCGAGCGCGCCGTCGACGAGAAACTGTTCCGCATCCTGGGGCTCAAGGAACGCCGGGGACTGTTCGACGATCCGTACACGACGCACCGGGCGGTGGACCGTACGGTCGGTACGCGGCGGCATCTGGCCACGGCGGACCGGATCGCGGACCGCACCACGACGCTGCTCGTCAACGACGGCCGGCTGTTGCCGCTGTCCCGGCGGGCGCAGCCGCGTCTGCTGGTGGTCGGCGCCGACCCGGCGTCGCCGTCCGGGACCGGCGGGCCACCGACCAAGGTGCTCGCAGAAACCTTCAAGCAGCTGGGTTTCACAGCAGCCGCGCTCTCCACCGGCACCGCACCCACCCGGGAACAGATCGACCGGGCTGTGGAGGCGCTCCGTGAACACGACGCGGTGGTCGTGGCGACGTACAACGTCACGTCGTCCTCGTCGCAGCGCGCCCTGGTCGACGCGCTGCTGGGCACCGGCAAACCGGTCGTCCAGTTGGCGGTGCGCAACCCGTACGACATCGCGCAGCTCAGAGACGTACGGGCGGCACTGGCCAGCTATTCATGGACGGACGTGGAACTGCGTGCCGCGGCCCGGGTGATCGCCGGGCGGCGCGACCCGGAGGGGAAGCTGCCGGTTCCGGTGATGCGTGCCGACGCGCCGGGGACTGTTCTCTATCCGGTCGGGTACGGGCTCTCGTACTGAGCGGCCGACAGGGCCGGGCAACCGGCGTGGGGCGGAGTCGGGGTGCGCGTCCGGCGAGCGGGATGCGCACCCGTACGGGGCGTCGGGCCCTGGGCGCGGGGCTACGGAATCGGCCTCCGTACAGTGCGCGCGTGACACCTGTAGGTCCGCGCGTGGCCCCGTACGGCCCGCGCGCGACTCCTGTACGACGCGCGTGAGTCCCCCATGCAGCCCGCGCGTGACCCTCGTACGGCTATCGAGTGGCCCCCGTACGGCCCTTGTACCGCCGGCCTCGGAGCAGTTCGTACTGCGCGCCCCGTACCTCGTGCGCAATGCGTCCGTTACGCCTGGCGTGCGCCTGAATGGGCGGGTCACGCTGGTGTGCACGCACCGGGGAACGCAGGGGGGCCGCGATGCGCGGGTTCAGGGGGCACGGCGGGGGCGCGCTGGGCTGCGCGATTGCAGCTCTGCTGCTCGCCGCTCTGACTGCATGCCAGCGCGAGGGCGGTGGCACGGCGCCGGACAGGAATGCCGGCGCGACAGCCGCGTCACCGACTCCGGTGGTCACGTTTCTCGCCCGAGGCACGTGCAGCACCCGGGGGCGCGCCGTCTTCCACCAAGTGTCCTGTCGAAGTGAGAAGGCCGCGGCCCTGGTGCTGGCCCGGTACGACGGCCCGCAGGCGCAGGGCCCGCTGTGCCCGGAACGTACGGACTTCGTCCTGCACATCAGCGAACGCCGGCCGGACTCCGACGAGAACGGCGACGGTGCCGTTCCGCAGGGCTACGCCTGTATGCGCAACCTGGAGGCGCCGCATCCGGGGGACCCGGGCGGGGGCGGCGGGCCGCGCACCATCGTCGGGGACTGCGTCCGCCCGCTGCGGCAGGGCGAGGTGAAGGAGACGGCCTGCGACGGTACCGGGGCGCGGGCGCCGCGGTTCAAAGTGACGGCCGCGGTCCGCGCCCGTTCCGTCTGTCCGGCCGACACGGATTTGTACGTACAACTTGGCGGCGGGGCATCGATCGGGTGCGCCCGCCGCCTGTGATGTGTCGGTGATGGACCACGACCGAGGGCGAGCGTGATCCTTCAGCGTGGCCCTTCAGGCCGGGGCCGACCCGTGGGTCCCGGGCCGGCCGGCCTCTTAACCGTTTTGCGTCACGGGCGCAGCATCTGCATCTTCTGCGTGTCGTCCCGCTTGTCCAGCTTCTTGTTGAACGGAGCCAGCGGAGCGGTCTTGGCACCCTGCGGCGCGTCGACGCCCGCCCAGTCGAGCAGCGCCTCGGTCGCCTCCTTGCGGTCGGCCTCCCGCAGCTTCGCGATGTTGGAGCCGTGGTTGCCGCCGGGGACCTTGAAAACGTACGAGTCCTCGGAGCCGGAACCCAGCCGGAACGGCTCGGAGCTCCACGGGTCCCACTCGCCGTTCACGAACATCATGCGCTCGGCGTGGTGGCGCACCCAGCGGTCCACGTCGGGCATCGCGTTCTTGTCGAAGCTCATGGGGATGTCGCGCGGCACGAAGGAACGGGAGTTGTTGATGCCCGGGTAGCGCAGCAGGTCCTTGAGGTGGTCGTACTTGTAGCCGGGCTCACCGAGCTGGGTGCCCGCCTGGTAGTAGTACGGGATGTTGGTCTCAAGGCCCTGGTCGGTGTAGCTGTTGAAGCCGCCGACCTTGTCGATCCACTTCCACAGTTCGTCCGTGGTGGCGGTCTTCTTGGGCACCTCGGCGCAGGCGGTGGCGGCCGGCTGGTACTGCCAGAAGCCGAATACCAGGTCGGTGACGAGGACTTCGTAAGCCTTGTCGATGTTGCCGACGAGGTTGAAGGTCTGCTTGTTGTCCTGCGCCCACTTCGCGTAGCGCTTGACGATCTCGCCGCGGCGCAGCAGCGCCTCGCGCTCCACCGCCGCCAGGTCGGCGCGGCACTGCGCCGTGCCGACGTTACGGAAGAACCGGTCGTAGGCCGAGTCCTCCTTGTTGTTGACGTCGTTCGGCGCGACGTAGGCGACGGTGCCGTCCATGTCGTCCGGGAAGAAGCGGCGGTAGTACGTCGCGGTCATGCCGCCCTTGCTGCCGCCGGTGGAGATCCAGTTCTGGTCGTAGATCCGGTGCAGCGCCTTGAAGATGCGGTGCTGGTCGTTGGCGGCCTGCCGGATGTTGAGCTTCTTCCAGTCGGCGGGCTGGGGCCGCGACGGCGTGAAGTAACGGTATTCCATCGACACCTGGTTGCCGTCGATGATCTGCGTCGGCTCGCTGCGCCGCACGTCCGTGCTGACGTTGTAGCCGGAGGTGAAGAAGACCGTGGGCCGGTCGACGGACTTGTGCAGCAGGGTCAGCCGCTGCTGGAAGGTCCCCTTGGAGGGGTGCTGGTGGTCGATCGGCTGGGTGTAGTTCAGGACGAAGAAGCGGTAGCCGTCGACCGGCTTCTCCTGGACGAGACTCATCCCCGGAATCTTGAGAATCCGGTCCTTGATGTCGGTCGCCTTCGGCTTGGCGGCGGTGGCCGCGGTCGCCGACGCCGTGCCCGCGCTCGCCGTGCCTATGAGCACCGCGAGAGACAGCAGGCATCTGATGGCCTTGCGCATTGCACCCTCCCCTTGGGATAGCAAAGGTCGGGGTGAACCTATCGGCGCGACAACGGTCCCACCAGCCCCTTCTTTTCGCGGGGCCGGTGATCCGCCGTCACGGCGACCGACAGTGCCGTCGTCACGACGTTCGGCGACCGACACGGTGCGGTGACTCCTCACGGCCGGTTCCTCACGGCCTCCGGTTGCTAGCGGCGGCGGGCATCGAGCAGCCGCCGCCACAGCGGCAACCGCCAACGGATCACTGCAGCCGCCGGCGACCGGCCACCGCCGCCGTCCCTCAGGCCGCCACCGGCTCCTCCTCGCCCGTGAACGTGCGCCACAGTTCGGCGTACCGGCCGCCGCGGGCCAGGAGTTGCGCGTGGGTTCCGTCCTCGGCGATCCGGCCGTTGACCAGGACCACGACCCGGTCGGCGCGGGCCGCGGTGGTCAGACGGTGGGCGACGACGAGCGTCGTACGGCGTCCCGCCAGCCGGTCCGTGGCCTCGTTGACCGCGGATTCGGTGGCCAGGTCGAGGGCGGCGGTGGCCTCGTCGAGCAGCAGGATGTCGGGATCGACGAGTTCGGCGCGGGCGAGCGCGAGCAGTTGGCGCTGTCCGGCGGAGAGGTTGCGGCCGCGTTCGGCGACCTCGTGGAGGTAGCCGCCGTCGAGCCCGGCGATCATGTCGTGCGCGCCGACCGCGCGGGCCGCGGTCTCCACTTCGGCGTCGGTGGCGTCGGGCCGCCCGTAGGCGATGGCGTCGCGGACCGTACCGGCGAACAGGTAGGACTCCTGGGGTACGACACCGAGGCGGTGCCGGTAGCCGGTGAGGTCCAGTTCGCGCAGGTCCGTGCCGTCGACGCGGACGGCGCCCGCGGTCGGGTCGTAGAAGCGCGCCACCAGTTTGACGAGGGTGGACTTGCCCGCGCCGGTCTCGCCGACGAAGGCGACGGTCTGCCCGGCGGGGATGGTCAGGTCGATGCCGGACAGCGCGGTGGCGTCGGAGCCGAGAGAACCGGGGGCGCTGCCGGCCCCGGCGGAACCGGAACTGTCAGCGGAGACGGAGCCGTCAGCTCCAAAACTCCCGGAGCCCGTGCCGTCCACGCTGCCCGCGCCATTCGCAGTGTCCGCGCCATTCGTGCTGTCCGCGCCGCCCGCGCCCCCGTACCGGAAATGCACATCCTCGAAGACGATTTCGCCCGCCAGCTCGCCCACCGCGCGCGGCTTCGCGGCCTGCGGCGTGGTGGTCGGTTCGCGCAGCAGTTCCTGGATGCGGCCGAGCGAGACGGCGGCCTGCTGGTAACCGTCGAAGACCTGCGAGAGCTGCTGTACGGGGGCGAAGAAGAGGTCGATGTAGAGGAGGTACGCGACCAGGGCGCCCGCGGTGAGCGTGCCCTCGCCCACCCGGCCGGCGCCGACGATCAGGACGAGCGCCGCGGCGACGGAGGACAGCAGCTGGACGAACGGGAAGTACACCGAGATCAGGAATTGTCCGCGGACGCGGGCCGCGCGGTAGGCGTGGCTGCGCTCCGCGAACCGGTCGGCGCCGCTGCGTTCGCGGCGGAACGCCTGCACGATGCGCAGTCCGGCGACGCTCTCCTGAAGGTCGCCGTTGACGACGCTGATGCGTTCACGGGCCAGTTCGTAAGCCTTCACGCTCTGCTTGCGGAAGAAATACGTACCAATGATCAGCGGTGGAAGGGTGGCGAAGACGACCAGGGCCAGCTGGACGTCGATGACCAGGAGCGCGACGAGTATGCCGAAGAAGGTCAGTACGGAGACGACCGCGGTGACCAGGCCGGTCTGCAGGAACGTGGACAAAGCGTCCACGTCCGTCGTCATCCGGGTCATGATCTTGCCGGTCAGTTCGCGCTCGTAGTAGTCGAGGCCGAGGCGCTGGAGCTGCGCGAAGATCTTGACGCGCAGCGAGTACAGGACGCGTTCGCCGGTGCGGCCCGTCATGCGGTTCGAGCCGACCTGGGCCACCCATTGGGCAAGCACGACGAAAAGGGCCAGGCCGGCGGCTGTCCAGACGCCCGCCAGTTGCGCGCGCCGTACGCCGTCGTCGATGCCGTGCCGGATGAGGACCGGGAGCAGCAGTCCGGCCACGGCGTCCACGGCTACCAGTGCGAGGGCGACGGCCAGCGGTCCGCCGAAACCGTGCAGGAGTCGCCGCAGACCGTAGGACTTCTCGGGGCGGGCGGCCCGCTCCTCGTCGATGTCGGGGGTCTCGGTCGCGGGAGGGAGGGCGGCGACCTGGGCGAGGAGTTCCGGCGTGGCGGGCATGCCGGGGGCGGCATCGGAGGATCCGGGGGCGTCGGGTCCGGTGCCCGCTTCCTTGCCGGTGCGGTCGCGGCCCCACAGGTCGGGGGTGATGCCGTCGACGCGGCGGTCGGGCGCGGTGCCGTCGACGCGGCGATCCGGCGTAATGCTGTCGGGGGCCGCGTTCGCCAGGTCGCGTTGGGCGCCCGCCGGGCCGTGTTGCGCCTCCGCCGGATCGCCTTCGGTGCCGCCCAGTTCCTCCGGGTCGGTCAGCAGGCGGCGGTACAGCTCGCAGCGGCTCTCCAACTCCTCGCGGGTACCGATGTCGACCAGTCGGCCGCCGTCCAGGACGGCGACGCGGTCGGCGAGGGCGAGTGTGGAGGCCCGGTGCGCGATCAGCAGCGTCGTACGGCCGGCCATCACGCCGCGCAGCGCCTCGTGGATCTCGTGCTCGACCCGGGCGTCGACCGCGGAGGTCGCGTCGTCCAGGACCAGCAGCCGCGGGTCGGTGAGGATCGCCCGCGCCAGCGCGACCCGCTGGCGCTGTCCG
Source organism: Streptomyces sp. NPDC059788 (assembly GCF_042732265.1). Lineage (NCBI taxonomy): Bacteria > Bacillati > Actinomycetota > Actinomycetes > Kitasatosporales > Streptomycetaceae > Streptomyces > Streptomyces sp. NPDC059788. Next base: position 41,241 of record NZ_JBHWHY010000042.1, on the reverse strand, counting down.
CCGGACAGGGTCAGGCCCTGCTCGCCGACCTCGGTGCCGTAGCCGTCCGGGAGAGCGGATATGAAGCCGTCGGCCTGTGCGGCACGCGCGGCGATACGTATCTGCTCGTCGGTGGCGTCCGGGGTCCCGTAGGCGATGTTGTCGCGCAGGGAGTCGGAGAACAGGAAACTGTTCTCGGGTACGAGGCCGATGGCCGCGCGCAGCGATTCGAGGGACAGGTCGCGTACGTCCTGGCCGCCGACCAGGACCCGGCCCGCGGTCACGTCGTAGAAGCGCGGCAGCAGCAGCGAGACGGTGGATTTGCCGCTGCCGGACGTGCCGACGACGGCGACGGTCTCGCCGGGCTCGATGCGCAGCGAGAAGTTTTCCAGGACGGGGCGGCCGTTGCCGTAGCCGAAGGAGACGTTCTCGAATTCGACGGTGGCGGGCACCTCGGCGGGCAGTTCGCGCGCTTCCGGGCGCTCCTCTATGAGGGGCTCGGTGTCGACGAGTTCGAAGACCCGCTCCACACCGGCGCGCGCCTGCTGCCCGACGGTCAGCATCATCGCGAGCATCCGTACGGGCGCGACGAGCTGGGCGAGGTAGGTGGAGAACGCGACGAAGGTGCCCAGAGTGATCTGTCCGTTGGTGGCCAGCCAGCCGCCGAGCGCCAGCATGGCGACCTGCCCGAGGGAGGGCACGGCCTGGAGGGCGGGGGTGTAGCGGGCGTTGAGCCGTACGGTACGGAGCCGGCCGGCGAAGAGGCGGCGGCTGACCGTACGCAGTTTGCCGGCTTCCTGCGCCTCCTGGCCGAAGCCCTTGACGACGCGGACACCGGAGACGGCGCCGTCGACGACGCCCGCGACGGCTGCGGCCTGCCCCTGCGCGTACCAGGTGGCCGGGTAGAGACGGTCACGGCTGCGCTGGGCGATGAACCACAGGGCAGGCGCGACGGCGAGCGCGACGACGGTGAGCAGCGGGGACAGCACCACCATCACGACCAGGGAGATCGCGAAGAGCAGCACGTTCCCGATCATCATCGGCAGCATGAACAGCAGGCTCTGGATGAGCTGCAGGTCGCTGGTGGCACGGCCGATGACCTGCCCGGTGCTCAGCTCGTCCTGCCGGTGCCCGTCCAGCCGCGCGATCGAGCGGAACATGCGCGTCCGCAGGTCGTGCTGTACGTCGAGCGCCAGCCGTCCGCCGTAGTAGCGGCGGACGTACGTCAGCGCGTAGACGGCGAGCGCGGCGACGACCAGGAGGGTCGCCCACGGCGCGAGCGAACGCTCATGGCTGACGATCACATCGTCGATGATCAATTTCGGGATGAGCGGGACGAGGGCCATCACGCCCATTCCGGCGAGTGACGAGCCGAGTGCGAGCAGTACGTCCTTCTTGTACTGCCAGCACAGGCGCGTCAGCCGCCGCGCCCAGCCGCCCCGTCCTGATGGATCGCTGCCCGTCCCCGTCACGCGCTGCCTCCCGCGTCTCGTCGTTCACCAGGAGGCTGCAACGCCGTGGGCAGCGGATTTCATCCCGCTGCAACAATTCGGGGCGGCGGTTCGTGGACGCGATGCCGGTTCGTGGGGGGCGGCGGAGGCCAGTGGGCGGGGCGAAGGCCCGTGGACGGGCGGGGGTCAGTGGCCGCCGGGGCGCACCGTCAGGGCGTACAGGCGCGTGATCTGCTTCGGGCTCTCGTTGTCGTCGCTGACCAGCAGGAGGCGCAGCCGTCCGCCGGAGGCAGTGCCGGTGATCGTCATGCCCTCGATGTTGTCCAGCAGCGGATTGGCCTGCGGCTGGTGGTTGGGGGCGCCCAGGGAAGGGCAGGCGCCGAGATCGGCGAGGAGCTTCTTGCGGGCGGCGCGTACGCCCTTGCCGCCCGGCAGCTTCGCGACGCCGCTGACGTCACTGGCCCGGCGCGGGTCGGCGAGGTAGAGGCGCACGGTGTTGCCGACGCCGGCCGTGAAGCCGCGTTCCAGGACGAGCAGCCGGCCGTCGGGGAGGGCGGCGATCTCGGAGACGCCCAGTCCGGCGTCCATCGGGTACGCGTACTGCCTGCTCAGCCGGTACGGCGCGGAGCCGGAGCCGCCGCTCTGCCGCTGCCAGGTCTGGAAGCGCAGCAGTGGTCGGCCCGCGGTGTCCTTGCCGTCCCCGCTGAGCTGTCCTTCCATGGCGGCGGTCAGGGTGCTGCCGCCGGGCTTGAGCGCAAGGCCTTCGAAGGTCTGGTTGGCCTGGGCCCGTCCGGCCGGTTCGACGCGCAGCGCGTCGGGGACGGGCAGCCGCCCGAGAAGCGCGCCGGAACGGTCGTAACGCCGCACCGCCGGCTCCGTCTCCGAGGAGACGAGATAGGTGCCGCCCGGTTCGACGGCCAGGCCCTCGGCGTCGAGAACCGCGCCGCGCTCGTCGTTGATCTTGGTCGTCCGTACCGGCCGGTGGCTCCGTCCGTCCAGGCCGATCAGCACGGAGCGGTCGGAGAGGGCGGCGATCGAACCGTCGGTGTCGCGGGCGAGGGCGGAGAGGTTGCCTACGAAGGTGCCCTGGAAGGTGGTCTTGTCCAGGGCGTCGGAGTAGCGGTCGAGGGAGACGGACGGGGAGCAGGCGTGGCCGTCCGCGGCGGAGGGACGATCGTTCCCGCCCGAAGCCCGATCACCTGAAGCCTGACCGCCCGAATCCTGGCCGCCCGTGTCCGAGGGCGCGCCGCTTTTGCCCGTACGTGCCGAAGCGGCGGACGTGCGCGGTCCCGCGGCGTCCCGGTCCGAGGCGGTCGAGGCCGGGGCGGCCGGGTCCGGGGCCGCCGACGGTGCCCCCTCCGCGCACGCCGTCAGACAGCCGGCGGCCAGCACTGCTGCGGTGACACGGACAACAACCGCGGAACGTACGCGCACGAGGGGTCCTCCCGTTCGTCGACACCCGGGGCAGGCGCGCCCCGGGATGCGGGCAGGCCCCGACGCGGGCACGCCCCAGTGTCGACCCTTCCCCTCAGCGGCTCGCCGCGAGCACTCTTCGGACAATCGGTCCCGCCGCGTCGCCGCCATGCCCACCCTGCTGCACGACGGCGGCCGCCGCGGCGTCGTTGCGGTAACCGAGGAACCAACTGTTGGCGTCGCCCTGGCCATCGGCCTCCGCCGAGCCGGTCTTCGCGCCGATGTCGCCGCCAAGCCCGGCCATCGCCCGCGCGCCGGTGCCGCTCACGGCCGTACGCCGCATCATGGCCCGCAGTTGCGCGGCGACCGAGGGCGGCAGGGCCCGGCCGGCGCGGGCGACCGGGCGGCCGTCCAGCTCCGGGGAGACCAGGATCGGCTGGGAGAAGTACCCGGCCTTGGCCGTGGCCGCGACGGACGCCATGTTCAACGGGTTGGCCTGGATGCGGCCCTGGCCGATGAGCGCCGCCGGGGTGTCCGCCCCGTCGCTCTGCGGCACGCTGCCGTCGAACGTCGGGATGCCGACCTTCCAGTCCAGGCCGAGGCCGAAGACCTGCTGGGCCTCGTCGCCGAGGTCCGTGCCCGAGATCCGGTCGGCCAGGCCGACGAAGGCGGTGTTGCAGGAGCGCGCGAAGCTGTCGGAGAACGTGCCGCCGTTGATCTCGAACATGCCCTGGTTGTGGAAGGAGCGCCCGCCCGCCGAGGCGTACTTCGGGCATTCCACGCTCTTGCCCGCGGAGACCAGGCCCTTTTCCATCAGCATCGCGGCCGTGACGACCTTCATCGTGGAACCGGGCGCCAGCCGGCCCTGGAACGCCGCGTTGAACTGGTCGGCCCGGTTGTTGGCCACCGCGAGGATGTCCCCGCTGCCCGGCTTGACCACGACGACCGACGCCTCGCGGTAGCCCTTGACGGCTGCCTCGGCGGCCCGCTGCACGTTCGCGTCGAGCGTCGTACGGAGCGTCGCGGCGCGGCCCTTGACGATGGTGTGCAGCGTCGCGCCCGGCTCGCCGCCCTCGCTCACGGCGCGTACCTCGATGCCTTGGACGCCGCCCGCCTTCTCCCCGAAGCTCTCCCGGAGCGCGGGCAGTACGGTGCCGAGCGACGGCAGGTCGGCGGCTTCCAGCTCGGTGCCGTTGCGGTCGACGGCCTTGACGGGCGGCGCGCCGTCGGAGCCGGTGCGCAGGCTTTCGCCGTGCCGCAGCGTCGGGTGGAGTACGGCGGGCTGCCAGTCGACGAGGGCCTTGCCGGTGGTCTTGCCGCGCACGACGCGCAGCGCGGAGTCGTACGCCCACGTCGAGTGCTGCGCTCCGTCCTTGCCCACGGCCAGCTCGGCGGTGACGTGGAACGCAACCTTCGTTCCGCTGCTCCGCCCGACCTCGAAGGTCACCTTCGACACCATCGCCTCGTCGCGGTAGCCGGTCAGGCCCTGGCGCGCGCCCGCGGCGTTGTCCGTCAGGAGGGCGGCGGTCTCCGTGTCGCCCTTGCTCCAGGCCGCGAGAAAGTCGCGCGCCGTGTCGCGCACTTCGTCCTCGGACGGTGGGCCGGTGGGTCTGGACGCGGTCGTACCGGCCGAGGCGCCGGATGATCCGGAGTCCCCGCCGGCGAACGCCTCGTAGACGTTGTACGCGCCCACGCCGGCCACACCCACCATCGCGGCGAACACCCCGCCGACCACGTACTTCACACCCGTACGCACAGTTCCCTCCCCAGGTCAGACACACCGTGCGTGTCCGGACACTATGTGACGGAAGCGGTCACGGATGTCTCATTCGGGGGACGGATTGGTCACTTTCGGTCCAGACCAATGACTTTGTCAGGGATCTCGCCAGGGAGGGGAAAGCCCGGGCCCAGGGCCCCAGGGCCGAAGCCCCAGGGCCCTGGGCCGGGCCGCCTCAGCCCTCCCGGCCCTTCTCCCGCCTCTCCCCCGCCTCCCCTTCTCCTACTTCTCCTACTTCTCCTGCACCTTCTGCACCGTCAGCTCCGCGAGACCGGGACGCCGGCCGTCCTTCGCCGCGTCGGCGCCGTGCACCGTGAGCCGCACGTAGCGCGCTGTCGTACGTCCGTCATATCCGGTGCCGTACCAGTGCTTGCCGTCCATCGAGACCTGCGCCAAGTACGAGGTGGGCTCGCCGCCCTTCCAGTGCGGAGCGATCTGACCGATGCGGGAGGGCTTGCCGAGGTCGACGGTCACGCTGCCGTCGGGGCCGTCCGGCACCCAGGAGGTGGCGGCGTTGCCGTCCACCGCCGCGCCCGCGTACATGCCGGGCTCTTCGGACGTGGCCCGCGCCGTACCGCAGCGGGCCGCGTTGTCCGTCTCGGCCAGGTCGGGCCGGCGGGTCTTGAGCGTCAGCGGCACGCTCCGGCTCACCACCCGCTCGCCTTCCGGCGACTCGACGCGCATCGGCGCTCCGGCCGTCAGCCGTACCGTCGTGCTGTGCGCGCCGATCTCCACGTCGTACGTACGTCCCTGCCAGCGCAGCCCGCGCAGCGTGACGCCGTCGGACAGCTGCGGCGGCAGCATCGGGTCCAGGCGCACCCGGTCCTCGCGCATCCGCAGGCCGGTCAGCCCGTTGGTGAAGGTCTGCAGGAATCCGCCCTTGCCGGTGAGGAAGTCCTGCGCGGGCGATCCGGCGTGCGGATCTCCGGCGCCCGCCTTGTCGCCGCGCGCCTCGGAGAACTGGTTGAAGGCGCCGCGGACGAACGGCCTGATGGAACGCATCATGTACGTGTACGTCGAGCAGCCCGGCTCGCCGGCTCCGGCGGCGGCGATGGCGTGCACCGAGTCGGTCATGGCCGGGCCGTCCGGGTCGGTGAGCCCGGCGTAGTGGTCCAGCGTGTTGACCTTGGCGCGTTGCGACATCGGCCATTCCAGCGGGTACATGAGCAGCACGGTGTCGGCCTGCTTGATCGTCGTGTTCCGGTACCCGTCGTACTGCTTGAAGATCTCGTTCTTCGCGTCGTACGGGATGCGGATGCGGTCGGCGATGTCCTTCCAGGCGGCGGGGGCCGGGCGGCCGAGGAGCGCGGCGGCGCGTCCGGCGTTGCGCAGCGCGGTGACCGCGCCGGCGTTGGTGAAGACGCCGTCGTCGACGCCGTTGCTGTACTCGTCCGGCCCGGCCACGTTCTTGATCGAGTAGCTGCCGTCGGCGTTACGGGTGACGCGGGACGCCCAGAATTCCGCGATGCCCTTCATCACCGGCCAGCCGCGTTCGCGCAGCCAGGCGGTGTCCTTGGTGGCGAGGTAGTACTGCCAGGCGGCCAGGGACACGTCGCCCATCAGGTGGTTCTGGGTCTTGCAGTGCGGCGGGTCCCAGCTGTGGCACTCGTTCCACAGGTCGCCGTTGCTGCCGCTGGTCCACGGGTAGAACAGGCCCTTGTAGCCCAGCTTCTTCGCGTTGGCGGCGGCTCCGGCGCGGGTCCGGTAGCGGTAGTCCACGATGGACCTGGCCAGCTCCGGGCGGGACGCGAGCAGGCTCGGGTACATCCAGGTTTCGGCGTCCCAGAAGATCTCGCCCGCGTAGTTGTCGCTGGTCAGTCCGGCCGGGCTGATGCTGTCGCGGCTGCCGGCCCGGGTGCTGGAGAGCAGGCCGTACTGCGCCGCGCGCGCCCACGACCGCAGATCCCGCTGCCCTCGTCCGCTTCCGCGTACTTCGACATCGCTGCGCCACAGCTTCTGCCAGGCGGCGGCGTGGTCCCGGTACAGGGCGTCCCAGCCCCGGTCAGCGGCGCGCCGGGCGGCTTCGGTCGCGGCGGCGCGCGGGGTGCGGGAGGTGAGGGCGGTGTCGACGCCGACGTACTTGGTCAGCTCGTAGGAGCGTCCGGCCTGTACGGGGAAGGTGGTGCTCTGCTGGTTGCCCAGGTCCTTCGCGGCTCCGGCCCGCTGCGTCGTCGCATGCTGCGAGCGGACCTGGCGGCCGGGGCGCAGGGTCGAGGCGACCGCGCCGTCCGTCTTCGTGCCGTCCGTACGGAAGGTCACGTCCATCGTCCGGTCGCCCGGCCGCGCGCCGCCGCCGGTCTGCGACATGCGGCGCGCGCCGCGTCCGTCGAGGCGGTCGGTGACCGTGGCCCGGCCGGCCCAGTGCGGCGTCATGCGCAGCCGTACGGCGCCGGTGTGCGCGTTGGCGCGGTCCGCGAGCACGTCGTACACGAGGTCGGTGGCGCGGCCGTCGGCGGCTGTCCAGGTCAGCGACGTACGGACCAGGCCGCAGCGGATGAACTGCGTCTGGCGGTAGTTCGAGATGCGGCCCGCCGGGGTGGCCGAGTCGAAGGTCTGGGGGTGGTCGCCGGTGGCGGTGACGTCGAGGCCGGTCCAGGTGGGGAGCGCGGCGATGGCCTGGCGGCCCTTGAGGTTCTCCGGGCCGCGCGCGTACAGGCCGGAGACGAAGGAGCCGTCGTAGCGCGGCGTCTTGAGCGGCCAGCCGGTCGTCTCGCCGGGAGCCGCGTATCCGGTGCCGTTGGGGGCTATTCGCTGGCCGAGGTAGCCGTTGCCGACGAAGGCGTGGTGGCCGTCCTTGGGGGCGATGCGGGTGGCGGTGGGCGTCCAGCCGTCGCCGTCGTCCGCGTTGGAGTGCGTCCCGGCGGCGGCGTTCGCGCTTGAAGGCTCCCCGCCGGTGGCCTTGCCGGAGGCCTCGCCGGCAGATTTCTTACTGAGCCGTTCCAAGTCCTGCGGCGCGCAGGAGGCAGTGGCACCGGGCGGCTGGGCGGACCGGGCGGTGGTCTGCGCCGCCTCGGACGGCGCCTCAGAAGACGCCGCGTACGCCGCCTCGGAGGCCGCCGTGGCGCGCGGTGCCGGTGTGGTTGCGGACGCTGATGCCGGTGGCAGCGTCGTGACGAGGGCCCCAGCGAGGAGCGGGGCGATCAGTTTGGCCGAGTGTGTCATCGGTCTCCGTCGCAAGTGTCCGACCGGTGCCGTCCATGCCGTACAGCATCACGGACAACACCGAGAACATCACCAACAAACGCCCCGAAAGCATCAAGGCGCCCCACCCGCCACATGACGGAGTTCACAGGATCACGCGCTGATTGGTCAATAGGCCTCTCCATACGGCACACTTTTAGACTGACCAGTCAGATCAAAGGAGGGGCCGTGGACACCACCCGCCAGGGGGCGGCGGTCAACGCCAGGGGAATCGGAGTCAAGGGTCCGCGGGGGTGGGCGTTCAGAGACGTCCACCTCACCGCGGACCCGGGTTCACTGATCGCCGTCGAGGGCCCCTCGGGCTCCGGACGCACCTGTCTCCTGCTGGCACTCACCGGCCGTATGCAGCTCGCCGAGGGGCACGCCACGGTCGCCGGCTTCCCCCTCCCCAAGCGCATGGGCACGGTGCGCAGCCTGACCGCCATCGCGCACGTCCCCGGGATCGCCGACCTGGAACCGGCCCTGACCGCCGGAGAACACCTGGAGGAGCAGGCGCTGTTGGGCCGCCGGATGGCCGGTTCGCTCGGCGCCCGGCTGCCGTGGGGCCGTCGCTACAAGGAGGCGACGCGGGCCCGCGTCGAGGCCGCGCTGTCGGCCGTCGGCCTCGATCCCGCCACGCTGCCCAAGGGTCTGCGTACGGCGGTACGGGATCTGGAGCGCATCGAGGCGCTGCGGCTGTCGGTCGCGCTGGCCGTCATGCACGGCCCGCGCCTGGTGGCCATCGACGACGTCGACCTCAAGCTCTCCGCCGACGAGCGTTCCCAGGTCTGGCAGATGCTGCGGGACCTGGCCCTGAACGGCACGACGGTCGTGGCCGCGGCCAGCGCCGCGCCGGATGACGCGATCGTCGTACGGACCGCTCCGGCCGACGCGAAGCCCGCTCCGTCCCCCGCCCCCACTCCCGCTTCGACCACCGGCACCGCCGGTACGACCGACACCCACGAGGAGGAAGCAGCCCATGCGCTCGCCGAAGCTCGCCGCGCTTGAGCTCAAGCGCTTCGGCAGGGGCAAGCTCCCCCGGCTGGGCCTCGTCGCCCTGATGCTGATCCCGCTGCTGTACGGCGCGCTGTACCTGTGCTCGTTCTGGGACCCGTACTCGAACCTGGACAAGATCCCGGTCGCACTCGTCAACGACGACAAGGGCACCACCGCCGGCGGCAAGAAGGTCCAGGCGGGCGACGAACTCGTCAAGAACGTCAAGGACAGCAACACCTTCAACTGGGAGGAGGTCAGCTCCGCCGACGCCGCGAAGGGCATCGAGAACGGTACGTACTACCTCTCCCTGACCGTTCCCCAGGACTTCAGCGAGCGGATCGCCTCCAGCTCCGGTGATCACCCGGAGACCGGCGCGCTCCAGGTCCACACGAACGACGCGAACAACTACATCGTCGGCTCCATCTCCAAGACGATCTTCTCGGAGATCCGCGCGAAGACCTCCGCGAAGTCGTCGCGGGAGTTCTTCGACAAGATCTTCGTGTCGTTCTCGGATCTGCACGACAAGACGCAGCAGGCCGCGGACGGCGCCGGCAAGATCGACAAGGGGCTGGGGGACGCGAAGGACGGCGCCGGCAAGCTGGCCGACGGCCTCGGCACCGCCAAGGACAAGAACGGCGAGCTGACGGACGGCCTCGGGAAGCTGGACAAGGGGTCCGGCGACCTGAGCAAGGGCGCGGGGACGCTGCGCGACAAGACCGGTGAGCTGAGCCAGGGCGCGGGCGACCTGAACAAGGGCGCCGGTGACCTGAGCAAGGGCGCCAACGACCTCAACGCGGGTGTCGCCACCGCCGGCTCCAAGGCCAAGCAGCTGAGCGACGGTGCCGGCCAGGTCGCCGCCGGCACCAAGCAGCTCGCCGACAAGGTCAATGGCATCGCCAAGAAGGACCTGCCCTTCCTGAAGGCGCACAGCAAGGAGATCGCCGAGAAGGCGCGCATCGTCGCCGACCTCAGCAAGGCCCTGGACGACGACCTCGGCAAGCTCCCGGGGAACTCCGCCAAGGCCGCGACCCAGGCACGCAAGAACGCCGACGACGCCCAGGCCCTCTATAAGGAGAGCTGCGGCGGCTCCTCGGACGGCAAGGCGGACTGCGCCAAGCTGAAGGGCATCGCGGCAGGCAGCGCCGTTGCCGCCGATGCGGCGGAGCGGGTCAACGACGTGATCGTCAAGACCGACCTGCAGCATCTGCGCACCCAGCTTCGCGACCTGCACCAGGGCGCGGCCCTGATCGCCGATCAGGTCCCGGGCATCGCCGACAACGCGGACGCCGCGATCCGGCAGATCAACGAATTGAACGCCGGCGCCCAGAAGGTCTCCCAGGGAGCGGGGCAGTTCGCCCAGGGCATCGGCGCGCTCGCCGACGGCAGCGGCAAACTCGCCGACGGCAGCGGCAAGCTCAAGGACGGTACGGGCAAGCTGGCGGACGGCAGCGGCAAGCTGGCCAACGGTGCCGGTAGCCTCGCCGACGGCGCCGGTCAGCTGCACGACAAGCTCGGTGACGCCGCGGCCGGCTCCGGGAAGATCGGCGACGGTCTCGGTCAGCTGGAGGACGGTGCGGTCAAGCTCAACGGCGGCATCTACAAGCTCAAGGACGGCTCCAACCAGCTGGCCGGCAAGCTCGACAGCGGCGTCGCGCAGATTCCGGACTACGACAAGAAGGACCGCGACGCGCGCACCGAGGTCATGTCCAACCCGGTCGAGCTGGCGTCGAAGTCGATGCACAAGGCGCCGAACTACGGCACCGGGCTCGCCCCGTACTTCATTCCGCTGTCCCTGTGGGTCGGCGCGATGGTCGCGTACATGCTGCTCGCGCCGCTCGGCAAGCGTGCGCTCGCCGCGGGGGCGCCGGGCTGGCGGATCGCGCTCGGCTCCTGGCTGCCGGCCTTCGCCATCGGCGTCGTGCAGGTGCTGGCCCTGATGGCCGTACTGCACTGGGGTCTGGGCCTGGAGATGGAGCGCGCGGGGGCCACCATCGGCTTCCTGCTGCTGGCGACGGCCGCGTTCACCGCGATCATTCAGTTCTTCGGCGCGCAGTTCGGCCCGGCGGGCCGCGTACTGACGCTCGTCGTGCTGATGCTCCAGCTGACGTCCGCGGGCGGCACCTACCCGGTGCAGACCAGCCCCGGTTTCTTCGGTGCCATTCACCCGTTCCTGCCGATGAGTTACGTGGTGGACGGCCTGCGCCGGCTCATCACCGGCGGTGACCTCCAGATCGTGTGGCAGGGCTCCGTCGTCCTGACGGCGTTCACGGTCGGCGCGCTGGCGCTCACGTCGCTGACCGCGCGCAGCCGGCAGGTCGTACGGATGAAGGACCTGCATCCGGAACTGAGCCTGTGAGCGTGCGAACCGAGCACCTCGGCGGGCACGGGGGCGGCGCCATCAGCGGCGCCGCCCCCGGCCCCGGGCCGCATGAAGCCGAGCACGGGCCCCGCAGGACCGGACCGAAAGCACACAAGCCCGGTAGGGGAACGCGCGAGACCGGACCGGAAGCGCATAACACCGGCTCGGGAACGCGCAAGACCACTACGGGGGCGCGCAAGACCGGTCCGGGAGCACGCAAGGCCGGTCCGGAATCCCAGGAGGGCGGCTCCGAGTCTCGTGGCGCCGCTCCTGCTCCCGCCTCCGCTCCCACTCCGGCTGCTGGGCTGCGCCGCGGCGCCACACGGCGCAAGCTGTTCGACGCCGCGGTCACGCTCATCGCCGAGCAGGGCTTCTCCGCCACCACCGTGGACGAGATCGCCGAGCGCGCCGGCGTCGCCAAGGGCACCGTCTACTACAACTTCGCCAGCAAGAACGTCCTCTACGAGGAACTCCTGCGGGACGGCATCGACCTGCTCGCCGCCTCCCTCCAGGAGGCCGCCGACAGGGCCGTACAGGCGGACGGCGGTACCCGGGTCGACGCGCTGGACGCGATGATCCGGGCGGGCCTGGACTTCATCGCCGGCTCGCCCTCCCTCACCCAGCTGTACGTGGCGGAACTGTGGCGTACGAACCGTGTCTGGCAGCCGACCCTCCAGTCCGTACGGGGCCGGGCGGTCGCCGTCGTCGAGTCCGTACTGCGGGACGCCGTCGCCGTCGGCGAACTGAGCGAGGAACTCGACATCCCGCTGACGGCCTCCGCTCTCCTCGGGATGGTGCTGGTGGCGGCGCTGGACTGGCTGTCGTTCCAGCCGCACCGCTCGGTGGAGGACGTGCACGCCGCGCTGTCGCGGCTGCTTCAGGGGCGGGTCAGCCCCATGCGGCGGGACTGACCCCGTTTCGCGTCGTCACATTCGCGCGGCCACATTCGCGTAGTCACAGGTGAGAGCCCCGTTCCCGTATCCACCGGATGCGGGGGCGGGGCTCTCGCGCGAGACTGACCAGGCAGGGCGGCGGACGGCAGCCGACAGACAGCGGGCAGCAGACGCCGGACGGCACGAGCGGGGGTGATGCGGAGTGCGGACATATGGGCAGATCGGCGGGGGCGCCGCGGCTGCCGTGGGTGCTGAACGATCCGCTGGCCAACCGCGGCACCGCCTTCACCGCCGCCGAACGCGACCGCCTCGGCCTCGTCGGCCGGCTGCCCGACGCGGTGCTCACCCTGGACCAGCAGGTCCGGCGCGCGTACGAGCAGTTGCGCCGCCAGCCCGGCGCCCTGGCCGCGTACATCGATCTCGAACAGCTGCACGACCGTAACGAGGTCCTGTACTACCGGCTGCTCACCGATCACCTCACCGAGCTGCTGCCGATCGTCTACGACCCGACCGTGGGCGAGGCGATCAAGACCTACAGCCACGAGTACCGGCGTCCGCGCGGTGTCTTCCTTTCCATCGACCGGCCGCGGGACCTGCGGCGCTCGTTCGAGGAGCTGGAGCTCGGGGCGGACGAAGTGGACCTGGTGGTGGTCACGGACGCCGAGCAGATCCTCGGCATCGGTGACTGGGGCGTGCACGGTATCCAGATCTCCGTGGGAAAGCTGGCGGTGTACACGGCGGCCGCGGGCATCGATCCCGCCCGCTGCCTGCCGGTGGTCCTGGACGTCGGCACGGACAACGAGACACTTCTCAACGACCCGCTGTACCTCGGCGTACGGCACAGCCGGGCGCGCGGCGAACGCTACGACGCCTTCGTCGCCGCGTACCTGGACACCGTCTCGACGCTGTATCCCGACGCGCTGCTGCATTTCGAGGACTTCGGCGCGGGCAACGCGCGGCGCTTCCTGGAGCGGTACGGCGAGCGCTACCGCATGTTCAACGACGACCTGCAGGGCACCGGCGCGATCACGCTCGCGGCCGTCCGGTCCGCGCTGAAGATCACCGGGGAGCCGTTCCGCGAGCAGCGCGTCGTCGTGTTCGGGGCCGGTACGGCGGGCGTGGGCATCGCCGACCAGCTGCGCGAGGCGATGGTCCGTGACGGCCTGGACGGTGACGAAGCCACCCGTCGCATCTGGCTGGTCGACCGGCCGGGGCTGCTGCTCGACGACATGGACGGCCTGCGCGACTACCAGCGCGGCTACGCCCGCTCCGAGGAGGAAGTCGCGAACTGGGTGGACTGGGGCGCGTCAGACGGCGAAGGCGGCGAAGGCGGCATCGACCTGCTGACGACCGTACGGAACGTACGCCCGACCATTCTCATCGGCGCCTCGACCGTACCCGGCGCCTTCACCCGGCAGGTCGTACAGGAGATGGCCGAGCACGTCGAGCGGCCCGTCGTCTTCCCGCTCTCCAACCCGACGGAGAAGATCGAGGCGATGCCCGCGGATCTGCTGCGCTGGACCGACGGCAAAGCGCTGACGGCGGCCGGCATCCCGGTGGACCCCGTCGAGATCGACGGCGTCCGGCATGTCATCGGCCAGGCCAACAACGCGCTCGTCTACCCGGGAGTGGGGCTGGGCGTGGTCGTCTCGCGCGCCGAGCGGCTGACACCCGGGATGCTGCTGGCCGCTGCCGACGCGGTCGCCGGCCAGGTCGACGCCGGCGGGCCCGGAGCGCCGCTGCTGCCACAGGTCGAGAATCTGCGTGCCTCTTCGGCAGCTGTCGCGGTCGCGGTGGTACGGGCGGCCGTCGACGAAGGAGTTGCGCGGGCGATTCCCGACGATGTCGTACAGGCGGTGCAGGACGCGATGTGGCAGCCGGTGTATGGGGAGTGCTAGGGGCGCGGGGAGCGCTCGGGGTGTGAGGGGCACGAGGCGAGTGGAGAGGGTGAAGGGAGTGGGGGAGGCCGGGTGGCTGGGCGGTTGAGCGGTTGAGCGGTTGAGCGGTTGAGCGGTTGAGCGGTTGAGCGGTTGACGGGGCGTCGGCGCGCGGAACTATGATGAACGCGTGTGCGCGTGACGTCGGTCAAAGAGCAGTGGGCCGACCGGCAGTCGGGCGACGCACCTTCTTGAAGGACTACGCCATGAGTTCATACTCCCCAGGCAGGGTCTGACGCCGACGCGCTGAGCGCGTCAGGTGCTGCATGACCGTTCCTTCGCGCGTTCTGCGTACTCCGCGCGCCGCCTTCCACGTATCTCGTGCATTCGGCGTGTTCCGGCTGTTCCGCCATTCCTTGTGGGCGGGCTCATTCCCTTTGCCCTCAGCCGTCCGCCTCCCCCTTCCCACTCTTCCCCCATCCCCTTTCGTCCTTACCGCGGTCGCTGCGCCCCGAAGGCGAGGCCTGCCCGGCGGCAGCCCGCGGATCACGCTTATGGAGCGCACACCAGCATGTCCCAGTCCTTCAACCAATCCGTGATCGAAGAGTTCCGGGCCAACGGTGGAAAAGTCGGTGGCCCCTTCGAGGGCAGCGACCTCCTCCTGTTGACCACTACCGGCGCCACGTCCGGGAAGCCGCACACCGTGCCCCTCGGCTGCGTACGCGACGGCGGGCTGCTGCTGATCGTCGGGTCCAACGCCGGCGCGCCGCGCCACCCCGACTGGTACCGCAATCTGCTCGCACACCCCCAAGTACAGGTGGAGATGGGCACCGAGACGTACGAGGCGATCGCGGTGCCCGCCGAGGGCGAGCGCCGCGACCGGCTGTTCGCGCAGGTGGTGCGGGTGGCTCCCGGGTACGCGGAGTACCAGGCCGGTACCGCGCGGACCCTGCCGGTCGTGGTGCTGGAGCCCGCCGAGCCCGAGTACGAGGAAGCGGACGGGCAGAATCCGCGTACGGTGGCCTCGCTCGCGGACAAGCTCGTACAGGTGCACACGTGGCTGCGCGCGCAGTTGCGGCACGTACGCGAAGAAGCGGAAGCCCACCTCGCGGCGCGCGCGGCCCATCAGGGGCCGGGCGAGCCGCCGGCGCCGGGGCTCGGGTTGCAGATCCGGCAGCATTGTCTGGCGTTCTGTCAGAGCCTGGAGTTCCACCACACCGGCGAAGACGCGCACATCTTTCCCGCCGTCGCCCGCTACCACCCCGAACTACGCCCCGCCCTCGACCGCCTCCAGGACGAACACCGGACGATCGCCCGTATCCAGAACGATCTGCTCGGCCTTCTCGCGGATATCGGCAACGCCGACCCGGAACGTTTCCGCACCGAATTGGCGCGGATGTCGGAGGAGTTGGGCGCGCACCTCGCGTACGAGGAGGAACAGTTGATTCCCGCACTCGCCGATGTTCCGTGGCCGCCGCCGACGCCGCCCGGCCCGTCGGCCCCCTCCGGCCTGTCGGCCCCCTCCGAGCAGCCTGCGCCGACGGAGCCGTCGGCGGGGTACGTCCCGTAGAAGCGCCGCCACCGGGCCGGTCCTCCAACGACCGGCCCGGTGCGATCCTTCGAGCCCGACGGCAACGCCACAGCGATCACGTGCTGCAAGGTCCGCAGTGATCACGTGCTCCGGCAACTGAGGAGCAACCGGGTCAGATGCCCGGCACCAGCTGCAGGACCAGGTCGATGAGTTTGATGCCGAGGAAGGGCGCGACGAGGCCGCCCAGTCCGTACACCCCGAGGTTCCGCCGGAGCAGGGCGTGCGCGGAGGCCGGCTGGTAGCGGACGCCGCGCAGGGCGAGCGGGATCAGCACCACGATGATCAGCGCGTTGAAGATGATGGCCGAGGCGATGGCCGAGGTCGGGCTGTGCAGGCCCATGATGTTGAGCGCGCCGAGCCCCGGGTAGGCCGCGGTGAACATGGCGGGCACGATCGCGAAGTACTTCGCCACATCGTTGCAGATCGAGAATGTCGTCAATGCGCCGCGTGTGATCAGCAACTGTTTGCCGACGGCGATGATCTCGATGAGTTTGGTCGGGTTGGAGTCCAGGTCGACCATGTTCCCGGCCTCCTTGGCGGCGGAGGTGCCGGTGTTCATGGCCACGCCCACGTCCGCCTGGGCGAGCGCGGGCGCGTCGTTGGTGCCGTCGCCCGTCATCGCGACGAGGTTGCCGCCCTCCTGCTCCTGCCGGATGCGCGCCAGCTTGACCTCGGGCGTGGCTTCCGCGATGTAGTCGTCGACACCGGCTTCCGCCGCGATGGTGCGGGCGGTCAGCGGGTTGTCGCCGGTCACCATCACCGTCTTGACGCCCATGGCCCGCAGTTCCGCGAAGCGGCGCGCGATGCCGTCCTTGACCACGTCCTTGAGGTGGACGGCGCCGAGCACCCGCGCGCCGTGCCGGTCGGCGACCGCCACGAGGAGCGGCGTACCGCCGCCCGCCGCGATGGAGTCGACGATCCAGCCCGCCTCCGGCGGCACCTGTCCGCCCAGCCGCGCCACCCAGTCCCGTACCGCCCCGGCGGCGCCCTTGCGCACCAGACACCCGCCCGACCAGGCCAGATCGACGCCACTCATCCGGGTCCGCGCACTGAACGCCACCCAGCGCGCGGCCCCCATCTCCCCTTCGGCACGGGGCCGGATTCCGTACTTCTCCTGCGCCAGCATCACGATGGACCGCCCTTCCGGCGTCCCGTCGGCGAGCGAGGAGAGCTGGGCCGCGTCGGCGAGTTGGGCGTGCGGGACGCCGTCCAGCGGTACGAAGGAGTCGGCGCGGCGGTTGCCGTACGTGATCGTGCCGGTCTTGTCGAGCAGCAGCGTGTTCACGTCCCCGGCCGCTTCGACGGCCCGGCCGGACAGCGCCAGTACGTTGCGCTGGACGAGCCGGTCCATACCGGCGATGCCGATGGCCGACAGCAGGGCGCCGATGGTCGTCGGGATCAGGGTGACGAGCAGGGCGACCAGTACGGTCAGCGGCTGGGCGGCGCCCGCGTAACCGGCCATCGGCTGGAGCGAGACCACCGCCAGAAGAAAGATGACGGTGAGCGCGGCGAGCAGGATGTTGAGCGCGAGTTCGTTGGGGGTCTTCTGCCGGGTCGTGCCTTCGACGAGCGCGATCATGCGGTCCAGGAACGTTTTCCCGGGGCGGGAGGTGATGCGTACGACGATCCGGTCGGAGAGCACCGTCGTGCCGCCCGTCACCCCGGAACGGTCGCCGCCCGCCTCGCGGATGACCGGAGCCGATTCGCCCGTGATCGCCGACTCGTCGACCGCCGCCGCGCCCTGCACCACCTCGCCGTCGCCGGGCACGATCGCGCCCGCGTCCACGATGACGAAGTCGTACGGCTGAAGATCCGCGGCCGGCACGGACTCCTCCTCGTACTCCCACTCCGCCATTCCCACCCGCCAGCCGCGCAGCCGGCGGGCGACGGTGTCGCTGCGCGTCCGGCGCAACGTTTCGGCCTGGGCCTTGCCACGGCCCTCGGCGACCGCCTCGGCGAGGTTCGCGAAGACGACGGTGAGCCAGAGCCAGACACTGATCGTCCAGGCGAAGACGCTCGGGACGAGAACGGCCGACAGCGTGGTGAGCAGCGCGCCGGCCGCCACGACGAACAGCACCGGGTTACGGACGAGTGCCCTGGGGCGCAGCTTGCGCAGCGCGTCCGGGAGGGAGGCGAGGAGCTGTTTGGGGGCGAGGGTGCCGTGGGGTGGGGCTTGAATTTTGTGGCTGTGGCTGTGGCTGTGGCTGTGGTCTTGGCTACGGCTGTTGGGGTGGGGATGGGTGGGGTGTGAGGTGTTGAGGCGGGGGTGGGGAATGGTGGTTGGAGTGGTGGAGGTGGTGCCGCTGGTGGTTGTGGTGTCGTGCTGCTGGCCTGGAACCAGAGGCTGCATCGATGGGAGCTTTCGGGGCGGTGGAGTGAGGTCGGGTGCGGTGAAGCCAGGTGAGGCGGGCTGAGCGGTACGAGGCTGTGCGGGGTGGGGCTGAGCGGGACGGTGGTGCGCGGAGCCGTGTAGGTCCGGTTCGCGGAGGGCGGCCTCCAGCGGCACATGTCCCGGAGGGGCAGGTCCGAGCGGAGTCGGCTCAACCTGCCGGACCGACCAGAGCCGGGTCCCCGAGTGGTTGTGCCGGCTCATGTCCCAACTGATGACCCAACTCAACCGGCCCCGCGCGCCGCGCGCCGCTTCCCTGACGCGCTCCTGTTGCCCAACGCGCTCCGCCATACGTGCCTTTGACGTCCTTACGTGCCTTGTCGTCCTTACGGGCCTTCGACGTCGGCGGCGCGCCGGTCCCTCAGGCGGCGTGCGGCTCGTACAGAGCTCCCCGGCGTACGAGCCGCACCGCGTGCCCCTCCCCTGCGCCCCACGCCCCACACCGTCACCACGACCAGCGCGCACCCTCCGAGCTGGCTCGCCGTGGGCCGCTCCCCGACCGCCATCCCGAGCCCGACCGCCATCACCGGTTGCAGAAGCAGCAGCGCGGCACCGACGTTCGGCGCCAGCCGAGGCAGCGCGGGCGTCATCACCAGCCAGGCGAGCACCTGCCCGACGAGAGCCAGCGCGGTCAGCCAGGTCCAGGCGTGCGCGTCGAGGGAGAGGTCGATGCCGGTCCAGGCTCCGCCGAGCAGGGCGGCGGCCCCCGCGGCGGCCGCGGTGGACGTGCACACCGGGCCGACCGTGTGCCCCTGCCCTCCGCCGAGTCGCATCAGGAAGAGGTATCCCGCGTAACCGCATCCGGCGACCAGCCCGAACACGGCGCCGGTGGCGGGGTCGCTGCCCTGCGCCGGAGCGCCGACGGCTCCGCTGGCCAGCGCGACCCCCAGCAGCATGACGGGGGCCGCGACAACGAACCGCCGGGGCACGGGCGTACGGGAGAAGACGCGCGCCAGCAGCGGAAAGATCACCACCTGGACGTTGACGACCACGGTGGCGATGGAAGCGCCGACGCTGTGGATCGCCGCCGCCCAGAACACGTAGTCGATGCCGAGCAGCAGTCCCGCGGCCAGGTCCAGTCGCCGCAGCCGCCACGCTCGCGGGCCGGCCGCCCGCCGTTCCACGAGCGCCGGCGGGACCAGCACGAGCAGCGCGATGGCGCACCGGAAGAACGCCGCGGTTCCCGCGCTCGTACCGGAGAGCTTGACGAAGACGGCGGAAGCGGAGATGCAGAGGCTCCCCATGAGCACCATCCACACGGGCTTTCCCGGCACGCCACCGCTCCCGAGCAGCCCACCGCCGCCCCCACTCCGTCCCCGACCGCTCCCTTGAATCGTCATTCCTCCACTCTGACCACCACCACCCATGAACAAAAGCGACGTTCTGTCACCACAACCCGTTACCGCTGCTTATCTGTCGCTACCCTGGGCCCGTGATCAACTTGGAGCGATTGCGCGCCCTGGCCGCGGTGGACACCCACGGCTCCATCGCACGAGCCGCGCAGGCCCTGCACATCACGCCATCGGGCATGAGCCAGCAGCTGAGCAAGCTGGAACGGGAGTGCGGGCACCGCCTCTTGGAACCGGAGGGGCGCAGCGTACGGCTGACGCACGCGGGCCGGGTGCTCGCGGACCACGCGACTGCGGTCATGTCCCGGATGTCCGATGCCGAACGCGATCTGGCCGCCCTGGGCGACGAGGTTCTGGGCCCGCTTCGGATCGGCGCCGTGGGCAGCGCCATCCGGACCCTGCTGCCCGCCACACTGGCCACGCTGGCCACACGCCATGCGCGGCTCTCCCCGACCGTGCGCGACGGCGAGGTGGCCGACCTGCTTCCGGCCCTGCTGCGCGGCGAACTCGATCTGCTCCTCATCGAGAACTGGTCGAACCGGCCACGGCACATTCCGGAAGGCGTCACCGTACGCACGCTCATCACGGAGGAAGCGCAGGTGGCGCTGCCCGAGGGCCATCCGCTCGCCGACCGGCCCGCCCTCCGCCTCGCCGACCTCGGCGGCATCCCGTGGGCGGCCTGCCCACCGGGGGCGGAAGCGCGCGAAGCGCTCGTCCAGGCGCTGCGCACCCGCGGTGTCGAGCCGGAGATCCGCTACAGCATCAGCGACCACGCCACCCAGCTCACCCTGGTGGCGGCCGGCCTGACCGCCGCGCTCGTACCGACCGCGGCGCGGCAGCAGGCGCCGGCGGGCGTCCGGTGCATCCCGACGGAGCCGCCGCTCCGGCGCCACGTACAAGCGGCCTGGTGCCCCCGTACGGAGACTCCGCCGGTCCGCGCCTGTCTCGACGCGCTCATGGATGAGCACGCACCCGGGGAGTGGCCACGGGAGTGACTCCGGGGAGAGAGTTCGACAACCTGGAGGAGGCGCGCTCCGACCATGAGCTCGTGCTCGCGGCAATCCGGGAGTACCGGGAGCACCGGGAGCACCGGGAGCACCGGGAGCACCGGGAGCACCGGGAGCACCGGGAGCGGGAGTACCAGGAGCCCCGCGAGTACGAGGAATCCCGGGAGTACGAGGAGTGACGTTTCCCCGGCGAAGGCTCCCGCGCCGACCACGAGGGCTCGGCGCGGGAGCCTTCCGCAAGGTGTGCGGACACCTCCGCCAGGTGCGCGGACGCCTCCTGCGCGCCGCGCACACCCCCTCCGTGCGGCGTTTCGGCTCAGCCGCGCGAAGCCGCGATCTGCCGCGACATGATCGTGGTGAGTTCGTACGCCGTGTGGGAGGCCGCCACCGACGTGATCTCGGCGTGGTCGTAGGCGGGGGCCACCTCCACGAGGTCGGCGGAGACGAGATTGCAGCCGGCCAGGCCGCGGAGGATCTCCAGGAGTTCGCGGGAGGTCAGGCCGCCGGCCTCCGGGGTGCCCGTGCCGGGGGCGTGGGCCGGGTCCAGGACGTCGATGTCGATGGAGATGTACAGGGGGCGGTCGCCGATGCGCTGGCGGAGCTGGTCGGCGACCTCGTCGACACCGCGGCGCATGACGTCGGCCGACGTGACGATGCCGAAGCCCATCTTCTCGTCGTCGCTGAGGTCCTTCTTGCCGTAGAGGGGGCCGCGGGTGCCGACGTGGGAGAGGGCGGAGGTGTCGAGGATGCCTTCCTCGACGGCGCGGCGGAACGGGGTGCCGTGGGTGTACTCGGCGCCGAAGTAGGTGTCCCAGGTGTCCAGGTGGGCGTCGAAGTGGAGCAGGGCGACCGGGCCGTGCTTCTTGGCCATCGAGCGCAGCAGGGGCAGCGCGATGGTGTGGTCGCCGCCCAGCGTCATCAGACGGGCGCCGGTGTCCAGGAGGTCGTCGGCGGCGGCCTCGATGGTCTCGACGGCCTCGTTGATGTTGAACGGGTTGGCGGCGATGTCGCCGGCGTCCGCGACCTGCGCGAGCGCGAAGGGGGACGCGTCCTGGGCCGGGTTGTACGGGCGCAGCAGGCGCGACGCCTCGCGGATGGCGTTGCCGCCGAAGCGGGCGCCGGGGCGGTAGGAGACGCCGGTGTCGAAGGGGACGCCGACCACCGCGACGTCGGTACGGCCCACCTCGTCGAGGCGGGGCAGCCGGGCGAAGGTCGCCGGGCCCGCGTAGCGGGGGACGCGGGAGGAGTCGACGGGGCCGACAGGGTCCTGGGAGGCGCCGGAAGCGGCGGGTGCGGTGGTCATGAGGGTGAGGGTAGGGAGCGGGGACCCGCGGTGCCCATGGACATTTGTGGTGATGTGGCGCCGGTCGATGGACATCCCGTCCATCCCGGGGTGCTTCAAGGGACAATGAGCTCATGCCGATACTGCCGCCTGCTCCCAGCCGCACCGAACTCGTCGACCATCTCGCACGGACCCGGATCGCCGGCGAGGTCGCCACTCCCCGCGAGAACAACCTCGACCACTACCGCAAGCTGGCCAACGGAGACCGCCACTACTGGCTCGGACTGGAGCTGGGGGACCGCTGGACCGACGAGCAGGACGTGCTCGCGGTGATGGCCGAGCGGTGCGGCGTCAACGACGACGCGCACCACCGGATGGGCCAGGACACCATCGACCCCGAGCTGACCGTGGACGCCCTGGACCGCGCCGCCGCGCGGCTGCGCAAGGCCGCCGCCGGCCGGCAGCGGGTGCTGTTCGCGACCGGGCACCCGGGCGGGCTGCTGGACGTGCACCGGGCCACCGCCGAGGCGCTGCGCGCGCAGGGCTGCGACATCGTCGTCGTACCGGACGGGCTGCAGGCGGACGAAGGTTTCGTGTTCCAGTTCGCCGACGTGGCGATGCTGGAGCGCGGCGCGACGCTGTGGCACACCCACTCCCCCGCGCCGATGACCGCCGTGCTGGACGGTCTGGAGCGGGCCGGCGAGGCGCTGCCCGACCTGGTCATGGCCGATCACGGCTGGGCCGGCTGCGCGGGTCAGCGCGGTCTGGACGCCATCGGGTTCGCGGACTGCAACGACCCGGCGCTGTTCCTGGGCGAGGCGGAGGGCACGCTCCAGGTGACGATCCCGCTGGACGATCACGTGCTGAGCCCCCGGTACTACGACCCGCTGACGGCGTACCTGCTGGACGCGGCGGGGTTGGTGGGCTGAGGGCGAACCGGCCTACCGACTGGCCGACTGACCGACTGACCGACTGACCGACCGGCCAACTGACCAGCCGACCGGCCGGCTCCCGACTACCCAGCTAGCCGACTAGCCGACTAGCCGAATGAAAAAAGGTTCGGCCCACCGCCGCCGGTGGGCCGACCGAGCCGGTCAGCCCTCCGCCCCGCCCGCCCCCGGTCGCTTCCGGCAGGCCCCCGGAGTCGGGTCCAGGAACACCCGCCGGATCGCCGGGAAGCGTGCGCGCAGGCGCTGTTCGGCGTCCTCACAGGCCCACTCGATCTCCCCGGCCGTGGCCACGTCCCGGAAGTCGACCTTCGCCGCCACCAGGACCTCCCGCGGGCCCTGGACGAGCGTGACCAGCTCCAGTACGTCCACGACGTTCAAAACCGCGCGCAGTTCTTTCCGTACGGCGTCCCGCATCGGCGCGGGCAGCGGGCGGCCGATCAGGAGGCGCGCGTTGCTGCGGCCGAGGACCCAGGCCACGTATACGAGCAGCAGCCCGATGCAGATGGACGCGGCGCCGTCCCAGACGCCGGAGCCGGTGAGCTGGCCGCCGAGCAGCCCGCCCGCGGCCAGCAGCAGGCCCGCCAGGGCGGCGGAGTCCTCCATGACGACGGCCTTCACGGCGGTGTCCGGGGTGTGTGCCATGTACCGGTGCAGGGAGACGCCGAAACGTGCCGCCTCGCCGCGCGCCTGGCGTACGCCCTTGAGGAGCGAGGCGCCCTCCAGGAGGAAGGCGAGGGCGAGGATGGCGTACGAGAGGAGCGGGTCGCCGGGGTCCTCTCCGTGGGTGAGGGTGTGGATGCCGTCGTGGATCGCGAAGACCGCGCCGCCGACGAAGGTGGCGACGGAGGCGAGCAGCGCCCAGACGTAGCGCTCGCCGCCGTGGCCGAGCGGATGGTCCTCGTCGGCCGGTTTCCCGCTGCGCTTGAGGGCGGTCAGCAGGAGGAGTTCGGTGACGGTGTCGGCGGTGGAGTGGGCCGCCTCGGAGAGCATCGCGCTGGAACCGCTGACGGCGCCGCCGACGGCCTTGGCCGCCGCGATGCCGAGGTTCGCGGCGGCGGCCACGAGGACGGTGCCGGTGCTTTCGTCCGAGGCCGACGGGCCGGACGCATCGGGCGGGCCGCCCAGCCCGGACGGGTCGGACGGGCCGGACGGGTCGGACGGGCCGGACGGATCGAACGAGCCGGACGGATCAGACGGAGACACAGAACTTCTCGAAGCGTCCACGAAGATCCAGTATGCGCACCCGCCCGACCGGAACGCCGGACCAACGCCCCCGCCCCGGACCAACGCCCCCGGCCGGAACAGCTCCTCGGTCCCGCGGCACCGGACCAACGCCCCCGCTTCGGACCAACGCTCCGCCCCAGCCCCCACCTCACCCCCGAGGCACCCGGATAACCCCCTCCTGGATCACCGACACCGCCAGCTGCCCGTCCGCCGTGAAGATGCGGCCCTTGCCCAGCCCGCGCCCGCCCTGGGCCGTCGGTGACTCCTGGTCGTACAGCAGCCAGTCGTCGGCCCGGAACGGCCGGTGGAACCACATGGCGTGGTCCAGGCTCGCGCCGACGACGTCGCCGACGGCCCAGCCGCCGCGCCCGTGTGCGAGCAGTACCGAGTCCAGCAGGGTCATGTCGGAGACGTAGGTGACCAGGCAGATGTGCAGGAGCGGCTGGTCGATGTCACCGTCCAGCTTGCCGTGCGTACGGAACCAGACCTGGGAGCGCGGTTCGCGCGGCTCGCCGACGCTGCCGAACGGCGGCGCGTCCACGTAGCGCAGGTCCACGGCCGCGCGTGCCTCCAGGAGGCGCTGGGTCACGCCCGGTTCGCGGAAGCGGTCGGCGTGGCGGGGCAGCATCTCGGCCGCGGTGGGCAGGGTCAGCGGGTCCGGCGCGTACGGCATCGGCTCCTGGTGTTCCATGCCCTCCTCGTACACCTGGAAGGAGGCGGAGAGGTGGAAGATCGGCTGGCCGTGCTGGACGGCGACGACGCGGCGGGTGGTGAAGGAGCGGCCGTCGCGGATGCGGTCGACGGTGTAGACGATGGGCGCGCCGGGGTCGCCGGGGCGCAGGAAGTACGCGTGCAGGGAGTGTGGCGGGCGGTCCTCGGGGACGGTGCGCCCGGCGGCGACCAGGGCCTGGGCGGCGACCTGGCCGCCGAAGACCCGGGGCACGACGGAGGCGCGGCTGGTGCCGCGGAAGATGTCCTGCTCGATGCGTTCCAGGTCGAGCTGTTCGAGCAGGGAGAGGAGGGCGTCGTTCACGCGCGTGCGGCTTTCGGTCGTGCGGGGCGCGGGCCCCGGGTACGGCAGCCCGCCGGCCCCGCGTGGGGAAGGCGCCTACGGAGCCCGGAGCCTCACAGCCCCATGGACTTGGCGACGATGGAGCGCATGACCTCGCTGGTGCCGCCGTAGATGCGGGTGACGCGGGTGTCGGCGTACAGGCGGGAGATCGGGTACTCCTGCATGTAGCCGTAGCCGCCGTGCAGCTGGAGGCATTTGTCGATGACGACGGCGGCGCGCTCGGTGGTGAAGAGCTTGGCGGAGGCGGCGTCGGCGGCGGTCAGTTCGCCCGCGTCGTGGGCGTCGAGGGCGCGGTCGACGACGGCTTGCATGGCGTCGACCTCGGTCTTGCAGTCCGCGAGGACGAACTTGGTGTTCTGGAAGGAGGCGACGGACTTGCCGAAGACCTCGCGGTCCTGGACGTACGCGGTGGCGAAGCGGACCGCGGCGGCGGCCTGGGCGTAGGCGCCGACGGCGATGCCGAGACGTTCCTGCGGGAGGTTCTGGCCGAGGTAGGAGAACGCCTTGCCCTCCTCGCCGAGGCGGTCCTCGACGGGCACCTTGACGTCGGTGAAGGACAGTTCGGCGGTGTCGGAGCTCTTGAGGCCGAGCTTTTCCAGCTTGCGGCCGACCGCGTAGCCCTCGGTGGCGGTGTCGACGACCAGGAGGGTGATGCCGCCGCGGCGGTCCTCCGGGGTGGGGGCGGCCGTGCGCGCGCAGACGATGACGCGGTCGGCCAGGACGCCGCCGGTGATGAAGGTCTTGGCGCCGTTGAGGACGTAGTGGGTGCCGTCCTCGGAGAGCCTGGCGGTGGTCTTCATCCCGGCCAGGTCGGAGCCGGTGCCGGGCTCGGTCATGGCGATGGCGGTCATCATGTCGCCGGAGACGAAGGGCGGCAGCCAGCGCCGCTTCTGCTCCTCGTTCGCGTATTCGAGGAAGTACGGGAGGCACAGCGCCGTGTGCACGCCGGAGCCGCCGAAGCTGACGCCGGCCCGGGCGCACTCCTCGGTGATGACGGCGTTGAACTTGAAGCTGGTCTCGCCGGCGCCGCCGTACTCCTCGGGGACCTCGATGCCGAAGACGCCCAGTTCACCGAGCTTCTTGTAGAAGTCCCGCGGGGCCTGTCCGGCCTGCATCCACTCGTCGTAGACGGGGACGACCTCGGCGGCGATGAAGTCGCGGATGGTTTCCCGGAACGCCTCGTGATCCTCGTTGAACACCGTACGACGCATCCGCCGCCTCCTCAGGTCCGCCGGCCGGCCCGGGCCGGCCCCTCGACTAAGCGCTTGCTCAGCCGAAAGCTACCCGCCGGTCAGCGAGGCTGTCCAGAGGTGCCCGAGGGGGCGGCGAGCCCCTCGGGCACGCCCGCGCTCCCGCCCGCTTCTCCGTCCGCGCCCACCGCCGCGAACGCCCCGCGCGCCAGCCGGTGCAGCAGCGCCGACATCTCCGTACGGCCCGGGAGCGCGCCGGGGCGGCTGAGGTGCGGGGTCGAGTTGAGCAGGCCGAAGACGGCGTGCACGGAGGCGCGCGCGTCGGCTTCCGTGCACGCCGGGTACACCTCGCGCACCACCTCCACCCACAGCTCCACGTACTCGCGCTGGAGGCGGCGCACCCGCTTGCGGTCGGCCTCGCGCAGCCGGTCCAGCTCGCGGTCGTGGACGGTGATCAGCGGCCGGTCGTCGAGCGCGAAGTCGATATGGCCGTCGATCAGGGCGTCCAGCACCGCGGACGGGCTGTCGCCGCCGGACGCGGCGCGGATGCGGCCGCCGTCCAGGAGCCGTTCGCTGATGCCGACGAGCAGTTCGGCGAGCATCGCGTCCTTGCCCGCGAAATGGCGGTACAGGCCGGGCCCGGAGATGCCGACGGCGGCCCCGATCTCGTCCACGCCGACGCCGTGGAAGCCACGCTCGGCGAAGAGCCGGGCGGCCTCCTTGAGGATCTGCTCGCGTCGGCTGGTGGCTGCCGGGACGTGTGTGCTGCTCATACAACTAATTGTAGACAGGCGGGTTAGTGGTCGTTAACCTGGAAGCGACGAAGTTAACGCCCATTAACCGCCGGGCGATCCCCGGCGTCCGCGGCAGCCGTGAGAAGGGGGCCGTAGCGATGGAGCCGACGGAGGCGGGGGGACGGATGCGGATGGACCCGACGGAGCACGCGCCGGTGCTCGGCAGCACGGCCGACCCGGCCTCGGACACCTGGCGGGCCAACGAGGCCGCCCACCAGGAGCTGGCCGAGGACCTGCGCGCCCGCCTGGCCGCGGCCCGCCTCGGCGGCGGCGAGAAGGCCAGGGCCCGGCACACGGCGCGCGGCAAGCTGCTGCCCCGGGAGCGGGTGGACGCGCTGCTGGACCCCGGCTCGCCGTTCCTGGAGCTGGCGCCGCTGGCGGCCGAGGGGATGTACGGGGGTGCCGCGCCGGCCGCGGGCGTGATCGCGGGCGTCGGGCGGGTCTCCGGCCGCGAGACGGTGATCGTCGCCAACGACGCCACGGTCAAGGGCGGCACGTACTACCCGATGACGGTCAAGAAGCACCTGCGCGCCCAGGAAGTGGCCCTGGAGAACCGCCTGCCGTGCCTGTACCTGGTCGACTCGGGCGGCGCCTTCCTGCCGATGCAGGACGAGGTCTTCCCCGACCGCGAGCACTTCGGGCGGATCTTCTACAACCAGGCCCGGATGTCGGGCGCGGGCATCCCGCAGATCGCGGCGGTCCTCGGCTCGTGCACGGCCGGCGGCGCGTACGTACCGGCGATGAGCGACGAGGCCGTGATCGTGCGCAACCAGGGCACGATCTTCCTGGGCGGCCCGCCGCTGGTGAAGGCCGCGACCGGCGAGGTCGTCACGGCCGAGGAGCTGGGCGGCGGCGAGGTGCACAGCCGTACGTCCGGCGTCACCGACCACCTCGCCGAGGACGACGCCCACGCGCTGCGCATCGTGCGCACCATCGTCTCCACCCTGGGCGACCGCGGCCCGCTGCCCTGGACGGCGCGCCCCGCCGAGGAGCCCAAGGCCGACCCGGCGGGGCTGTACGGGGTGGTGCCCGCCGACTCCCGTACGCCCTATGACGTACGGGAGGTCATCGCGCGCGTCGTGGACGGCTCCCGCTTCGCCGAGTTCAAGTCCGAGTACGGCACGACGCTGGTGACGGGCTTCGCGCACATCCACGGCCACCCGGTCGGCATCGTCGCCAACAACGGCATCCTGTTCTCCGAGTCCGCCCAGAAGGGCGCGCACTTCATCGAGCTGTGCGACCAGCGCGGCATCCCGCTGGTCTTCCTCCAGAACATCTCCGGCTTCATGGTCGGCCGCGACTACGAGGCCGGCGGCATCGCCAAGCACGGCGCGAAGATGGTCACGGCGGTCGCGTGCACGCGGGTCCCCAAGCTGACCGTCGTCATCGGCGGCTCGTACGGCGCGGGCAACTACTCGATGTGCGGCCGGGCCTACTCGCCCCGCTTCCTGTGGATGTGGCCGAACGCGAAGATCTCGGTGATGGGCGGCGAGCAGGCCGCCTCCGTCCTCGCGACGGTCAAGCGCGACCAGCTGGAGGCCCGCGGCGAGCAGTGGAGCGCCGAGGAGGAGGCCGCGTTCAAGGCCCCGGTCCGCGAGCAGTACGAGACCCAGGGCAGCGCGTACTACGCGACCGCGCGCCTGTGGGACGACGGGGTCATCGACCCGCTGGACACCCGCCGTGTGCTGGGTCTGGCACTGACGGCCTGCGGCAACGCGCCGCTGGGCGAGCCGGGCTACGGCGTCTTCCGGATGTGAGGGGAGTGCGGGGAGTGAAGGAACAGATGAGCATGTTCGACACGGTCCTGGTCGCCAACCGGGGCGAGATCGCGGTCCGCGTCATCCGGACGCTGCGCGCCCTCGGCATCCGCTCGGTCGCCGTCTTCAGCGACGCGGACGCCGACGCCCGCCATGTCCGCGAGGCCGACACGGCGGTCCGCATCGGCCCGCCGCCGTCCACCGAGAGCTATCTGCACGCGGGCCGCCTGATCGAGGCCGCGCACCGCAGCGGCGCCGAGGCCGTGCACCCCGGCTACGGCTTCCTCGCCGAGAACACCGCGTTCGCGGCGGCCTGCGCCGACGCCGGGCTGGTCTTCATCGGGCCGTCCGCCGAGGCCATCGAGCTGATGGGCGACAAGATCCGCGCGAAGGAGACGGTGCGGGCGGCCGGTGTGCCGGTCGTGCCCGGCTCCTCCGGCAGCGGCCTGACCGACTCCCAACTTGCCGACGCCTCCCGTGAGATCGGGATGCCGGTGCTGCTGAAGCCGTCCGCGGGCGGCGGCGGCAAGGGCATGCGCCTGGTGCGCGACGAGGCGCTGCTCGCCGACGAGATCGCCGCCGCCCGGCGCGAGGCGCGCGGCTCCTTCGGCGACGACACGCTGCTCGTGGAGCGCTGGGTGGACCGCCCCCGGCACATCGAGATCCAGGTGCTCGCGGACGGCCACGGCAACGTCGTCCACCTCGGCGAGCGCGAGTGCTCGCTCCAGCGCCGCCACCAGAAGGTGATCGAGGAGGCGCCGTCCGTCCTGCTGGACGAGGCGACGCGGGCCGCGATGGGCGAGGCCGCCGTCCAGGCAGCGCGCTCGTGCGGCTATCGGGGCGCGGGCACGGTCGAGTTCATCGTGCCGGGCGACGACCCGTCCGCGTACTACTTCATGGAGATGAACACCCGTCTCCAGGTCGAGCACCCGGTCACCGAGTTCGTCACCGGCCTCGACCTGGTCGAGTGGCAGCTGCGCATCGCCGCCGGGGAGCCGCTGGCGTTCGGGCAGGACGGCGTCCGCCTGACGGGACACGCCGTCGAGGCCCGGATCTGCGCCGAGACGGTGTCGGTGAAGGAGGGCGCGCGGGGCTTCCTGCCCTCCGGCGGTACGGTCCTGGCGCTCGCCGAGCCGCAGGGCGACGGGGTGCGCACGGACTCCGGCCTGGCCGAGGGCACGGAGGTCGGCAGCCTGTACGACCCGATGCTCTCGAAGGTCGTCGCGTACGGCCCGGACCGTGCGACCGCGCTGCGCAAACTGCGCGCCGCGCTCGCCGAAACGGTTGTGCTCGGGGTGCCCACCAACACCGGCTTCCTGCGCCGCCTGCTGGCCCACCCGGCCGTCGTGGCGGGCGAGCTGGACACCGGGCTGGTCGAGCGCGAGATGGACGCGCTGGTGCCGCGGGAGGTGCCCGCCGAGGTGTACGCGGCCGCCGCTGCCGTACGGAACGCGGCCCTGGAGCCGGTGCCGGACGGCGGCTGGGTGGACCCGTTCTCCGTACCGGACGGCTGGCGGATCGGCGGCCGTCCGGCGCCCGTCGCCCACCAGGTCAAGGTCCCCGGCCACGACCCGGTGGCCGCCACGGGCACCGGCCACGTCACCGCCGACCGGGTCCGCGTCACCGTCGACGGCATCGTGCACACCTTCCACCGGGTCGGCGACTGGCTCGGCCGGGACGGCGACACCTGGCACGTGACGGACCACGACCCGGTCGCCGAGACGCTGCGCGGCGCCGCCGGGGCCCACGGGATGGACGCGCTGACCGCGCCGATGCCCGGCACGGTCACCGTCGTGAAGGTGGCCGTCGGCGACGAAGTGGCCGCAGGGCAGGGGCTGCTGGTCGTCGAGGCGATGAAAATGGAGCACGTCATCTCCGCGCCGCACGCCGGCACGGTCAGCGAGCTGGGCGTCTCCCCCGGCAGCACCGTCGCCATGGACCAGGTGCTCGCCGTCGTCGACCCGCACGCGTCCGCCGATGCGGAAGCGTCCGGCCCGCGGACGCCGGACGCGCAGGCGGCCGCCCCGACCGAGGAGGCAACGGCATGACCGCTTCCGGACTCCCCATGCCCGTCCCGGCGCCCGCCCTGCCGGCCCGGGTCCGCATCCACGAGGTCGGCGCCCGCGACGGCCTGCAGAACGAGTCGGCCGTCGTGCCCACCGAGGTCAAGGCCGAGTTCATCCGCCGCCTCGCGGAAGCCGGGCTGACCACGGTGGAGGCGACCAGCTTCGTGCACCCCAAGTGGGTGCCGCAGCTCGCCGACGCCGAACAGCTCTACCCGATGCTGGCGGACCTCGACGCGCACCTGCCCGTCCTCGTCCCCAACGACCGCGGCCTGGACCGCGCGCTCGCCCTCGGCGCCCGCCGCATCGCCGTCTTCGGCAGCGCCACGGAGTCGTTCGCCAAGGCCAACCTGAACCGTACGGTCGAGGAATCGCTGGCCATGTTCACTCCGGTGGTCGCCCGCGCGAAGGAGGAGAAGACGCACGTCCGCGGCTACCTCTCCATGTGCTTCGGCGACCCCTGGGAGGGCCCGGTGCCGATCGCGCAGGTCGTGCGGGTCTGCCGTGCCCTGCTCGACATGGGCTGCGACGAGCTGAGCCTCGGCGACACCATCGGCGTCGCCACCCCCGGCCACGTACAGGCACTGCTCGCCGCGCTGAACGAGGCGGGCGTGCCCACCGACCGCCTCGGCGTGCACTTCCACGACACCTACGGCCAGGCGCTGGCCAACACCCTCGCCGCGCTCCAGCACGGCGTCACCACCGTCGACGCGTCGGCGGGCGGCCTCGGCGGCTGCCCGTACGCCAAGAGCGCCACCGGCAACCTCGCCACCGAAGACCTGGTGTGGATGCTGCACGGCCTCGGCATCGAGACCGGGGTCGATCTGGGCCGGCTCACCGCCACCAGCGGGTGGATGGCCGAACAACTGGGCCGTCCGAGCCCGTCCCGCACCGTCCGTGCCCTCTCCCACAAGGAGTGAACGATGTCCCTGGACCACCGCCTGTCCCCTGAACTCGAAGAACTGCGGCGCACGGTCGAGGCGTTCGCCCACGACGTCGTCGCCCCCAAGATCGGCGAGTTCTACGAGCACCACGAGTTCCCGTACGAGATCGTGCGGGAGATGGGCCGGATGGGCCTGTTCGGCCTGCCCTTCCCCGAGGAGTACGGCGGCATGGGCGGCGACTACCTCGCCCTCGGCGTCGCCCTGGAGGAGCTGGCCCGGGTCGACTCGTCGGTGGCGATCACCCTGGAGGCGGGCGTCTCGCTGGGCGCCATGCCCCTCTTCCACTTCGGCACCGAGGAGCAGAAGCGCGAGTGGCTGCCCCGGATGTGCGCGGGCGAGGTGCTCGGCGCGTTCGGCCTGACCGAGCCGGACGGCGGCTCCGACGCGGGCGCCACCCGCACCACGGCGGTCCGCGACGGCGACTCGTGGGTGATCAACGGCAGCAAGTGCTTCATCACCAACTCCGGTACGGACATCACCGGCCTGGTCACGGTCACCGCCGTCACCGGCCGCAAGGACGACGGCAGCCCGTTGATCTCCTCGATCATCGTGCCCTCCGGCACCCCGGGCTTCACCGTCGGCGCCCCGTACTCGAAGGTCGGCTGGAATGCCTCGGACACCCGTGAGCTGTCCTTCTCCGACGTACGGGTCCCGGTCGGCAACCTGCTCGGTACCGAGGGCCGCGGCTACGCCCAGTTCCTGCGCATCCTCGACGAGGGCCGGATCGCGATAGCGGCGCTGGCCACCGGCCTCGCGCAGGGCTGTGTGGACGAGTCCGTGCGCTACGCCAAGGAGCGGCACGCCTTCGGCCGGCCGATCGGCCACAACCAGGCGATCCAGTTCAAGCTGGCCGACATGGAGATGCGCGCCCACACCTCCCGGCTGGCCTGGCGCGACGCCGCCTCCCGGCTGGTGCACGGCGAGCGCTTCAAGAAGGAGGCGGCGCTCGCCAAGCTGTACTCCTCCGAGATCGCGGTGGACAACGCCCGCGAGGCCACCCAGATCCACGGCGGCTACGGCTTCATGAACGAGTACCCGGTCGCCCGTATGTGGCGCGACTCCAAGATCCTGGAGATCGGCGAGGGGACGAGCGAGGTGCAGCGGCTGCTGATCGCCCGGGAGCTGGGCGTGTAGGACGGCCGCGTACGGCGGCTCGTACGGCTCGCCCGTACGGCTGCCCGGTACGGCACAGGGCGGGACCGGTGCTCCGGTCCCGCCCCGCTGTCGTTGCCGTCGTTCTCGCCGTCAGCTCACTTGCGCCACGGGACCTGCGGGGACTTGTAGTAGTCGAAGCCCATGGCCTCCCAGCGGGGCGCCAGGGACGCCAGCCGGTGCTTGTAGGTGTTCCAGTCGTGCGTGGACGCCGGGGACCAGCCCAGCTCGGCGATGCCGGGCATCCGCGGGAACGTCATGTAGTCGAGGTGCTGATCGGTGGAGAGGGTCTCCGTCCAGATCGGGGCCTCGACGCCGAGGATCGACTTCTGCGGCGCGCCCTTGAGGTACGTCGCGGGGTTCCAGTCGTAGGACCGCTGCACCTCGACGTACCCGGCCCAGGCCTTACCCAGCTTGGTGTCCTTGGTGTACTTCATGTCGAGGTAGGACCGGTCGGCCGGCGACAGGATGAGCCCGGTGCCCTTCTTGGCCGCCGCCACGACCTGCGCCCGCTCCTTCGCGGTGGTCTTGTCGTAGCCCCAGTACTGCACCACGGCGCCCTTGGCCGGGGTCACGGCGGTCAGCTGGTGCCACCCTATGACCTTCTTCTTGTGCTTGGTCACCAGCGGCTGGACCTTGTTCATGAAGGTCATGTAGTCGGCGTGGCTGGTGGAGTAGGCCTCGTCGCCGCCGATGTGCAGGTACGGCCCCGGGGTGAGCGCCGCGACCTCGCGGAAGACGTCGTCCAGGAACTCGTACGTCAGCTTCTTCGGCACGCACAGCGAGCTGAAGCCGACCTCGACACCG
This sequence comes from Streptomyces sp. NPDC059788, assembly GCF_042732265.1. Lineage (NCBI taxonomy): Bacteria > Bacillati > Actinomycetota > Actinomycetes > Kitasatosporales > Streptomycetaceae > Streptomyces > Streptomyces sp. NPDC059788. Next base: position 7,745 of record NZ_JBHWHY010000042.1, on the reverse strand, counting down.
GTGTAGATCGGAGGCGCAACGTTGTTGCAGTTGAGCTTCGCGTACGAGGCGAGCGCGGCCTGGGTGTGCCCCGGGGTGTCGATCTCGGGGATGACCTCCATGTAGCGGCTGGCCGCGTACCGCAGGATCTCGCGGTACTGGGCCTTGGTGTAGTAGCCGCCGGGGCCGCCGCCGACCTGGGTGCTGCCGCCGAAGGTGGTGAGCCGCGGCCAGGAGTTGATCTGCAGCCGCCAGCCCTGGTCGTCGGTGAGGTGCAGATGCAGCTTGTTGTACTTGTACAGCGCAAGCTGATCGATGTAACGCTTCAGCTGTTCGACGGTGAAGAAGTGCCGGCCGAGATCGATCATCCCGCCGCGGTAGCCGTAGCGCGGGGTGTCGGTGATGGTGCCGCCGGAGACCTTCCAGGGGCTGTGCTGCCTGCTGCGCTTCTCGACGGACGGCGGCAGCAGTTGCCGCAGCGTCTGCACGCCGTGGAAGAGGCCGGCGGGCCGGTCCGCGGTGATCGTCACCGCGTGCCGGGTGGAGGTGAGGCGGTAGCCCTCGGCGCCCAGCTTCTTGCTGTCCTTGCCGCCCAGGCGCAGCACGATGCCGTCCCGGCCGTCCTTGCCGGTGACCGGCAAGGGGTAGCCGGTGGACGGGCGCAGCACCTCCGCCAGATAGCCGGCCACCCGCCTGACCTCGCCCGACGCGCCGGGCACCCGGATCTGCGTCCGGTCACCGATCGTGTACGGGTCCTTGCCGGGCCGGACGGCGGCGGGCGCCGGGATGACCTGGTCGAGGGCTATCGGCTTGGCGTGGCGGGCGGCCGGGCCGCCGCGGTCGGCCGCGGCGGACTGGGCCCCGGCCGTCGACAGGCCGGCCGTCGCGACCAACAGCAGCGAGCAGAACAGTCTGCTTCGTCTCACGAGATTCCCTTCGGTGGGCTCGTCGTGCATGACCGTGCGTGGACGTCATACGTGGCATGGAGCAACCGAACGTCAACATTGAGTACCGCTCACCCCCCTGGTGGTCAAGGTGCAGACCACGTCTGGCGTCATCCGGCGTGTCGCTTGCCCGATATCGGGCAGATTTCTTGCATAAGCCGGAGCGACCCTTCAGTATTCATCGGGTGCTCGATCGCCGTTCGCCCCATGAGGACCTCGTCGACCACCTGGTGCGCAGCACACCGCTACAGCGCGGTGAGGCCGCCCGGGTGGTGCTCGACGTTCTCGCGTACTTCGACGAGACGACCGAGGACTACGTCCGCAGACGCCACCGGGAGCTGCAGTCGCAGGGACTGCGCAACGAGGCGATCTTCGAACGCATCGGCCAGGAGCTGCCGCACCGCGCGGTCCGCCCGCCCGAGCTCTCGGCGCGCCAGCTGCGCCGCCTCGTCTACGGCTGAACCGGCCGAGCACCCCGGCGCGCGCCGCATCGTGCGCCACCTGTCCAACTGCCTGACCGGGAGGGTCACTTCATGTGCGGGATCGTCGGCTACATCGGTAAGCGGGACGTGGCTCCGCTGCTCCTCGAAGGACTGCAGCGCCTGGAGTACCGCGGCTACGACTCCGCCGGTATCGCCATCCACGCGAAGAGCGCCGGCAAGGCGGCCGGCGGCCTGAAGACCGCCAAGGCCAAGGGCCGCGTCCGCGAGCTGGAGTCCCGGCTGCCCAAGCGCTTCGCGGGCACCGCCGGCATCGCGCACACCCGCTGGGCCACCCACGGCGCCCCCACCGACGAGAACGCCCACCCGCACGTGGACACCGAGGGCAAGGTCGCCGTCGTCCACAACGGCATCATCGACAACGCCGACGAGCTGCGCGCCAAGCTCACCGCCGACGGCGTGGAGTTCGTCTCCGAGACCGACACCGAGGTGCTGGCCCATCTGATCGGCCGCTCCCAGGCGCCGACCCTGGAGGAGCAGGTCCGCGAGGCCCTGCGGGTCATTGAGGGCACGTACGGCATCGCCGTGCTGCACGCCGACTTCCCCGAGCGCATCGTCGTCGCCCGCAACGGCTCGCCGGTCGTCCTGGGCATCGGCGAGAAGGAGATGTTCGTCTCCTCCGACGTCGCCGCGCTGGTCTCGCACACCCGCCAGGTCGTCACCCTCGACGACGGCGAGATGGCCACCATCAAGGCCGACGACTACCGCACCTACACCACCGAGGGCTCGCACACCTCCGCCCAGCCGACCACCGTGGAGTGGGAGGCCGAGTCGTACGACATGGGCGGCCACGACACGTACATGCACAAGGAGATCAGCGAGCAGGCCGACGCCGTCGACCGCGTGCTGCGCGGGCGGATCGACGACCGCTTCTCCACCGTGCACCTGGGCGGCCTGAACCTGGACCCCCGCGAGGCGCGCGCCATCCGCCGGGTCAAGATCCTGGGCTGCGGCACCTCGTACCACGCGGGCCAGATCGGCGCGCAGATGATCGAGGAGCTGGCCCGCATCCCCTCGGACGCCGAGCCGGCCTCCGAGTTCCGCTACCGCAACCCGGTCGTGGACCCCGACACCCTCTACATCGCGGTCTCCCAGTCCGGTGAGACCTACGACGTGCTGGCGGCCGTGCAGGAGCTCAAGCGCAAGGGCGCGCGCGTCCTGGGCGTGGTGAACGTGGTCGGCTCGGCGATCGCCCGGGAGACCCACGGCGGCGTGTACGTGCACGCGGGCCCCGAGGTCTGCGTGGTCTCCACCAAGTGCTTCACCAACACCGTGGTCGCCTTCGGGCTGCTCGCCCTGCACCTCGGGCGCATCCGCGACCTGTCCGTCGCCGACGGCAAGCGGATCATCGAGGGCCTGCGCAGGCTGCCCGGCCAGATCCAGGAGATCCTGGAGCTGGAGGACGAGGTCAAGCAGCTGGCGGCGGAGTACGCGGACGCCAGGTCGATGATGTTCATCGGCCGGGTGCGCGGCTACCCCGTCGCCCGCGAGGCCTCCCTCAAGCTCAAGGAGATCTCCTACATCCACGCCGAGGCGTACCCGGCGTCCGAGCTCAAGCACGGCCCGCTGGCGCTGATCGAGCCGGCCATGCCGACCGTGGCGATCGTCCCGGACGACGACCTGCTGGAGAAGAACCGCGCCGCGATGGAGGAGATCAAGGCCCGCAGCGGCCGCATCCTGGCCGTCGCGCACCAGAAGCAGGACAAGGCCGACCACACCATCGTCGTGCCGAAGAACGAGAACGAGCTGGACCCGATCCTGATGGGCATCCCGCTCCAGCTGCTGGCCTACCACGTGGCGCTGGCCATGGGCCGGGACATCGACAAGCCGCGCAACCTGGCTAAGTCGGTCACGGTCGAGTAGCAGTCCGGTCCTGCGGGACCACGGAAAACGCATCAGGGGACGGGCGGCCTACGGGGGGCCGCCCGTCCCTTTCGCGCGTCAGCCCGTACGTCCGCCGGCACGTCGGTACGCCGGCCCGGACGTCGGCTCGTACGTCCGCGAAGGGGCGGGAGGCGGGTGCCCCGCGCGTGCCACCATACGCGCGGGGCCCCGCCTCCCCTGTTGCCGGCGTCGCCCTTACGCCGGCGGTGGCCACCTCCCCGGGAACCGTCACCTCCCGGGCGGCAGCACGCTGTTGACGGGCGGCGGCCGGGCGGCGGCCCTTCGTCCGCCGGACGCCCGCGCACCCCGGGAGCGGAGGCCGGGGGCGTCCTGACCGCCCCCGCCGTTCACGCTCTGTTCGCGCCCTCTTGATCGGATTTCTACCCGCCACGACCCCCCAATCCACCTCTACGGGCCAGTAGATATGCCGACTGCGCATATTCGTACGGCTGGTGACGCTCTTTCACCTCGCGCACCACAGGGTCACGCAGTGTCAGGAAAGCGGAGGGGCGTACGTGGGATGGCCGTGCGCGACAGGGCGGCCGGAGGCCCGGGGCGACGCCGGGGCGGGCGGCCGGGGCCGTCGGCCGAGCGGGGCAGGCGGGCGGGCATACGGTCAGACCGTCGGCCGTACGGTCAGGGGATGACGACCACGGGCCGCTGCGCCCGACGGGCCAGCCGCCCCGCGACCGAGCCGAAGATCCGGCCCACGATGCCGTGCGTCGAGCCGACGACGATCGCGTCGGCCTCGTACTCCTGCCCGACCTCTTCGAGCTCGTGGCAGATGTCGCCGCCGCGCTCCACGAGAATCCACGGGATCTCCGCGAGATGATCGGCGCAGGCCAGCTCCAGCCCCAGCACTTCCGTACGGTGATCCGGCACGTCCACGAAGACCGGGGGTTCGCAGCCCGCCCAGACCGTCGTGGGCAGCCGGTTGGCCACATGGACGATGATCAGGCCCGAGCCGGAGCGCCGCGCCATACCGATTGCATACGCCAACGCCCGCTCGCTGGACATCGAGCCGTCGAAGCCGACCACGACACCGTGCCGGAAGGCCGGGTCGCAGGAGTGGCGTGTCTGATCCGCCGCTTGGAGGTCCGCCGTCGGATCGGCGACCTGCTTGCGGTCCGCGGGTTCGGGGATTTCGTGACCGGCCATGGTGTCTCGGCGAAGGAAGTCCTTGCGGAGGGGCGGACGGGGAGCGGCGATTGACTTGATCCGACAGTTGACTGGGCTGGCTTGATCGGCAGGTCAACCTCTTAGTTCAAAGAGGAACAACACGACCGGGAATCATCTTCCCAATGCCTTACCCCAAGAGTACGGCGCCACTCCCCCGCTGCCCAGAGCCCCGCGCGGACGACGGGCCCCTGGGACGGGGGCGAACCCCCGCGGCCACCGGGGACGGGGTACCGCTCGAACATTCCCGGAGCATGCCGGAGCGTGGGCCGGATGGCAATGCCCCGGCCTGCCCCCGTACGTACCCCTCGCGGTGACTCATGGACCCCACAGCCGTTGTAGTACCTGCCTGCCTGGAGGGAGTACGCCGTGCGCGGTCCGTCGAACACATCAGCCGATCCGGTGAGCGATCTCGTCCGCTGGGCGGCGTTCAGCTGCGCCCTGGTGCCCCTCGTCCTCGTCCTGTGCGGCGCCTCCGCCGCCGGGGCGGCCGGTACCGCCGTGGGGCTGGCGACGGTTACCTGCGCGTGCCGGGCGCTGCTGCGCCAGTCCGAACGCACCGCCGCCCGGCCGTCCCCCGACGAGATCGCCCCGCACCGCGGCCGGCACAGCCGCACCGGCACCGGGGCCCACCGCGGAGGGCGCCGCTCCGAGGGGCGTACGCCGGAGGAATGACGCGCTCGCAAGCCTGCCCAGGGTCGTTTTCGGCCAACTTCGCTCCCAAGTGCATCCCTTGGCAAAAGCGACCCACAACCTGGGCCTGAGCTGGGCGGAAAGGACCGCCGGGCATGGTTGTGCCCTACGGCTCGCGGGCAGAGGCGAGAGGCGTACTTCCCAGCAGGCCCGACGAGTGGAACGCTTCGTGATCGAATGCTTCGCGCCAAGTTGCCATATCGACATACGAGCGGGTGGTGAACTTGGCACTCCATCCTCACGGGACGCAGTAGATTCGATCTTGGCAATCACGGCGGGGGAACAGTGCAGGACCGAGAGGGCGAGACGACCGAGGGGGGCTTAAGTGCCATGAGCCAGGACTCCGCTGCCGTACCAGATGCCGCACGCAAGCTCGCCGCCCGACGACGCCGCGAAATAGTCGCGGTGCTCCTCTTCAGTGGCGGCCCGATTTTCGAGAGCTCCATTCCGCTCTCGGTCTTCGGCATCGACCGCCAGGACGCGGGTGTTCCGCGGTACCGACTACTTGTGTGCGCGGGCGAAGATGCGCCTTTGCGCACCACCGGGGGGCTGGAACTGTCGGCCCCCTACGGGCTGGAGGCGATCGCCCGCGCGGGCACGGTCGTCGTGCCGGCCTGGCGGTCCATCACACAGGCACCACCCCCGGCCGCGCTGGACGCGCTGCGCCGGGCGCACGAAGAGGGGGCCCGCATCGTCGGGCTCTGCACGGGGGCCTTCGTGCTCGCCGCCGCAGGGCTCCTCGACGGCCGCCCCGCGACCACCCACTGGATGTACGCGCCAACGCTCGCCAAGCGTTATCCGTCCGTCCATGTCGATCCCCGCGAGCTCTTCGTCGACGACGGCGACGTGCTGACCTCCGCGGGGACCGCCGCCGGCATCGACCTGTGCCTGCACATCGTCCGTACCGACCACGGGGCGGACGCGGCCAACGCGCTCGCCCGGCGGCTGGTGGTCCCGCCCCGGCGCACCGCGTCGGACCTGGGGCACCAGAGGTACCTGGACAGGTCATTACCGGAGGAGATCGGCGCGGACCCGCTCGCCGAGGTCGTGGCCTGGGCGCTGGAGCACCTCCACGAGCAGTTCGACGTGGAGACGCTGGCGGCCCGCGCCTACATGAGCCGCCGTACCTTCGACCGCCGTTTCCGGTCCCTGACCGGGAGCGCTCCCCTGCAGTGGCTGATCACCCAGCGCGTTCTACAGGCGCAGCGGCTGCTGGAGACCTCCGACTACTCCGTGGACGAGGTCGCCGGACGCTGCGGCTTCCGGTCGCCGGTCGCACTGCGCGGCCACTTCCGGAGGCAGTTGGGCGCCTCACCCGCGGCCTACCGCGCGGCGTACCGCGCGCGCCGGCCGCAGAACGGGGTGCCCGAGCAGGCCTCCCGGCTGGACCGGCCGGAGCGCGGCGAGCGCCCCGGTGCCGGTGCGGACCGGTTCGCCGCAGCCGCGGCGGGCCATCTGCCCGGGGGCCACGGCCAGCTGCACCACGGGCAGACGTCGCACAGCCAGGCGACGCACGCCCAAGGGGGGCTCGGTCCGGGCGGCCACACGCAGGGCCACCCGCAAAGCGGCCACGGTCCGGGCGGGCACCCGCAGGGACCGCACGGTGGTCCGGGCGGGCACGGCGGTCCGGGCGGGCACGGGTCGGGCGGTCAGCCGGGGCACAGTACGGCGGGCCACTCCCAGCCGGTGCACAGCCAGGCAACGGCTCTCGCGCCCACAGAACCGGGCAAACCGGAATCCGACGCCTACGCGCCGCGACTCCCGGAACAGCCCGCCGGCCGGCCGGGCGGCCGCCCGGTGCTGCCCAGCCAGCGGGAGCGCCCCGTAGGGTGAGACGTATGAACGATCGCATGGTGTGGATCGACTGCGAGATGACCGGGCTCTCGCTGGCGAACGACGCGCTCATCGAGGTGGCCGCCCTGGTCACCGACTCGGAGCTGAATGTCCTGGGCGACGGGGTGGACATCGTGATCCGCCCCCCGGCCGAGGCCCTGACCACCATGCCCGAGGTCGTGCGCCAGATGCACACCTCCTCCGGGCTGCTGGCCGAGCTGGACAGCGGCACCACCCTGGAGGACGCACAGGAACAGGTACTCCAGTACATCAAGCAGCACGTACCGGAACCCGGCCGGGCACCGCTGTGCGGCAACTCCGTCGGCACCGACCGGGGCTTCCTGCTCCGCGACATGCCGAAGCTGGAGAGCCACCTGCACTACCGGATCGTGGACGTGTCGTCCGTGAAGGAGCTGGCCCGGCGCTGGTATCCGAGGGCGTACTTCAACAGTCCGGAGAAGAACGGGAACCACCGGGCGCTGGCGGACATCCGTGAATCCATCGCGGAGCTCCGCTACTACCGGGAGGCGGTCTTCGTGCCGCAGCCCGGCCCGGACTCGGACACCGCGAAGGAGATCGCGGCCAGGCACGTCCTGCCCGCGGACACGGAGTGACGCAGCTCGCTCCCGGCCGGACCCAACGCCGGGAGCGAGCACCCCTCCAGACCCTGTACACTTTTTCTCAGCCGGTGGGGAACAAGACACCACACAGCACCGGTCATGGTGGGTATAGCTCA
>NZ_JBHWHY010000041.1:76596-96681 GCF_042732265.1 Streptomyces sp. NPDC059788 | reverse complement strand
CCGCGGGCGCGCCGGTGAGCAGGTACGGGCGTGGCATGGCGTGCGAGTGAGCCCCCTTGATGCGCCCCTGGGGATCAACCGTAGGATCGTCCTCCACAAGACTGCACAGGCGTAACTCAAGACTGCACGGAACTGCACGGACGTGGCTCCCGAGCCGGAGCCCCGAACTTGACCGCGGTCGCAGGAGAGGCGAGGTCGTGAGCGCTGAAGGCTACGACGGATACGAGGGCCTGAACCGGTTAGTCCTGGACCGGGCGGGACAGGCGGAGGCGTTCGACGCGATCGGCGACCGCTATGACGAGGCCTTCCCGCACAAGGACGGCCAGCTCACGGCCGGCGCCCGGCTCGCGGCCGCGCTGCCGGCCGGGTCGCGGGTACTGGACGTCGGCTGCGGTACGGGCGTGCCGACGGCGCGTCAGCTGGCCGACGCGGGACACACGGTCGTCGGTGTGGACCTCTCCCCCTCGATGGTCGCGCTGGCCCGGGACAACGTCCCGGCGGGCCGGTTCCACCAGCTGGACATCGCCGACCTGCGCGACGGCCGGCTCGGCGGCCCGGGTTCCTTCGACGGGGCCGCCGCCTTCTTCTCGCTGCTCATGCTGCCCCGCGCGGAGATCCCGTACACCCTGCGGATGCTGCACGGCCTGCTGAAGCCCGGCGGGCTGCTGGCCCTGGCCATGGTCGAGGCCGATCTGGACGACTGCGCGATTCCGTTCCTGGGCAGCGCGATCCGGGTATCGGGTTACCTGCGGGACGACTTGCGCCAGGTCGTGCACGACGCGGGCTTCGAAGTCACCGGGGAGGACTCGTATGCGTATGCCCCGGCCAGTACGGACACCCCACCCGAGATCCAGCTCTTCCTGCACCTGCGACGCGCTTGAGACGCGGCGCGCGACGCGCGCAGCCCCGGACGGATGGAATCCCACGCGTGACGGAGCACCCGACCTCCCACGAACCACGGCAGGCCGCCCCGCCCGCCGTGTCCTCGGCGACCCCGCACCGGGGTCTGCCCGAGCCGGCGCCGTACACCCCGGCCGCCGGCCCCCGCAGTTTCCCGGGGCAGCCCACACCGCCCGGCAGACCGGCCGAGGTGACTGACATGTCGCCCGCGGCGCCGCGCGGTGACGATTCTGCGTACGCCGTGGACGGCGGCCGGCACGACACCGCGCACGGCGCCGCCGCGGGCGCGGGCCCGCAGGACGGGCCGCCGGACGGTCACGGCGCGCGGCACCGGGCGGCGGACGGCGCCGGCCGGCCCGGCGCGGACAACCGCCGCGAGGAGCCCGGTACCGGCGCCACGCCCCGGCAGACGCCCGGCGACAGCGCTCCCGGCGGCACCACCGGTGGCATCGGACGGCCGCGGGACGGCGGCCGTACGGGCGCCGGCGCCGAGCGGCCGCGCCCCGAGGAGACGCCCGGGACGCCGCCCGTCGGGCCGCACGGCGTTCCGGTGGAGTCCGGTGCCCGCGGCGAGACGGCCGGGCGGACGCCCGAGCAGGCCGGCGGCCCGGACGCGCCGCCCGCCCGCTCCGCGCACCCCGCGCAGCCGGCCGAGAGCGGCGAGGTGCTGGCGGCGCGTCAGGCGGGCGGCGACCGGCTGCGGTTCATCGGCGCGGCCACCCGGCGGATCGCCCGCGGCATAGACCTGGACGAGATCGTGCTGGGGCTGTGCCGGGCGACCGTGCCGACGTTCGCCGACGCGATCCTGGTCTATCTGCGTGATCCGCTGCCGGTGGGCGACGAGCGGCCGACCGGCCCGGTGGTGCTGCGGCTGCGCCGTACCGACCGGATTCCCGAGGAGCCGGACACCAACGGCGGACGGCTGCCGATGCTGCCCGCGCAGCCGGATCTGAGCCCGGCGATGGGCGGCAGCGCCGCGGAGCTGTCCGAGGTGCTGCCGGGCGGCCCGCTGGCGGAGGTGCTGCGCGGCGTGCGGCCGCTGTTCGGCGAGGTGCAGGCGGCGCGTGCGGCGCTGCCTGAGCTGCTCGGCCCGCTCACCCACCTGCCCGCCGGGCACCGGGTGATCCTGGCGCCGCTGCGCGGCCGCCGCCGGGTGATCGGCGCGGCGGTGTTCCTGCGCCGCCCGGACCGCCCGGCGTTCGAGGCGGACGACCTGCTGGTAGCGGCGCAGCTGGCGACGCACACGGCGCTGGGCGTCGACAAGGCGGTGCTGTACGGGCGCGAGGCGTACATCGCCGACGCGCTCCAGCGCACGATGCTGCCGGACTCGCTGCCGCAGCCCACCGGCGTGCGGCTGGCCAGCCGCTATCTGCCGGCCGCCGAGACGGCGCGGGTGGGCGGCGACTGGTACGACGCGATCCCGCTGCCCGGCAGCCGGGTGGCGCTGGTCGTCGGTGACGTGATGGGCCACTCCATGACCTCGGCGGCGATCATGGGCCAGCTGCGCACCACCGCGCAGACCCTGGCCGGGCTGGACCTGCCGCCGCAGGAGGTGCTGCACCACCTCGACGAGCAGGCGCAGCGGCTCGGTTCGGACCGGATGGCGACGTGCCTGTACGCGGTCTACGACCCGGTGGCGCACCGCATCATGGTCGCCAACGCCGGGCATCCGCCGCCCGTGATGCTGCACCGCGGCGGGCGCGCCGAGGTGCTGCGGGTGCCGCCGGGCGCGCCGATCGGTGTCGGCGGGGTGGACTTCGAGGCGGTCGAGCTGGACGCGCCCGCGGGCGCCACGCTCGTGCTGTACACGGACGGCCTGGTGGAGTCCCGTATCCGGGACGTGTGGACCGGCATCGAGCAGCTGCGCGAACGGCTGACGGAGACGGCCCGGCTGACCGGGCCCAATCCGCCGCCGCTGGAGCCGCTGTGCGACGAGGTGCTGGACATGCTCGGCCCCGGCGACCGGGACGACGACATCGCGCTGCTCGCGGCCCGCTTCGACGGCATCGCGCCGAGCGACGTCGCGTACTGGTACCTGGACCCGAAGGCGCAGACGGCCGGACAGGCGCGCCGCCTGGCCCGCCGGGCACTGTCCCGGTGGGGTCTGGACGAGCTGACCGACCAGCTGGAGTTGCTGGTCAGCGAGGTGGTGACGAACGCGGTGCGGTACGCGGAACGGCCGATCACGCTGCGGCTGCTGCGTACGGACGTGCTGCGCTGCGAGGTCGGCGACGACGTGCCGCAGCTGCCCCGGCTGCGCCAGGCCCGGCCGTCGGACGAGGGCGGGCGCGGCCTGTACCTGGTCAACCGGATGGCCCGGCGCTGGGGCGCGACGCGGCTGAGCACGGGCAAGGTGGTGTGGTTCGAGCTGTCCATGCCGTTCGGTGCCGGGCAGTAGGGAGCGCGGGTCCGGGGGCATCGCCGTACGGTGCCGCCGGGCCGTTCTCCGGCGTACCCGCGGCCGGACTCCGTCCCGAATTGGACGGTGTCCAGCGGTTGCCGACACCGCGTCGGCGGAGTTGACTGCTGAGGTGGACATAAGGGACTGACGACCCCCACCACCGGGAGGCGCACCGCCATGACCGACTCCGCGCAGAACGTCCCGCGCACGACGACCAACACCGGTATCCCGGTCGAGAGCGACGAGCACTCGCTCTCGGTGGGCTCCGACGGTCCGCTCCTGCTCCAGGACCACTACCTGATCGAGAAGATGGCCCAGTTCAACCGCGAACGGGTGCCCGAGCGGGTGGTGCACGCCAAGGGCAGCGGCGCGTACGGGTTCTTCGAGGTGACCAACGACGTCAGCCAGTTCACCAAGGCGGACCTCTTCCAGCCGGGCCGGCGCACGGAGATGCTGGCCCGCTTCTCGACGGTCGCGGGTGAGCAGGGCTCGCCGGACACCTGGCGCGACCCACGCGGTTTCGCACTGAAGTTCTACACCGAGTACGGCAACTACGACCTGGTCGGCAACAACACTCCGGTCTTCTTCGTGCGGGACACGATCAAGTTCCAGGACTTCATCCGGTCGCAGAAGCGCCGCCCGGACAACGGACTGCGCGACCACGACATGCAGTGGGACTTCTGGACCCTGTCGCCCGAGTCGGCGCACATGGTCACCTGGCTGATGGGCGACCGCGGCATCCCGAAGACGTACCGCCACATGAACGGCTACGGCTCGCACACGTATATGTGGATCAACGGCGGCGGCGAGCGGTTCTGGATCAAGTACCACATCAAGACCGACCAGGGCATCGACTTCCTCACCCAGGAGGACGCGGACCGGCTGGCCGGTGAGGACGCCGATCTGCACCGCCGCGACCTGCACCAGGCCATCGCGGGCGGTGACGCGCCCTCGTGGACCATGTACGTGCAGGTGATGCCGTTCGACGACGCGCCGGACTACCGCTTCAACCCGTTCGACCTGACCAAGGTGTGGCCGCACGGCGACTACCCGTTGATCGAGGTCGGCCGGATGACCCTGGACCGCAATCCGGAGGACTTCTTCGTCCACATCGAGCAGGCGGCGTTCGAGCCGTCCAACATGGTGCCGGGCATCGGCCCGTCGCCGGACAAGATGCTGCTGGGCCGGCTGTTCTCCTACCCGGACACCCACCGCTACCGCATCGGCCCGAACTACGCGCAGCTCCCGCCCAACCGCCCGCACTCGGCGGTCAACTCGTACGCCAAGGACGGCCCGATGCGCTACGAGCCGTCCAACGCGGCCCGCCCGTACGCGCCGAACTCCTACGGCGGTCCGGCGGCCGACACGGCCAACTTCGGCGATCCGGCGGGCTGGCACGCGGCGGGCGAGATGGTACGCGAGGCGTACAAGCTGCGCCGCGATGACGACGACTGGGGCCAGGCGGGCACCCAGGTGCGGCAGGTGCTGGACGACGCGGCGCGCGAGCGGCTGGTGAACAACGTCGCCGGGCACCTGCTGGACGGTGTCAGCCGCCCGGTGCTGCAGCGGGCCCTGCAGTACTGGCGCAACGTGGACAAGGCGGTCGGCGACCGGATCGCCGCGCGGATCAACGGCGGCTGAGCCGGGCCGCTAATCGGGACGGAAGAGCAGACGGCCGTGGCCCCCGCCGGTCGGCGGGGGCCACGGCACGGCTGTGTCGGGCGCCGGTCATTCCAGGTCGTCGAAGCCCGGACGGCCCTCGTTGCCGTTGCCGTTTCCGTTGCCGCCGCCGCTGCCGGAGGGCGGGGTGACGGGGGGCGACGCCGAGTTCGTCGGCGAGTGCGTCGGACGCTGGGTCGGCGAGTGCGTCGGCGAGTTCGACGGGCCCTGGGTCGGCGAGTGCGTCGGCGTCTGGGACGGCGTGTTCGACGGGCTCTGGGTCGGCGACTGCGTGGGGGCGTTGGTCGGCGGCGGGGTGATGGTCGGGCCCACCCCGGCGCCGAGGTCGGTGTCGAGGTCGAACTTCTCCCCGGTGTTGTCACCGATCGCGGCGGCCGTGTACGCGGCCCAGACCTCGGCCGGGTAGCCGCCGCCGTTGACGCGACCGCCGCCGCCGGTGCCCTTGAGCGAGACCTGCTTGCCGCCCTTGGTCTCCTCGCCGAACATGCCGACCGCGGTGACCAGCTTCGGCGTGTAGCCGACGAACCACGCCGACTTGTTGTCGTCGGAGGTGCCCGTCTTGCCCGCGGCCTGGTAGTCGGTGCCGCCGATCGCGGACTTGGCCGTACCGTCGTTGACCACACCGCGCAGGACGGAGGTGACGGTGTCGGCGGTCTGGCGGGTCAGCAGCTGGGAGCCGACAGGGTTCGGCAGCTCGGTCTCCTGCGCGCCGTGCTGGGCCTTGACGACCAGGGCCGGGTCGACCTTCTTGCCGTGGTTGTCGAGCGTGGCGTACGCGCCGGCCATCTGCAGCGGGCTGGCGCCCATGGTGCCGAGCGTCATCGCGGGCCGGACCGGGAACTTGTCGTTCAGGCCCATGCCGACGGCGGTCTTCTTGACCTCGTCCAGGCCCGCGTCCACGCCCATCTGCGCGAAGACGGCGTTGACCGAGTTGTTCGTGGCCTGCTGGACGCTGATCTTGCCGTACGTGTGCTCGTCCTCGTTGGGCGGGGCGAACCCGACGGGGCCGTTCTTGCCCACGACCGGACGGCGGTTGCGCCCGTCGTAGACGGTGTCGGGCGTGATCGGCAGACCGGCCTGGGTCTTGGCGTGGTTCTCCAGGGCGGAGGCGAGGACCAGCGGCTTGAAGGTGGAGGCGGGCTGGAAGTCGGCCCGGGTGGCGTTGTTCGTGTAGTGCTTGGTGTAGCCCGCGCCGCCGTACATCGCCAGGACGTGGCCGGTCGCGGGGTCGACCGAGACGGCGCCGAGCTGGGCGTCCCGGTCCGCCTTGCGGATGTTGGGCTTGAGGTCGTCGGTGAGCTTGCGCTTGACGGCCTTCTCCAGCTCCTGCTGCTTCTTCTTGTCGATGCCCAGGGTGATGGTCCAGCCGCCGGCGGCCAGTTCCTTCTCGTCGACGCCCTTGGCGATCAGTTCGCGGTTGGCGGCGTCGATGAAGTAGCCGACCTGACCGGCCACACCGGGCACCGGCTTGGGCTTGATGGGCTTCTGGAACGTCTGCTTCTGCTGGTCGGCGGCGTCCAGCCACTTCATCTCGACCATGTTCTTGAGCGTGTACGCCCAGCGCTCCTTCACCCGGTTCTTGCCGGCGTCGGAGGCGATGGCCCAGTCGTACTGGCTGGGCGCCTGGAGCAGGGAGGCCAGGTAGGCGCCCTGGCTGACGGACAGCTTGTCGACGTCCACGCCGTAGTACGCCTGGGCGGCGGCCTGGATGCCGTACGCGCCGCGGCCGTAGTAGCTGGTGTTCATGTACCCGGCGAGGATGTCGTCCTTGCCGAGCTTGTTGTCCACCTTGAGGGAGATGACGATCTCCTGGAGCTTGCGGCTGACCGTCTGCTCCTGGCTCAGGTAGTAGTTCTTGACGTACTGCTGGGTGATCGTGGAGCCGCCCTGCTTGCCCTGGCCCTTGAGGGTGTTGAGGATGCCGCGCAGGGTGCCCTTCAGGTCGACGCCGGAGTCCTGGTAGAAGGTCTTGTTCTCGGCCGCGACGAAGGCGTGCTGGACGTGCTTGGGGATCTGGTCGATCTTGACGGTCTCGCGGTTCACCGCGTTCTCGGCGCCCTTGCGGGCCATGATCGAGCCGTCGGCGTACTTGTAGACGTTGCTCTGGCTCGTGGCCTGGAAGTTGCCCTCGTCGGGGACGTCCACGTACAGGTACAGCCCGATGAAGCCGAGGATGCCCAGCAGGCACACGCCGAGGAAGGCTCCGAGGAGCTTCTTCCAGGTGAAGAAGCGGCGTATGCCGCCCTTCTTGCCCTTCGGTTTCACTCTGCGGGCTCTACGCCCCTGCGCCGCTCGCCTCGCGTCCGCTCGCCCCATCGCTCCCGCAACTCCAGTCGTTCCGCCCCCAATAACTCAGCTCACGAAGCTAACACCGCATCTGTCAACAAATGCTCATCGATCAAGGCTTTTTCCGACGTGACAAAGAGCACCCGAACTGGGGGAACCGTCCCGCGATGATGCCGCACCTCTCTGAGAACGTTCTTAAAGTGCTATCACTTTGCTAGGGTTGTGTGAGCACGGCCGAACCGTACGGTTCCGGCCACGGCGCCGACCACGCCGCGGCCCGGCCCGCACCACGAAGAAGCACCACGAGAAACGGGGAGAGACATGTCCGACCAGACACCCGCCGGCGGCAACGACGGGACCGGCGGCGGGGCGCAGCCCGCCTCCGACGCACCGGAGATGCCCCGCCCGCAGGTCCGCGAGACGGTGGCGCACAGCATTCCGGGCGGCCTCGGGCTGCTGCTCACCGTCCTCGGCGCGTTCGCCGGGCTCGGCATGATCATCGGCGGCGGGGCGCTGGCCGCGGGCGGGAGCCGGGCGGTGGGCGTACCGCTGATCGTCGTGGGCGTCCTGCTGCTGGTGGGCTCGCTGGTCTGCATGACGGGCGTGAAGATGGTCGCCCCCGGCGAGGCCCGGGTCATCCAGCTCTTCGGCCGCTACGTGGGCACCATCCGCGAGGACGGCCTGCGCTGGGTCAACCCGCTCACCGCCGACCGCAAGATCTCCACCCGCGTCCGCAACCACGAGACCGCGGTCCTGAAGGTCAACGACGCCTACGGCAACCCGATCGAGCTGGCCTCCATCGTCGTGTGGCAGGTCGAGGACACCGCGCAGGCGCTGTTCGAGGTCGACGACTTCCTGGAGTTCGTCGCCACCCAGACCGAGGCGGCGGTGCGGCACATCGCCATCGAGTACCCGTATGACGCGCACGACGAGGACGCGCTCTCGCTGCGCGGCAACGCCGAGGAGATCACCGAGAAGCTGGCCGTCGAGCTGACCGCCCGGGTGCAGGCCGCGGGCGTACGGATCATCGAGTCGCGCTTCAGCCACCTCGCGTACGCCCCGGAGATCGCCTCGGCGATGCTCCAGCGGCAGCAGGCCGGCGCGGTCGTGGCGGCCCGCCAGCAGATCGTCGAGGGCGCGGTCGGCATGGTCGAGCAGGCGCTGGCCCGCATCAACGAGCAGGGCATCGTCGAACTGGACGAGGAGCGGAAGGCGGCCATGGTCAGCAATCTGATGGTGGTGCTGTGCGGCGACCGGGCCGCCCAGCCCGTACTGAACACCGGCTCCCTCTACCAGTGAGCGGGGGCGGTCCCCAGGACGCGCCCCGGGACGCTCCCGGGGCCGCCGGTCCGGCGGACGGCGACCAGGCGCCGAAGCGGCGGGCGCAGCGGCGCAAGCAGATGCTGCTGCGACTCGACCCGCTGGTGCACGACGCGCTCGCCCGCTGGGCCGACGACGAGCTGCGCAGCGCCAACGCGCAGGTCGAGTTCCTGCTGCGCAAGGCCCTGGCGGACGCGGGCCGGCTGCCGAAGGGGGCCGGCGGCCTGCCCCGGCGGGGACGGCCGCCGAAGGACGCGGAGCCGGCGGACTCCGGGGAACCGGAATCCCCGGAGGAGACCGGGCCGGGCGGGTGACGACGAGGGATGCCGGAGGTCCGGCCCGTTCGCGGGCCGGACCTCCGGCCGCTTCCGGACCGCGTATACACCACAGGTATACACACCATGTAGAGTGCAGCTCATGTCCTGTCGGGGCACCCTTGGGCACCACGAACGGTCTCCAGGGCGCGCCCCGTCGGCGGAGCCCGAACCCCGCCGACCGGACCGCCCCCACGTCCGTACTTCCGGAGGCCCTCGTATGACCCCGGCCGGTTCCCTGCTCAAGGCCAGCACGCTGCACAAGGCGTACGGCTCGACCCACGCGCTCGACGGCGCCGAGTTCTCCATCCACCCCGGCGAGGTCGTCGCCGTCATGGGCCCCTCCGGCTCGGGCAAGTCGACCCTGCTGCACTGCCTGGCCGGCATCGTCCGCCCGGACTCCGGCAGCGTCCTCTACGGCTCCCGCGACCTGACGCAGATGAGCGACGCGCAGCGCAGCGCCCTGCGGCGGTCGGACTTCGGCTTCGTCTTCCAGTTCGGACAGCTGGTGCCCGAACTGACCTGCCTGGAGAACGTGGCGCTGCCGCTGCGCCTGAACGGCGTCAAGCGCAAGGAGGCCGAGGAGCACTCGCGGGAGTGGCTGGAGCGGCTGGAGGTCGGCGCGGTGGGGGCCAAGCGGCCCGGCGAGGTCTCCGGCGGACAGGGCCAGCGCGTCGCGGTCGCCCGCGCCCTCGCCGCCCGCCCCCGCGTGATCTTCGCCGACGAGCCCACCGGCGCGCTGGACTCGCTCAACGGCGAACGCGTGATGACCCTGCTGACCGAGGCGGCCCGCGACACCAACGCCGCCGTCGTCCTGGTCACCCACGAGGCCCGGGTCGCCGCCTACTCCGACCGCGAGATCGTCGTCCGCGACGGCCAGGCCCGGGAAATGGCGGGCACCTCATGACCGCCGTCGACCACCGCCCCGGCACCACGGACCACGGGGAACCCGGGAGCAAGACCCCCGCCGGCCTCGCCGTCTGGGTGCGCGACCTCGTCATGGGGATGCGCTTCGCCGTCGGCAGCGGCCGCGAGGGCTGGGTCCGCACGGCGCTGACCGCCATCGGCGTCGGCCTCGGCGCGGCCCTGCTGCTGGGCGCCTCCTCCGTACCGAACCTGCTGCAAGAGCGCACCGACCGCGGCAACGCACGCCACATCATCATGTCGGAACACGAGGCGAAGCGCTCCGACAGCACGGTCGTCTACGAGCACCTGGGTTCCAAGTTCCGCGGCACCGACGTGGACGGCGTCCTGCTGCGCCCGGACGGCAACGACCCGGTGCTGCCGCCCGGCGTGGACCGGCTGCCGGGCCCCGGCGAGATGGTGGTCTCGCCCGTCCTGAAGAAGCTCCTGGAGTCCCCGGACGGCGAACTGCTGCGCGAGCGGCTCCCGTGGCGCGTGGTGGGCACCATCGGCGACGACGGTCTGGTGGGCCCCGCCGAGCACTTCTACTACGCGGGCAGCGCCAGTCTCGTACCGGGCGACGGTGTCGGGCGCACCACCGGGTTCGGCGAAAAGGTCGCCTCTCCGGCCATGGACCCGGTCCTGCTCGTCCTGATCCTCGTCGGCTGCGTCGTCCTGCTGATGCCGGTGGCCATCTTCATCGCCACCGCCGTCCGCTTCGGCGGCGAGCGCCGCGACCGGCGGCTGGCCGCACTGCGCCTGGTGGGCGCCGACAACCGCATGACGCGCCGGATCGCCGCCGGCGAGGCGCTGCTCGGCTCGCTCTTCGGGCTGGCCGTGGGCGTCGGGCTGTTCCTCTTCGGACGGCAGTTCATCGACAAGCTGGACATCAGCAGCCTCAACGCCTTCCCCGCCGACCTGACGCCGGTCCCCGCGCTGGCCGTCCTGATCGCGCTGGCCGTCCCGGCGTCGGCCGTCGCCGTCACCCTCTTCGCGCTGCGCGGCATCGCCATCGAGCCGCTGGGCGTCATCCGCAACGCGGTCCCGCGCCGGCGGCGGCTGTGGTGGCGGCTGCCGATCCCGCTCATCGGGCTGGCGATGCTGGCGGCGTACGGCTCGATCGGCAAAGAAGACAAGACCATCAACCCGTACCAGATCGGCGGCGGCGCGGTCCTGACGCTGCTGGGCCTGACCATGCTGCTGCCCTGGCTGGTGGAAGCGGTCGTGACGCGGTTCGAGGGCGGCCGGGTCCCGTGGCAGCTGGCCACCCGCCGGCTCCAGCTGAGCAGCAGCAGCGCGGCCCGCGCGGTCAGCGGCATCACCGTCGCCGTGGCCGGTGCCATCGCGCTGCAGATGCTGTTCGCCGCCGTCGGCAGCGACTACAAGGAGGCCACCGGGCAGGACGCCGCGCGGGCCCAGCTGCAGGTCATGCTGCCGGCCCGGGACGGCGCCGCCACGGAGAAGATGATCGCCGACTTCCAGCGCACCAAGGGCGTCAGCGGCGTCATCGCCACCGTCAGCTCACAGATCCTGTCCGCCAAGGGAGAGCGCAACGACGGAGGCTTCCCGGTGAGCACCACGGTCACGGTCGGCTCCTGCGCGACCCTGCGGGAGGTCACCAAGCCGGGCACCGCGTGCAAGGACGGCGACGTCCTCCTGGTCAAGGGCGGCCCGGGTTCCTTCGAGGACGAGGACCTGCCCAAGGTCGTGCGCCCCGGCGGCACGGTGCTCCTCAACGACTTCGACGAGGACGGCAAGCGCGTGGGCAAGCCCAGCCCCTGGGCCCTGCCCCGGACGATCCCCACGGTCGCCGCCCGGCCGGACCCGGGCGGCGAGCAGGTCACCGGCCTGTTCGCCACCCTGGGGGCGGTCGACATGAAGAAGCTGGCCCGTCCCACGGCCAAGGTCATGATCCGGCTGGACCCGGCCGTCCCGGACGCCGCCGAGTACGCCCGCAACACCGCGGCCCACGTCGATCTGGGCGCCACCGTCTTCCAGCTGTCCGACGCCAAGGAGGACCCGCGCTACGTGACCGTGCGCCGGGGCCTGATGATCGCGTCCGTCGCGACCATGACACTGATCGCCGCCAGCATGCTGGTCACGACCCTGGAGCAGCTGCGCGAACGCCGCCGCCTGCTGTCGGTCCTGGTGGCCTTCGGCACCCGGCGCGGCACCCTCGCCTGGTCCGTGCTGTGGCAGACCGCCATTCCCATGGCCCTCGGCCTGGTGCTCGCGGTGGCCGGTGGTCTGGGGCTCGGCCGGGTGCTGCTGATGCTGGCGGACAAGAGCGGCATCGCGTGGTCGGCGGTGTGGCCGCTGCCCCTGGTCGGAGCCGGTCTGGTCGTGCTCGTGACGCTGCTCAGCATGCCGCCGCTGTGGCGCATGATGCGCGCGGACGGGCTGCGTTCGGAGTGACCGTGCCGGCAGCCCCGGGGTCCGCGCCGCGGACCCCGGGACTGCCGGCCGCACTATGCATCACGCGTATACACCACGGCCGTAGCGACGAAGTAAGGTGGTCGGCATGTCAATCGGTCATACGCTTCTGGGCCTCCTGGAATCCGGCCCCCGCCATGGCTACGACCTCAAGCGGGCGTTCGACGAGCACTTCGGCCACGACCGTCCGCTGCACTACGGACAGGTCTACTCGACCATGTCCCGGCTGCTGAAGAACGGTCTCGTCGAGGTGGACGGCGTCGAGGCGGGCGCCGGCCCGGAGCGCAAGCGCTATGCCATCACGGACGCCGGGGTCACCGACGTCGCCCAGTGGCTGGCGCGGCCCGAGAAGCCCGAGCCGTATCTCCAGTCGACGCTCTACACCAAAGTCGTGCTGGCGCTGCTCACCGGGCGGGACGCCGCCGAGCTGCTGGACACCCAGCGCACCGAGCACCTGCGGCTGATGCGCGGCCTGACCGAACGCAAGCGCAAGGGCGACCTGGCCGACCAGCTCATCTGCGACCACGCCCTGTTCCACCTGGAGGCCGACCTGCGCTGGCTGGAGCTGACCGCCGCCCGACTGGACAGGCTGGCCGCGGTGATCGGCTCGTGACACCCGCGGGATCGCTGCTGGCCGCCGAGGCCCTGCACAAGAAGTTCGGGCAGACCGCCGCCCTGGACGGGGTGGACTTCTCCATCCACCCCGGCGAGGTCGTCGCCGTCATGGGCCCCTCCGGCTCGGGCAAGTCGACCCTGCTGCACTGCCTGGCGGGCATCGTCCTGCCCGACTCCGGGACGGTCCGCTACGGCGACCACGACGTGACGGCGATGAGCGACGCGCAGCGCAGCGCCCTGCGGCGGTCGGACTTCGGCTTCGTCTTCCAGTTCGGACAGCTGGTGCCCGAACTGACCTGCCTGGAGAACGTGGCGCTGCCGCTGCGCCTGAACGGCGTCAAGCGCAAGGAAGCGCAGCGGCACGCCGGCGAGTGGCTGGAGCGCCTGGAGGTCGGGGACACCGCGCGCAAGCGGCCCGGCGAGGTCTCCGGCGGGCAGGGCCAGCGCGTCGCGGTCGCCCGCGCCCTCGCCGCCCGCCCCCGCGTGATCTTCGCCGACGAACCGACCGGCGCGCTGGACTCCCTCAACGGCGAACGCGTGCTGACCCTGCTGACCGACGCGGCCCGCGACACCAACGCCGCCGTCGTGCTCGTCACCCACGAGGCCCGGGTCGCCGCCTACTCCGACCGCGAGATCGTCGTCCGCGACGGCAAGGTGAAGGACATGCTGGCGGGCCTGATATGACCCCGTCCGCCGCCCCCGCCCGGCCCGGCCCGGGCGGCGCCCGTGCCCGGATCGGCGCCACCGGATGACGCTGCTCGGCCCGCGTACCCGCGGCGGCCCCGCAGGCACCGGCGGGCGCGGCTCCCCGTCCGCCGCACCCGGGGACCCCACGCCCCCGGCCATGCCCGTCCCGCCTCCCGCGGGCCCGGCCGCCTGGGCCCGCGACCTCGCCGCGGGGCTGCGCTTCGCCACGGGAGGCGGCCGTGAAGGCTGGATACGTACGGCTCTGACCGCCGTCGGCGTCGGCCTCGGTGTCGCCGTGCTCCTCCTCGGCGCCTCCGCGCCCTCCCTGCTCGACTCCTGGCACGGCCGGGAGAAGGCACGCGAGAACCTGGGGCAGGCGCACGACCCGCGGCCCGCCGACAACACGCTGCTGTACGCGCACGCCGACACCCGCTACCACCAGCAGACCATCCGCGGCCGGCTCGTCGAACCCGACGGAACGCAC
Source organism: Streptomyces sp. NPDC059788 (assembly GCF_042732265.1). Taxonomy (NCBI): domain Bacteria; kingdom Bacillati; phylum Actinomycetota; class Actinomycetes; order Kitasatosporales; family Streptomycetaceae; genus Streptomyces; species Streptomyces sp. NPDC059788. Next base: position 82,658 of record NZ_JBHWHY010000041.1, on the reverse strand, counting down.
CCGCCGAAGCCGCCGGGAGTCGCCGCGCTGCCGGTCCCGGGAACCATGCTGGTCTCCCCCGGCCTCAAGGAACTGCTGGACTCGTCCGGCGGCAAGGCCCTGCGCGAGCGGCTCCCGTACCGCGTGGTGGGCACCATCGGCGACGCCGGACTCCAGGGTCCCGCCGAACTGACCTATCTGGCGGGCAGTTCCGCGCTGTCCGAACGGCTCGGCGCCTACCGCATCGACCACTTCGGGCTGGAGTTCGTCCAGCGTCCGATGCGGGCCCCCGCGGTGGTGCTGGTGATCATGACGTGTGTGGCGCTGCTGACGCCGGTCATGGTCTTCATCGGCACCTCCGTACGGTTCGGCAACGAGCGCCGCGAACTCCGGCTCGCCGCACTGCGCCTGGTCGGCGCCGACATCCGCACGACCCGGCGGATCGCCGCGGGGGAGGCGCTGCTCGGCTCGCTGGCGGGCCTGGTGCTGGGCGCCGGGTTCTTCCTCGGGGGGCGGCAGTTCGCCTCGGTGGTGACCCTGTGGGACATCAACGTCTTCCCGTCGGACATCACCCCGGACCCGCTGCTGGCCGCGCTGGTCGTGGTGGCGGTGCCGGCCGCCGCCGTGCTGGTGACGCTGTTCGCGCAGCGCGGTGTGACGGTCGAGCCGCTGGGCGTCGTCCGCCACCGGCCGCCCGTCCGGCGCCGCCTGTGGTGGCGCCCGCTGGTGCCGCTGGCCGGGGCCGGGCTGCTGGTGACCGTCTCGCGGGACGTGGACCGGGTGGACAGCCCGATGAACACGGCCCGGCTCGCCATCGGCGCGACGCTGCTGCTGCTCGGCGTCACGGCGCTGCTGCCGTGGCTGGTCGACGCGGTGGTGCGGCGGCTGCGCGGCGGGCCGGTGCCCTGGCAGCTGGCCACCCGGCGGCTCCAGTTGAACAGCGGCGCGGCCACCCGCGCGGTCGCCGGCATCATCGTCGCGGTCGCCGGGGCCATCGCCGTCCACATGACCTTCACCGGAATGCAGGCCGGATTCGCCGAGAGCTACGCCCGCACCGGACGCCCGGTGGTGGAGATGACCGGCGGCACCGACGGCTGGGAACAGACCCGCGACGCCGTGGCGGCGCTGCGCGGCACCCAAGGCGTCAGCCGGGCGCAGGGCACGATCGAGACCTCCGTGTCGGCCGCGGGCGACCGGGGCCGGCTCATGGAGGGCAGCGAGTTCCGCGTGGCGGACGGCGTGTTCGCCACGGTCGGCGACTGCGCCGAGCTGGCCCGGCTGGCCGACGTCGGCTCCTGCCGGGACGGCGACGTCTTCCTCACCGACAACCTCCGGGACGGCACCTTCGCGAAGCCGGGCGCCCGGGTCAACCTCGACCCGCCCGAGGGCTTCGGCCCCACCCGCCCGCCGCGGCTGTGGACGGTGCCCGCCACGGCCCGCGTCGTGCACGCCAGGACGGGCAGCGACAAACTGCCCACCCGCGGCCTCCTGATCACCCCGTCCGCGGTGGACGTGCACCGGATGCACCAGCCCCTGATGCACCTGACGGCCCACTACGACCCCGCCGCACCCGACGCGGTCGAACGCATCCGTACCGCCGCCGCCCGCATCAACCCGTCGATGGCCGTGGTCCCGCTGGCCGAGAACCGGCACGACGGGCAGTACGACAGCCTGCGCACCGGCCTGTTCGTCGGCGCGGTGATCACCCTGCTGCTGATCGGCGCGGGTCTGGTGATCTCGACCGTGGAGCAGCTCCACGAGCACCGGCGGCTGCTGTCGGTGCTGGACGCCTTCGGCACCCGGCGCACCACCATGGGCTGGTCGGTGCTGTGGCAGACCGCGATCCCCGTCGCGCTGGGGCTGCTGCTCGCCGTCGGGGGCGGGCTGGCGCTGGGCACGCTGCTGCTGTGGATGATCGACAGCTCGGTGTTCGTGGACTGGCCGGTGGTGGCGGGCATGGCGGGCGCGGGGGCGGCGGTGATCCTGCTGGTCACGGTGGCCAGCCTGCCGCCGCTGTGGCGGATGATGCGGCCGGACGGCCTACGGACGGAGTGAGCACAGGTGGACGAGCCCCGACGGCACCGGGCCCGGCGCTGGTGCCGTGACCTCGCCATGGGCGTGCGGTTCGCGGTCGGCGGCGGCCGCGAGGGCTGGATACGTACGGCACTGACCGCGCTCGGCGTGGGGCTGGGCGTCGCCGTCCTGCTGACCGCCGCCGCGGTCCCGCAGGCCGTGAGCACCGCCGTCGCCCGCGACCACGCCCGCTCCGACACCTTCGCCGAGACCACGGCTACGGCCACCGCGGACACCCTGCGCATCGCGCAGACCGACACCCGTTACCGGGAGAAGCCCGTCCGCGGGCGCCTGGTGCAGCCCGACGGGGACCGGCCCGCCACCCCGCCGGGCGTCCCGCGTCTTCCCGGCCCCGGCGAGATGGTCGTCTCCCCCGCCCTCGCCGGCCTGCTGGCCTCCTCGGACGGCGCGGCGCTGCGCGACCGCTTCCAGGGCGTCCGTACCGTGGGGCTGATCGGCGACGAGGGCCTGGCCGGGCCGGACGAACTGGCGTACTACCAGGGCACGGACCGGCTCACCGACGGCCGTCGGGGTACCGCGCGGATCACCGCCTTCGGGGGCGGCCCCGACAGCGCCTTCCCCACCACCAACCCCCAGCTGCTGCTGACGATCACCGTCGGGAGTGTGGCGCTGCTCGCGCCCATCGCCGTGTTCATCGCCGCCGCCGTGCGCTTCGGCGGGGAGCGCCGGGACCGGCGGCTGGCGGCGCTGCGGCTGGTGGGCACCGACCGCGCCACGACCCGGCGGATCGCGGCCGGCGAGGCGCTGGCCGGTGCGCTGCTGGGCCTGCTCGTCGGCGCCGCCGTCTTCCTGGCCGCCCGGTATCCGCTGTCCGGGATACGGGTGCTGGACATGGGGGTCTTCCCCTCCGACGTCGTACCGGACATGCGGCTGACCGCCCTCGTCGCGCTGGCCGTCCCGGTCTGCTCGGTCGGCGTCGCGCTGTTCACGATGCGCCGGATCACGGTCGAACCGCTGGGCGTGGCCCGGTCGGCGCCGGTGGTGCGGCGCCGCCTGTGGTGGCGGCTGCTGCTGCCCGTCGCGGGCGTCGCGCTGCTGTGGCCCAAGGCGGCCGGTGATTCGGCGATCGTGGGCGTCATGGCCGGGGCGCAGGTGGCCGTGGGCACCTCGCTGCTCCTGCTGGGTGTCGCGGCGGTGCTGCCGTGGCTGCTGGAGGCCGTGGTGTCCTGGTTCGGCGGGGGCGGCATCGCGTCCTGGCAACTGGCGGTGCGGCGGCTCCAGTTGAGCAGTACCGCGGCGGCCCGCTCGGTCAGCGGTATCACCGTGGCGGTCGCGGGCGCCGTCGCCGTACAGCTGCTGCTGGCCGGCACCCAGAGCAACGACCTGCCGGAGCCGCACTCCCCGTTCAGCGCGAACCAGGTGCAGGTCGGCTCCCGGGAGGGAGAACTGCCCGCGTCCCGGGCACCCGAGGCGTATCAGCGGCTGCGGGACACAGCGGGCGTACAGCACGTGTACGGAGCGCTGATCAGCGACGCGGGCCCGCTGCCGGGCGAGCGCCGCCGGGCCACCGCCGGGAGCGGTCCGGACGCGGTGGCCGATCCGGCGCCCTACCGGCTGGCCGTGGCCGACTGCGACGCACTGCGCCGGATGGTCCGTACCGGCCGGTGCGCCGACGGCGACGTGTTCTACGCCCCTCCCGAAGTCGCGCTGGAGAGCGGCAGCGAACCCGGCGAACCCGGCCCCGACGCGCCGCCGGCCCCGGCCCCCGGCACCCGGCTGGCCGTCTCCCCGGAGGCCGGTGGCCGGCCGGCCACCTGGACGGTTCCGCGCACCGTCCACACCGTCCGCACGGTTGCGAGTCTCTTCTCCCTGCACAGCGCCAACATCCTCGCCACACCCGGCGCCCTGGACCCCGCACTGCTGCGGAACCCGGCCGCCGAGGCCGAGATCCGCCTCGACCCGGACAGCCCGGACGCGATCGAGTACGTCCGCAACACGGCCGCCCGGATCGATCCCCTCCTGTTCGTCCTGGCGCCGGGAGGCGACCAGGGCACGAACGGGGCGGCCGAACCCGGGCTGTTCGACATCATCGGCTCGGCGCTCCGGGCCGGCGCGGTGGCCGTGCTGTGCGTCATCGGCGCGGGCCTGCTCGTCTCCGTACTGGAACAACTGCGCGAGCGCAAAAGGCTGTTGTCGGCCCTCGACGCCTTCGGCACGCCGCACCGCACACTCGGCGGGTCGATCCTGTGGCAGACCGCCATCCCCGTGGTCCTCGGACTGGCCCTCGCGGTCGGCTGCGGCCTGGGCCTCGGTCTCCTGCTGCTGCACATGGTGGGCAAACCGGCGCTGCCGGACTGGCCCGCCATCGCCGCGCTCACCGGCACGGCGGGCGCGGTGATCCTCGCCGTGACCGCGCTCAGCCTGCCGCTGCTGTGGCGGCTGATGCGGCCGGACGGGCTGCGTACGGAGTAGGCCCCGGCGCCGGACTCCCGGCCGCCCCGGGCCCGTCGGGGACGCGTGCGCGCCGCCCGGTCACGTACAGGCGCGAAGACGGCGCGGCCGCGGTCACTCCACGATCCGTACCGGAAGGCCCCGCATCGCCTCGCGCAGCGCCGCCGCGAACTCCTCGAACTCGCCCTGGCGCGCCGCGCCCGACCGCATGGCCAGCGCGATCCGCCGGGACGGTGCCGGGTCGGCGAAGTACCCGGTCGTCAGCTGGTCGTTGCGGGCCGTCTCGACGCGCAGCGCGGTGCGCGGCAGCAGCGTGACGCCCAGGCCGCCCGCGACCAGCTGCACCAGGGTGGACAGCCCGGCCGCGCTGGTCGTCACCGGCGCGCCGTCCTCCCGGCCCGCCTCCCGGCAGATGTCCAGCGCCTGGTCGCGCAGGCAGTGCCCCTCGTCCAGGAGCAGCAGGTCCATGTCCTTGAGCGCCTCGCGCGGGATGTCCCCGCGCCCGCCCAGCCAGTGGTCCTGCGGCGCGACCAGCACGAAGTCCTCGTCGAACAGCGGGATTTCGGTGACCGTGGGGGCGCCCAGCGGCACGGCGAGCAGCAGCAGGTCCAGCCGCCCCTGCTGGAGGCCGTCCAGCAGCGAACCGGTCTGTTCCTCGTGGACCTGGAGCTCCAGGTCCGGGTACTGGTCGTGCACCAGCCGCAGGACGGTCGGCAGCAGATACGGCGCGACGGTCGGGATCACCCCGAGCCGCAGTACGCCGGTGAACGGCGCGCGGGCCGCCTCCGCCTCCTCCATGAGGTCACCGACCGCTTCCAGGACCGTACGGGCGCGGGCCGCGACCCGCTCCCCGGCGGGCGAGAGGAGCACCCTGCGGGTCGTACGCTCCAGCAACTGGACCCCGAGTGCCTCCTCCAGGGCCGACACGGCGCCGGACAGCGCGGGCTGGCTCATGCCGATCTCGGCCGCGGCCTCGCGGAAGTGCAGGTGCTCGGCCACGGCGGCAAAGGCCCGCAGCTGCGCCAGACTGGGCTGCCGCGGCCGGGTCCCGGCATTCGTAGGGGATGCCACCGATAGCCACCTCCGATCAGCGCGATCCAGTCTAATGGCGTGGCGGCGCCTCCCGTGGGGGAGGACTTTTCGGGGCGGGCGGCGGTGTGCGGGGGGCCGGACAATTGCCGTGCCGTGTTACCGGCGGGTTTCGCCGCCGGAGTCGGCCACCGTCTCCGGGGAGGGCCTCGGGAGGCTCTTTACACGGGGCGGGATTTCCGCCATCCTTTTCCGGCGATCACCGCGGGATTGCCGGCCGACGGCCGGGCCGGGATTCGCGGGGCGGCGATCCGCCTTTCCGTTCGCAGGGCACAGCACACGCCACACGGGCACCCCGCAACCGCACCGTCCGCGGATACGGTCCCCGGCGGATACACGCCGTTCCCGTTACCCGCGCCGGCGGCTTTTTCCTGGCCGCAATCAACCGCAATTCGGACGGTGGCAGCCGCCGCCGATTCCCGGCGCACCGGCTGCCACCAGCATCGTCGTGGGGGGCCCCGGCCCCCCCCCGCCAGCCCCGGTACCGCCAGTACCAGGGACACCAGCCC
>NZ_JBHWHY010000041.1:0-76586 GCF_042732265.1 Streptomyces sp. NPDC059788 | reverse complement strand
CTGCACCACATTCACTCATTCGGGCGGGGGGCCCCCGCCGGCGGACGGCGCGGGGGCGTGCTCCCCCTGGCGGGGGTGGGGCGGCCGCTGCCCCCCCACCGGCCGAAAGCCGCCCCTCGGCGGGGCTTCCGGCCGACGACGGCGCCTACTTGTTCGTGTTCTGGTACGCCTCACGGATTTCGGCCGACACACGACCGCGCTCGTTCACCTCGTAGCCGTTCTCCTTGGCCCAGGCGCGGATCTTCGCGGTCTCGCCCGAACCCGACGCGGCGGCGGCCTTGCGCGCGCCGGCACCCGTCTTCATACGCCCGGTGCGGCGCCCGGCCTTCAGGAAGGGGCCGATCGCCTCCAGCAGCTTGTCGTAGCTGTCCGGCGCGAGGTCGACCTCGTAAGCAATACCGTCGACCGCGAGAGAGTGCGTGGCGACCTCCGTGGATTCTTCCCCGGTGAGGTCATCCGTGTAAATAGTGACGATCTTCTGTGCCATGCGGGTGATTGTACGTCTCGCGGCGCGCGTTTTGTCGAATCTTTGGCGAGGTGCACGATCCGGGGAACATCGTTTCGGAGATAGTTGGTGGATTCCCTGGATTCCCGCCCCTTTTCGACCGATCCGGCATTGTTGCGCACCGGCCGCGCATACCTCACGACGCCCGGACGCGCCAGAGGGGCGCGAACCGCCCCGCGTCACTTCCGCGCCGCGCGCCCCCGCCGCGACTGATAACCAGTACCGATCAACACATGACGATCTGGCTATTTCCCCGATCAATGACCCCTGTGGCAGTGTAGGGAACCGTCCAACCCCTCGCGTAAGCCCCTTAACGGACTTACGGCACACGAAGGAGAGCACGTGCTCACTGTCGGTGACAAGTTCCCCGAGTTCGATCTGACCGCCTGCGTGTCGCTGGAGAGCGGCAAGGAGTTCGAGCAGATCAACCACAAGACCTACGAAGGCAAGTGGAAGATCGTCTTCGCGTGGCCCAAGGACTTCACCTTCGTGTGCCCGACGGAGATCGCCGCCTTCGGCAAGCTGAACGACGAGTTCGCCGACCGTGACGCCCAGATCCTCGGCTTCTCCGGTGACTCCGAGTTCGTGCACCACGCCTGGCGCAAGGACCACCCGGACCTGACCGACCTGCCCTTCCCGATGCTGGCCGACTCCAAGCACGAGCTGATGCGCGCGCTCGGCATCGAGGGCGAGGACGGCTTCGCGCAGCGTGCCGTGTTCATCGTGGACCAGAACAACGAGATCCAGTTCACCATGGTGACCGCCGGTTCCGTCGGCCGTAACCCCAAGGAGGTCCTGCGGGTCCTCGACGCGCTGCAGACCGACGAGCTGTGCCCCTGCAACTGGAGCAAGGGCGACGAGACCCTCGACCCGGTCGCGCTGCTCTCGGGCGAGTGAACCGCGTTTAGCAGCGAACCGGAAGGAGATCCGACATGGCTCTCGACGAACTGAAGTCCGCCGTTCCGGACTTCGCCAAGGACCTGAAGCTGAACCTCGGTTCGGTCATCGGCAACAGCGAGCTGCCCAAGCAGCAGCTGTGGGGCACCGTCCTGGCCTGCGCGATCGCCTCGCGCTCGCCGAAGGTGCTGCGTGAGCTGGAGCCGGAGGCCAAGGCCAACCTCTCCGACGAGGCGTACGCAGCGGCCAAGTCGGCCGCCGCCATCATGGCGATGAACAACGTGTTCTACCGGACCCGGCACCTGCTGTCGGACCCGGAGTACGGCACGATGCGCGCCGGCCTGCGGATGAACGTCATCGGCAACCCGGGCGTGGAGAAGGTCGACTTCGAGCTGTGGTCGCTGGCCGTCTCGGCCATCAACGGCTGCGGCATGTGCCTGGACTCGCACGAGCAGGTGCTGCGCAAGGCAGGCGTGGACCGCGAGACGATCCTTGAGGCCATCAAGATCGCCTCCGTCCTCCAGGCCGTCGGCGCGACCCTCGACTCCGAGGCCACCCTCGCCGAATAGGTGAAACCGGAGGCGCCCTGCCGGGCGCCCGGCCGGTACGACAGAGCCCCGCGGACCACGTGTCCGCGGGGCTCTGCGCATAATGAGGGCAAATGTCCGTCCTGCACCTCGTCGTCCGGTGGCTCAAGCGCCCGTACTGGGACGCCCCCAACCCTGCCTGGATCGTCCGCCGCTGGCCCGACCTCACCGCCTGCTGCGTCGCGGCGCTCTTCTTCTGGCTCTCCCTCACCCCGTCGCTGCTCCCCCGCCCCTGGTACCTCCAGGGCCTGATCGGCGGCATCACGGCCGCCATCGGCTACGCCGCGGGCGCCGCGGCGAGCAGCCTCTTCCGCACGCTGAGCCGGTACCGCCCCGGCGAACGCGCCCGCGCCCGCTGCTGGCAGGCCTTCCACGTCCTGGCCATCGTGCTGTCCACGGCGGCCGTCTCCTGGAGCGCCCACGCGCAGCGCCGCCTCCGCCGCCTCCAGGAGGTCGAGCCCTCGCTGGTCTGGCACACGCCGATGATCATCCTGATCGCGGTGGCGGTCTGCGCGCTGTTCGTGCTGCTCGCCCGCTGCGTACGCCTGGTGGCCCGGCGGCTCGCCCGGTTCTTCGGCCGCTGGGTGCCGCGCCCGGCCGCGTACGCGATCGGCGTGGCGCTGACCGCCCTGCTGGTCACGATCGGCTCCAAGGACGTGCTGTACGAGCGGGGCTTCATCGACATCGTCGACCGGATCTCCAAGGCCGCGAACCTGAGCACCGCCGACGGCATCACCCAGCCCGCCTCCCCCTACGTCTCCGGCGGCGCCACCTCCGTCGTCGACTGGGCGGAACTGGGCGCCGAGGGCCGCAACTTCATCGGCTCGGTGCCCCGCAAGCAGGACATCGCCGCCTTCACCGGCCGCCCGGCCAAGGACCCGGTACGGGTGTACGTCGGCGAACAGGAGGGCGGCGACGCGCACTTCCGGCGCACCGCCGACCTCGCCGTGCAGGAGCTGGAGCGCACCGGCGGCTTCCACCGCAAGGTGCTGGCGCTGCTGGGCACCACGGGCAGCGGCTGGGTGGACCCGCGGATGCCGGAACCGCTGGAGTACATGTACGGCGGCGACTCCGCGATCGTCGCGACCCAGTACTCGTACCTGCCGTCCTGGATCTCCTTCCTCGTCGACAAGGAGAAGGCGGCGCGCGACGCCCGCGCGGTGTTCGACGCCGTGTACGCCAAGTGGTCCGTGCTGCCCGCGGACGACCGTCCCAAGCTGGTCGTCGGCGGCGAGAGCCTCGGTACGTACGCGACCGAGGCGGGCTTCGACGGCCTGGACGACATGCTGGGCAAGGTGGACGGCGCGCTGCTGGCGGGGCCGCCCAACGTCAGCCCGATCTGGCGGGAGGTGACCGCCGGACGCGATCCCGGCAGCCCGGTGTGGCGTCCGGAGTACGACCACGGGCGGCACGTCCGCTTCGCGCAGTACCCGGAACGCGATCTACGACGCCCCGACGACCCGTGGGAGCACCCCCGGGTGGTCTACCTCCAGAACGCCTCGGACCCGGTGGTGTGGTGGTCCCCCGACCTGCTCTTCCACCGTCCCGCCTGGCTGGACCGGCCGCTCGGCCCCGACGTCACCGACGAGATGCGCTTCCTGCCGGTCATCACCTTCTGGCAGACCACCGTCGACCTCGCGGTGTCCTTCGGGGCGCCCCCGCCGCACGGCCACCGCTACGGCACCGGCGCGGTGGACGGCTGGGCGGCGGTGGTCCCGCCGCCGGGCTGGACCGACCGGGACACGGCCCGGCTGCGGGCGTACGAGGGCGCCAAGGACGCGCCGTACTGAGCGGCGGCCCGGGGCGGCCCGCCCCGGGCCACGGGCCTGACGCCCGGTCAGTCCTGCGGGTCCGTCCCCTTCGCCGGGTCCTTCCCCTTCGCCGGGTCCGGCCGCTTCGCCCGGGTGGGCGCGACGTCCAGCGCCGTGGCGCCGTGCGGGGGCGGGGACAGGCGCAGGGCCTGCTCCCGTGAGTACGAGCGGAGATAGCCCACGACGGTGTTGGTGACCGCGACCAGCGGCACCGCGACCACCGCGCCGCCGATGCCGGCGACCAGGCCGCCCGCGGCCACCGACAGGATGACGGCGAGCGGATGGACCCGTACCGCGCGGCCCAGGATGAAGGGCTGGAGGATGTGGCCCTCGATCTGCTGCACCGCCAGCACCACCGCGAGCACCATCAGCGCCGCGAAGACGCCCTGCGTCACCAGCGCGACCACACAGGCCAGCGCGCCGGAGACGACCGCGCCCACCAGCGGGATGAAGGCGAACAGGAAGATGAAGACGGCGAGCGGCACGGCCAGCGGCACGTCGAGGAAGTAGATCCCGATGCCGATGAAGATGGCGTCGATCAGAGCCACTATCACCGTCCCGCGCACATAGGCGGTCAGGGTGCGCCAGGCGCGCGGCCCGGCGCCCGCCACGCCCTCGCGCGCCGCGCTCGGCACCAGCTTGAGCACCCAGTCCCAGATGCGTCGGCCGTCGTACAGCAGGAAGAGCGTGGTGAACATCGCCAGCAGGATGCCGGTGAGCACCTCCAGGACGACCGTGACGCCCTCCAGACCGGCCGAGGTGATCGCCTCGGTGTTGGCGCCGACCGCGTCCTGGAGGTTCTTGGCGATGTTGTTGATCTGGTCCTCGGTGACGTGGAACGGGCTGTTGAGGAGCCAGCCCTTCAGCTCGGTGATGCCTTCCTGGATGCGGCTGGAGACCGAGTCGATGTTGTCCTGGACCTGCCATACGACGAACCAGCCGACCAGCCCCATGATGACGAAGCCCGCGATGAACGTCAGCGCCGTGGCGAGCCCCCGCGGCACGCCCCGGTGCCTGAGCCAGGCGACGGTCGGCTGGAGCAGCGCGGTGATCAGCAGCGCGGCGACGAACGCCAGGACGACGAGCTGGATGGAGGTGATGACCTTGGCCAGCACCCAGATCGTCCCGGCCAGGACCAGCAGCCGCCAGCTCGCCTCGGCGGCGACCCGCACGCCCCACGGCACGGCGGCCACCGGGTCGGGACGCGGCGCGACGGCGGGCGCGTACGTCGGCGGGGCCGGGACCGAGTCGGGCTGCCGCTGCGCGTCCTCCGGCGCGGCCCGCGCGTCGGGTGACCCGCCGTCGGACCGCACGGGAGGTGCCGCGGCCTCGCCCGCGTACGTGTCGGCGGGCGGCGCCTGGGCTCCGGCCGTGTGCCCGGCACGCCTCAGCTCTCCCGGGTCGCTCCCGGCCGCCCCCGAGGAGTCCGACAAGGTCCCTCCAGGGGGGACCTCCATGGCCTCCGCGCGGCGGCGCTGGTCCTCCAGCCGCTGCGAGAGCCGCGTCAGACCGGCGCCGAGGCCACCGACCCACTGAGGCAATCTGGACATGTCGCTTCCTCTTCCCCTCCCGCCCCCCGATGCTGTCAGGACGACGTTACCGGTGCGGGACGCACGAAACCCCCGACGCCGTCGCGCCGGGGGTTTCGCGTACGAAGCGGAGAGGCGGACCACCTTACGCGGTCGGCCGCCCCCACGTTCTAGTACCAGTGGTTGTTCTGCCAGAAGGACCAGGCACCACAGGGGCTGTTGTAGCGGCTGTTCATGTAGTTCAGCCCCCACTTGATCTGCGTGGCCGGGTTGGTGCGCCAGTCGGAGCCCGCGGAGGACATCTTGGTGCCGGGCAGCGCCTGGACGAGGCCGTAGGCGCCGGACGAGGCGTTGGTGGCCCGGTAGTTCCAGCCGGACTCGTGGTCCACGATGTTGCTGAAGCACTGGAACTGGTCGGCCGGCAGCATCTGCCGGGCGATGGCCTGCGTCTCGGCGATCGAGTACGACGCCTTGGCGGTGAAGGTGCTCGCGTCGCGCGCGGCGGAGCGGGAGGCTTCCTTCTCCTTCTCGCGCTCCTTGGCGTCCTGCTCGGCCTTCGCCTTCTTGTCGGCGGCGTCCTTCTTGTCCTGCGCGTCCTGGGCGGCGGCCTTGCGGGCCGACTCCTGCGCGGACTTCAGCGCGGCGGCATCCGCCTGGGTGGACGCTTCGTCCGCCTGCTGCGTCAGGGAGGCCGTCTGCACCTGGGCCTGCTGGCCCGCGGGGATGTCGGCGATCGTCGCGTCGGCAGCGGCGGCCTCGGTGTGGGCGACCGAGCCCTGCTCCTGACCTGACGCGACACCGACAACGGCGCCGACGGTGGTGACCGCGGTGGCGGAGGCCACGGCGAATCCCCGGACCGAAATCCGGCTCACACGCTTTCCTTCCAGCATCGTCCGCATAGGTGACCTCGCGGACGCAATCGTGCCCCTGGCGCTGGTCTCCCCTTGTTCCGCCCCCGATTGAGCGGTGGGAACGGCTGGTCACGGGAGGCACGGGCCCGGTACGTCCCCCTCGGGGTCCGCGTGGTGCTCGGGCGGCATACGGCGACGCTATGCAGTTCTCGGGGTTCCGCACCGCTGGGGGTGCTGGTGTGCCGTATGCGGGGCCTGACAGGACCCAGACTCTGCCCGAACCGGACGCGCGGAATCAATTCATCGTTGCGTGTGAAAGCTCACACCCCGTTTGCCGCGGGTGATTTGCGGAAATGCCCGCGCAACGCGGCGCCGCCCGGCTAAGCTCCTGCGCTCCTGCCGGGCGGCGCCGTACTCCACATGGGGTCAGATCCTGCCGTCCTCCAGCATTTCGGTCACCAGCGCCGCGATCGGGGAGCGCTCCGAGCGGGTGAGGGTGACGTGCGCGAACAGCGGATGGCCCTTGAGCTTCTCGACGACCGCCACCACGCCGTCGTACCGGCCGACCCGCAGATTGTCGCGCTGCGCGACGTCATGGGTGAGCACGACACGCGAGTTGGCGCCGATCCTGGACAGCACCGTCAGCAGCACGTTGCGCTCCAGCGACTGCGCCTCGTCGACGATGACGAAGGCGTCGTGCAGCGACCGGCCGCGGATGTGCGTCAGCGGCAGCACCTCCAGCATGCCGCGGCCCACCACCTCTTCGATCACGTCCGAGGTGGTCACCGCCGACAGCGTGTCGAAGACGGCCTGGGCCCACGGGCTCATCTTCTCCGCCTCGGTGCCCGGCAGATAGCCCAGCTCCTGCCCGCCGACCGCGTACAGCGGCCGGAAGACCATCACCTTCCGGTGCTGCTGCCGCTCCAGCACCGCCTCCAGGCCCGCGCACAGGGCCAGCGCCGACTTGCCCGTACCGGCCCGCCCGCCCATCGAGACGATGCCGACCTCCGGATCGAGCAGCAGGTCCAGGGCGATGCGCTGTTCGGCGCTGCGCCCGTGGATGCCGAACGCCTCCCGGTCGCCGCGCACCAGCCGTACGGAGCCGTCGGCGGTGACCCGGCCGAGCGCCTTGCCGCGCTCGGACTGGAGTACGAGGCCGGTGTGCACGGGCAGCCCGTCGGCCTCGGGCACATACGCGGTCTCCTCGGCGAAGAGGCCGTCGATCTGCTCCGCGGTCGCGGTCAGCTCCGCCATGCCGGTCCAGCCGGAGTCGGTGATGGCCAGCTCGGCGCGGTACTCCTCCGCCAGCAGGCCCACCGCGGACGCCTTGATGCGCAGCGGCAGGTCCTTGGAGACCACCGTGACGTCATAGCCCTCCGCCTGGAGGTTGCGGGCCACCGCGAGGATGCGCGAGTCGTTGTCGCCCAGGCGGAAGCCGGCGGGCAACACCCCGGGGTCGGCGTGGTTGAGCTCGACCCGGAGGGTTCCGCCCAGGTCCCCGATGGGGATCGGGGCGTCCAGCCGCCCGTACCGCACCCGGTACTCGTCGAGCAGGCGCAGGGCCTGCCGGGCGAAGTAGCCGAGCTCCGGATGATGCCTCTTGTCCTCCAGTTCGGTGACCACGACGACCGGCAGCACGACTTCGTGCTCGTCGAAGCGGGACATGGAGCCTGGATCCGCCAGCAGCACGCTGGTGTCGAGGACATAGGTGCGCCGGCCGTTCTCACGGCGCTGCTTGCTGTTCACCACGGGTGGACGAACCCCCTCGGATGAGGTCGGGGTGCGACGGCGTCGCGGGAGTGGAGCCGCCGCGCCGTCAGGCGGCGGGCGACGGGACCGGGCTCGGGCCACGCTGCACGGGCCGAACGCCGGCCCTCCGCGTCGTCCGTGCGGTCCGCACGGTCGTCCGTGATGTGCAAAGGGCCTCCCGGGCGGACGGCCCCGTGCCGTCCGCTGAGATACGGCATCCGATGACTGGTACTGCCGGATACCGACCTGGAAGGGATATTCCCGCGAACGTGCGCACCCATGCAATGGCATATGACGCACGGTCGGTGAACGCTTGGTTACGGATTTGGCGCGGGTGTGGTCCCGCGCCGGGAGTTGCCGTTCCGGGTGGCCTAAAAGCCGTAACGCCGGTGACGGGCGGCGTAGTCGCGCAGGGCGCGCAGGAAGTCCACCTTGCGGAAGGCCGGCCAGAAGACCTCGCAGAAGTAGTACTCCGAGTGGGCGCTCTGCCAGAGCATGAAGCCCGACAGCCGCTGCTCGCCGCTGGTGCGGATCACCAGGTCCGGGTCCGGCTGGCCGCGGGTGTAGAGGTGTTCGGAGATCAGGTCGATGTCGACGATGTCGGCCAGTTCCTCGAAGGAGGTGCCGCGCTCGGCGTGTTCCAGGAGCAGCGAGCGCACCGCGTCCGCGATCTCCTGCCGGCCGCCGTAGCCGACGGCGACGTTCACCAGGATGCCGGTGTGGTCGGCGGTGGCCTGCTCGGCCTCCTTGAGCACCCGCTGCGTGCCGTCGGGCAGCAGGTCGCGGTTGCCGACGTGGTGGACCCGCCAGCGGCCGTCGGCGGCCAGGCCGCGCACCGTGTTCTCGATGATCCCCAGCAGCGGGGTCAGTTCCTTCTCGGGACGGTCGAGGTTGTCCGTGGACAGCAGCCACAGCGTGACGACCTCGACGTCGGTCTCCGCGCACCAGCCCAGCAGCTCGGCGATCTTGTCGGCGCCGGCCTGGTGGCCCTGCACGGTGGTGCGGCCGTCCGCCCGCGCCCAGCGGCGGTTCCCGTCGAGGATGACGCCGATGTGCTTGGGGACCTGGTCGTGGTCGAGGCGACCTTCGACCCGGCGGGCGTAGAGCCTGTAGACGAGGTTGCGCAACGCGGGCGGGTACGGGATGCGCACCCCGGAAGATCGCAGCATGTGTGGTCAAGCCCCTCCGTGCAAATGGCGGTCGCCCCCGTCGCCTCAAGTCGGCAACTTTACGTCCCGGGTGTCCCGGCGGCCCAATCAGGTGTGTCACAACTCCGTGATAAGGAGATGACCATGACTGACTCCTCTGTCCACATTGCCGCGAATACGCGCTACGACTCCATGGAGTACCGCCGCACCGGCCGCAGCGGTCTCAAACTCCCCGCGGTCTCCCTGGGCCTGTGGCACAACTTCGGCGACGACCGCACCCTCGCGTCCCAGCGGGCGATCCTGCGGCGCGCCTTCGACCTGGGCGTGACCCACTTCGACCTGGCGAACAACTACGGCCCGCCGCCCGGCTCGGCCGAGCTGAACTTCGGAAAGATCTTCGCACAGGACTTCCGGCCCTACCGCGACGAGATCGTGCTCTCCACGAAGGCCGGATATCTCATGCACCCCGGGCCGTACGGCGAATGGGGTTCGCGCAAATATCTCCTCTCGTCGCTGGATGCCTCGCTGAAGCGGATGGGCGTCGATTACGTCGACATCTTCTATTCGCACCGTTTCGACCCGGACACTCCGCTGGAGGAGACGATGGGCGCGCTGGCGTCCGCCGTCCAGCAGGGCAAGGCGCTGTACGTGGGCGTGTCGTCCTACTCCGCCGAGCAGACCCGCGAAGCGGCCCGGCTGCTGCGGGAGATGGGCGTACGGCCGCTGATCCACCAGCCGTCGTACTCGATGATCAACCGCTGGACCGAGGACGACGCCCTCCTGGACACCCTGGAGGCGGAGGGCATGGGCTGCATCTCCTTCGCCCCGCTGGCCCAGGGGCTGCTGACGGACAAGTACCTGGACGGCATTCCGGAGGGCTCGCGCGCGTCGCAGGGCAAATCGCTCGATCCGGGGCTGCTCTCGGAGGACGTACGGCGGCGGCTGCGCGGTCTGAACGGGATCGCCGCGCGGCGCGGCCAGTCGCTGGCGCAGCTGGCGCTGTCCTGGGTGCTGCGGGACGAGCGGATGACCTCGGCGCTGATCGGGGCGAGCAGCGTGGCGCAACTGGAGGCGAACATCGCGGCGGTGGGCGCACCGAAGATCACGGACGAGGAATTGTCCGAGATCGAGGAGTTCGCGAAGTCGACCGACGGTGTGAACATCTGGGCCAAGCGCGGCTGATTCTGTTCGGTCCGTGACACCTTCGCGGAACGCTCCCTACATTCCGTAGAGACGTTCGCACGGTGCGTGTACGAAACCCGTCCTGGCGTGATCATGGCGAGATCCATACCAGGGCACAAAAAAGCGGGCCGGTCCGTGGGGGGGGGATACGGACCGGCCCGAGGGGGGGTTTCCACCATAACCCCGCGGAGGGGGTGCTCAGTGCAACTTCGGCCGGAACGGCGCGGCCGGTTTTTGGATCAAGCTGCCGCGGCGGCCCCCAGAAGCACCCCGAGAAGCGCCCCGATGATCATGAAAGGGCCGTACGGCATGGCCTGTTTGAGCCCATCATTACGGCGTTCCGCGCTTCTGGCGCGCCGCAGCAGCAGTCCGCATCCGTAGAGCGCGCCGAGCAGCAACCCCATGAACGCGCCACTGATCAGAATTGCCCAGCCGTACCACCCAAGAGTGACCCCCAGCCCGATCGCCAGCTTGACGTCCCCGAGTCCCATTCCATCTGGATTAACCAGATATAGGACGAAATAGAAGCCTCCGAGGGTCAGCCCCCCGAGCAGCGCGCCACTCCACACCCCCGCCGCTCCCCCGCCGAACGCGGCGAGCCCCAGCAGGAGCGCGGCGCCGGCCGCCAGCGGCAGGGTCAGTACGTCGGGCAGGCGCCGCACCCGCCAGTCGACGACCGCGAGCAGGACCGCCACGGGCGCCGCCGCCAGCCAGACCGCCAGCTCGGGCCGCGCGCCGGTGGCCGCGGCGAGCAGGGCACAGACCGCAGCCGTGACCAGGGCGCTCGCCACCGCCCCGGGCCCGTACGGGCCGCAGGCACGGCAGCGCCCCGGCCCCAGCCAGCCCCGCGCGGGCCCGGTGACCGGCCGCCCGCACGGACAGCGGTCGCGCCACGCCTCCCCCGGCTCGACGGCCAGCCGGTACGCGGCGCGCGGCACGAGCAGACCGGCCGCGGCACCGTAGCCGGCGGCCAGAACCATCAGCATCACAGCCACACGGCCGACCCTAGGCTGATAAAACGCTTCCCATGTCCCGCTGGCAGAACGGATCAGGAACGCTCCGCTTCGTACAGTCCGTCGACGGAGAAGCGACGCCCGCGGAAGCGGGGAGCGCCGGAGCGCACGCGGTCGGGGCGGGCGCCCCGCCCGGCACCGCGCCGGTCCCCCTGGAGATCGCCGCCTCCTACCGCGCACGCGCCCGCGGCCTCCTGGGCCGCGACGGCGTCGACGGCGCCCTGCTGCTCACCCCGGCGAGCGCGGTACACACCTTCCGTATGCGTTTCGCCCTCGATGTCGCCTATCTCGGCCGGGATTTCACCGTGCTGGCCGTACGCACGATGCGGCCGGGGCGGCTGGGGCTCCCCCGCCTCCGCGCCCGGCACGTACTGGAGGCGGAGGCAGGCGCGATGGCCCGCTGGGGACTGCGCCCCGGCGCCCGCGTCACGATCGACACCCCCTGACCCTCCGGCCGGCCGTCAGCTCGGCACCGTCGGCACACCGGTCAGCTGGTGGCTCGTCTCCCTGCCGCGGGCCGGCCTCTCCCAGGGCAGGAGCAAGCAGGCAGGCCCGCGCGATGCGCTTCCAGCTGATCGCGTGTGAGCGGTGCGAAAACGACCATAGGGCACAAACCCGTATATGTACTATCTTCCAGGCCCAACCCACCAGCCGTCGGCGCGCAATTAGCCCTTCCAGTCGGCAACCGGCGTCGGCAGCCCCGGAAAACGCGGCTCCAGGCCGTCAACCCGGACATGACCGCGCCACTCCAGGCCGTACTGCCGCTGCTTCACGCGGCGCACATCGCCGGGCCGCCCGGCGCGCCGACGGTCGCGGGCGCCGCGTCGGCGATCGAGACCTCAGGGCCGCGCCTGCCCCGGCAGGGTGAGGATTTCCGCGCCGTCGTCGGTGATGGCGATGGTGTGCTCGCTGTGTGCGGTCCGGCAGCCGGTCGCGCTGCGCAGCGTCCAGCCGTCGGCATCGGTGACGAGCATGTCGGTGTCGGCCATGATCCAGGGCTCCAGGGCCAGCAGCAGCCCCGGGCGCAGCTTGTATCCGCGTCCGGGCCGTCCGATGTTCGCGATGTGCGGGTCCTGGTGCATGGTCGAGCCGATACCGTGACCGCCGAATTCGGTGTTGACCAGGTAGCCCGCTTCGCCGAGGACCGTGCCGATGGCGTGGGAGAGGTCGCCGATGCGGGCCCCCGGCCTGGCGGCGGCGATCCCCGCGGCGAGTGCGCGTTCGGTTGTTTCGATCATCGCGACGCCGTCCGCGGGCCGGGCCTTGCCCACCAGGAAGCTGATGGCGGCGTCGGCGGCCACTCCGCGCTGGGAGACGGCCAGGTCGAGCGTCAGCAGATCACCGTCGGCCAGCGTGTAGTCGTGGGGCCGCCCGTGGAGCACCGCGTCGTTGACGGCCGTGCAGATGTAGTGGCCGAACGGGCCGCGCCCGAAGGAGGGCGCGTAGTCGACGTAGCAGGACTGCGCGCCCGCCCCCGTGATCATTTCCTTGGCCCACCGGTCGATGTCCAGGAGGTTCACACCGGCCGTGCTGCGGCGCCTCAGTGTCTCCAGGATGTCGCCGACCAGCGCGCCGGCTTCTCTCGCGCGGTCGAGCTGGGCGCGGTTCAGGATCTCGATCATGGGGGCCTCTCACATGCTTCCAATAACTATCCCGGTCAAACTATACCGGTATTAGAATGGGCCCATGGTCAGGTTGCCGCTCACCCCCGCCGAGGTAGCACGCGGAGAGCGCCTCGGCGCCCTGCTGCGGCGGGCCCGGGGATGCCGCTCGATGCTCGACGTCGCGCTTGCCGCGCACCTTTCGCCCGAGACCCTCCGGAAGATCGAATCCGGTCGCGTGGCCACCCCGGCCTTTCCCACGATCGCGGCGCTCGCCGACACTCTGGGGCTGTCCCTCGACGCGGTCTGGGCCGAGATCAGCCGGCCGGAGTGCGCCGACGAGGACCGGTCGGCGCTGCCTGTCGCACGGCACGCGTCCTTGACTTCGTAACCCGTCGCACTGCCCTCCGGGCGGGGCCGCACCCGATGGGCTGCCGGTTCATATGCCGGATCGCCCACCGGATCAAGCGGCGTCGAGGGCGCCGGTGATTTTGCGGGCCATCTCGGCGAGGGCGGGGCCGGGCTCGCCCTGATGGGTGCGGGCGGCCGCTTCGACGGCGACGACGACGGTGCCGCGGAAATTCTCCGCCTCGGCCGCGTCCTGCTTCCCGAGCAGGGCCATGGCCGCCGTCAGGTCCGGCAGCACCCGGTCGGCGAGTTCGGCCGTGGACTTGCCGTTCAGGTTCAGGCCCTTCGTCTTCTCGGCGAGCACATGCCCGACCAGGCCGGTGGCGGAGGACAGGGCCAGCGAGCCGTCGGTGGCGATCCGGTGGGGAGAGCCGGCCGCACCCGCGGCGGCCATCAGCGTCACGGCGCCGTAGGCGGCGTTGCGCAGGGTGAGCTTGTCCTGGTCGGTCAGGGTGATGGACATGATGGTGGGCTCCTTTGAATCGGTGAGCGTGAATCGGTGAATGCGAATCGGTGAATGCGAATCGGTGAGTGAAGGAGAAGGAGCGAAGGCGGGGTTGCCGGAATGAGGGACCGCGGCTTCGCCGGTCACACGCGCCGGTCACACGTCCCAGGTGACCGGGAGGCTCTTCACCCCGTAGATGTCCGCGGTCTCCGGGCGCAGCGCGACCTCTTCGGCCGGTACGGCAAGGCGCAGCGTGGGGAAGCGGTTGACCAGGGCGGAGAGCGCGACCCGCATCTCGACGCGGGCCAGTTGCTGGCCCAGGCACTGGTGGATGCCGTGGCCGAAGGCCAGATGACCGCCGTTCTGCCGCCGGAGGTCGAGGGTGTCGGGTTCGGCGAAGCGCTCGGGGTCGCGGTTGGCGGTGTGGTACGACAGCACGACCGTCGTACCGGCCTTGATGGTCAGGCCGCCCAACTCGACGTCCTCCAGGGCCGTCCGCATGAACGACTTGGCGACGCTCAGATACCGCAGCAGCTCCTCCACGGCCGAGTCGGCGAGGGCGGGATCGGCGCGCAGCGCGGCCAGTTGCGCCGGGTTCTGCAGCAGGGCGAAGGTGCCGAGCGACAGCATGTTCGCGGTGGTGTCCAGCCCGGCCGAGAGCAGGGTCAGGCCGACCCCTCTCAACTCCTCGTCGTCCAGGTCGCTGCCGGCGAGTTCGCTGAGCACGTCGTCGGTGGGGTTGGCGCGCTTGGCGGCCACCAGCTCCGCGACGTAGTTCTGGGTCGCGGTGTAGGCCGCTATCAGCTCCTCGTCGTTCAGCTCCCCGCTCATGAGCGACTCGGCCTGCCCCTGGAAGGAGGCCCGGTCCTCGTACGGCACGCCCAGCAGCTCGCAGATGACGATGGCGGGGATGGGCTTGGCGAACGCGGTCACCAGGTCCGCCGGCGGCCCGGTCTGTTCCATGGCGTCGAGGCAGTCGGCGGTGATCTGCTCGATGCGCTCGGTGAGCAGTCGCATCCGCCGCACGGTGAACTTGCCTGCCAGCGGCTTGCGGTAGCGCCGGTGCACCGGGTCGTCCGTGAGGAGGAACTCGCCGGGCGGCGCCGGGGGGAGCTCGAAGTCGACCACGTTCAGGAGCTCTTTGCGCGCGCTGAACCGCGGGTCGGCCAGGACGGACCTGACCAGGTCGTATCCGGTGATCAGCCGGCCGGACATGCCGCCGGGGTGGATGATGCGGCTGATGGGGCCGTGCCGGTGGGCGTCGGTCAGCTCGGCCGGCGGGTCGAACGGGCAGCCGCGGCGCTCCGTCGGCAGTGCCGGGACGGTGTGGAGGGACTCGCTCATGACCACTCCTCATATCGCGATAGTACGCGTTTGGTGTTGCCCGAAAGCTACGTTGCCTTCACTCCTTCGTCAATCATCGAAATATTGTTTGTGCAGTTCAAAGGCGTAAAACTGGTGCGATGACGCTGCACTCGAAAGCAACGTTGCGTTGCACTGATATATCGCGAAGGCCATACTGTCGGCATGCCAGGAGGACGGTTGACCCAGCAGGACCGCCGGCGCATCGCGGCCGGACTCACCGACGGCCTCTCCTACGCCGAGATCGCCAGGCGGCTCGACCGGCCGACCTCGACGATCAGCCGGGAGGTCGCGCGCAACGGCGGCCACGGCGGCTACCGGCCGCAGCAGGCGCAGCAGGCGACGGCCCAGCGCGCGCGGCGCGGCACACCGGCACCGCCGCCACGCGCGCCGCGTGCGCCGGGTACGCCGGACGGCTCGGCGGAAGAGGAGATCATCGAACTGGCGGTCAGGTCGGGGCTGCCGAGGATGACGGCGCGGGTGCACGTCGACCTGCTGCTGTCCGAGGACGGACGGCGCACCGCGGCCGAGCTGACCCGCCGGCTCAAGGTCAGTCCGGCCTCCGTCTCGGTGGCCGTGAACTTCCTGGTGGACCAGGGGTACGTCCGGCGCGAGCGCGATCCGCTGCGGCGTCGCGACATCTACGTGGTCGACGACGACGCCTGGTACCGCTCGATCGTGCTCAGCGCGCAGCGGACGCTCGATACGGCGCGGGCCGCGACGGCGACGGCGGAGAAAGTCGGGCTCGACAGCCCCGTGGGGCAGCGGCTGTCCAGGACGGGGACGTTCCTGGAGCGGGTCATCGAGGACATGATGGAGTCGGCCGACCGCTGGCGTGACCTCCTGGCGTGAGGGGTCCGGCCGGCCTCCGGGACGTCCGAGGACGGACGCCCCGCTCCCCCGCCTCAGTGCAGCGACACCGTGGACTTCACCGCAGCAGGGGCGGAGTCCGGCATCCGGGCCGCCACCGTACGAACCGTCCCCCGACGCTGCATCACGGCCGCCCAGAGCACCGCGACCAGCGCGACGGCTCCGACCGCAGCGCCCACCCAGGCCACCGAGGTGAAGCCGAGGCCCGCGTCGATCGTCATGCCGCCCAGCATCGGGGTGAGGGTGATGCCGACGTTGAAGGCGGAGGTGTTGACGGACGGCGCCAGCGTCGGCGCGTCCGGGGCGAGGGTGAACACCCGTGACTGGAGGACCGGGTTGGTGACGTAGCCGGTCAGGCCGAGGACGAACGCCAGCACGATCGCCACGGCCGGGTTGCCCGCCGTCAGCGCGAGCAGGGCCGAGGCTGCGGTCAGCCCGCCGACGCCGAGGAAGAGGGTGCGCAGCGGGCTGCGGTCGGCGGTACGGCCGCCGAGCGTCATCCCGAGGAGTCCGCCGACGCCGTAGAGCGAGAGCACGGCCGGCACCACGCCCGCCGGCAGGCCGCTCACCTCGGTCAGCAACGGCGTCAGGTAGCTGAAGGTGACGATGGCGGCGCCGAAGCTCAGGGTGGTCACGAGGTAGGAGACCCAGAGGGCGGGCCGGGCCAGGCCGCGCAGTTCCCGGCGTACGGAGGGCAGTTCACGCCCCGTCGCGCGACCGGCGGGCAGGGCGGCCGACAGGGTCGCCAGGCTGACGCCGGTCAGGACCACCACGCCCCAGAAGGCCGCTCGCCAGCCGATGTGCTGGCCCACGACCGTGCCGGCCGGTACGCCGACGATCGTGGCGAGGGTGAGTCCGGCGCCGACGACCGACAGGGCCTTGCCCTTGACGCCCGCGGGCACCAGGCCCACCGACGTCGCGGCGGCCACCGACCAGAAGCCCGCGTACGCGAACGCGCTGACGACCCGCGTCGCGAACAGCACCCCGTACCCCGGCGCCAGCGCCCCGACCACATGCCCGGCCACGAACACCAGCTGGAACGCGACCAGCGCCGTCCGGCGCGGCAGCCGCAGGGTGGCGACGGCGAGCACGGGCGCGCCCACGACCATGCCGATGGCGAACGCGGAGACCAGCAGCCCCGCGTCCGGTATGGAGACCCCCAGGTCCAAGGCGATATCGGGCAGCAGCCCCGCGAGCATGAACTCGGAGGTCCCCTGGGCGAAGACCCCCAGCCCGAGGAGGTATACGGCTATGGGCATGACTCGGTGCTCCCGTTTCTCGTCACGATGTGGGTCATGTCTGCCGGCACGCCCCTCGCCGCGCGCGGGCGGCCGCGTACCGCTGCCCGTGGGTGACGCCGGAGTCCGTGCAGTTATGTAATGGCCAGTCCAAAACCAGCGCAAAAAATGCGGGCCGCCCCGGCCCGGCGAGCACAAAACGCCCGCTCCCGCCCCTCAGAAGGCGGCCATGAACGCTTTCGCCACCCCTTCGAGCGCCGGGCGGCCGGCACCGCACCGCGCGGAGACCCGCAGGCCGCCGACGGCCGCGATGAACAGGTGCGCGAGGGTGCGCGCGTCCTTGTCCGCGTCGATGTCGCCGTCCCGCTGCCCGGACGCGATCGCGGCGCGGACGGCCTCCAGCCGCAGCCGGTAGTCCCGCGCCAGCTCGCCCGCGACCTCCTCGTCCCGGGCCGCCACCTCGATGGCGGTGTTCACGACCAGACACCCGCGCCGGGTCCCGTCGCTGTCGCACTCCTCGTCGACGACGCGCAGCAGATGCGTACGGAGCTTCTCCCGCACCGGCAGGTCGCTCTCCAGCAGGGCGAACAGCTCGCCGTTCCGGTCCGCCATGTAGTGGTCCAGCGCCCGCTCGAACAGGTCGTGTTTGCTCTTGAAGGTGTTGTAGATACTGCTCCGCCCGAGGCCGGTCGCCTCGCACAGATCCTGCGTGGACGTGGCTTCGTAACCGGCGGCCAGGAACGCGTTCATCGCCGCGTCGACCGCCCGCTCCTCGTCGAACTTCCTGGGCCGGGCCATGTCGGCGACAGTACACGTATTGGATCGTTCGGTTCAATACGTGGGGCGCGCCGCCGCGGCTGCCGCTCAGTCGGACGGCCCGCAGTCCTCTGCCGGGGCGTCGGACGGACGCAGTCCCGCCGTCCACTTCTCCTCCACCCGGCCGAATTTCCATATCGCCAGCGCGGCGGCCCAGGTGGCGAAGAACAGGCCGACGATGACGAAGCCGATGGTGTTGAGGTCGAGGGCGGAGAGCCCGTCCCAGAAGGGGCCGTGGAGCGCGAGCCGGTCGGCCAGGAGGGCGAGGAGCTCCACGGTGCCGATGATCAGAGCGACGGCGACGGACAGGCCGGTGATGGTGAGGTTGTAGTAGACCTTGCGGACCGGCTTGGAGAAGGCCCAGCCGTACGCGAAGTTCATGAAGGAACCGTCGATGGTGTCGAGCAGGCTCATACCGGCGGCGAAGAGCACGGGCAGGCACAGGATCGCGTACCAGGGCAGGCCGGCGGCGGCGCCGGAGCCGGCCAGGACCAGCAGGGCGATCTCGGTGGCGGTGTCGAAGCCGAGGCCGAAGAGCAGGCCGAGCGGATACATCTGCCAGGGCTTGGTGATCGACTTCATCAGGCGCCCGAGGAGACGGTTCATCAGGCCGCGCCGGTCGAGCTGTTCCTCCAGCGCCGCCTCGTCGTAGTGGCCGGAGCGCATCCGGCGGAAGACCTTCCAGACTCCGGCGAGGACACACAGGTTGACGGCGGCGATGACGTAGAGGAAGACACCGGAGACGGTGGTTCCGATGAGTCCGGTGATGTTGTGCAGTGGTGAATCGTCGTCGCGTACGGGGCCGGCCAGCGCCCGGACGCCGAGGGAGAGGAGGAAGGCCAGGCCGAAGACGACGCTGGAGTGGCCCAGGGAGAACCAGAAGCCGACGGAGAGCGGGCGCTGTCCGTCGCCCATCAGTTTGCGGGTGGTGTTGTCGATGGCGGCGATGTGGTCCGCGTCGAAGGCGTGCCGCATGCCGAGGGTGTACGCGGTGACGCCGATGCCGACGCCGAAGGTCTTCGTACCGAGGCTGTAGTGCTCGGGTGCGACCAGCACCACGAGCGTGAACCAGCCGATGACGTGCAGCGCGAGGATGAACGCCGCCATCCCGCCGAGGCGCGTCCACTCCTGCCGCGTCATCGGCCCCCGCGTCCCGCGCCGCCCCGGCCCGGCTCCGGCGGCGGACGGCGCGGACGCGGAGGCGGGGGTGGTGCTCATGGCGCGGGCGGTTCCTTACCTGGGCTGGCGGCAGACCCGCCGGAGCGGGCCGGCCGGCCGTGTGACGGGCCGGTGCCAGCGTCGCCCCGGGCGTGTGCAGGTGCAACCAAGGTGCAGCAAAGGTGAGGTCATGGGGACGGCAGGCCGGCGAAGTGGCCGGCCCTCGGCGCTCTCCGTTGCGCCGGTGCTCCCCTACGACCCCGTACGGGGAAAGCTCACCTCGACGCGCCGGTTCTTCTTGCGGCCCTCCTCGTCGGCGTTGTCGGCGATCGGGTACTGCTCGCCGTAGCCGCGGATCTGGAACGTGACCGCCGAGCCGAGGTCCTTGGCCAGTTCGCGCTGGACGGCGTTGGCGCGGTCCTTGGACAGCACCAGGCCGTGCGCGGCCGTGCCCAGGTTGTCGGTGAAGCCGAAGACACGCAGGCTCGTGGCGTGCTGCTTCTTGATCTCGGCGGCGATGGCGCCGATGCGGGACAGCGCGTCGCGGGACAGTTCGGCGCTGTCCTTGCCGAAGAGGACCTCGGCCTGGAGCGCGAAGGTCACGTTGGAGTTGGTGTCCTGCCGCCGCTCGGCGCCGTCGTCGGTCTCGACGATGGACTTGATGTTGAGGACCTTGGCGGGGGCCAGGGTCGCGCCCTGGACCATGCGCAGGTCGGGGTCGCGCGGGTCGATCTCGACCGGTGCGGTGGTGTCCTCGGAGACGCCGGGCGGGTCGTCGGCGCGCGCGGCCGGCTGGGCCGGGGTGAGGGCGAGCAGGAGGGCGGCGGCCGTGGTGGCGGCGGCCCGTGCCGTACGGGTCCTGGTCCCGGTCGTGGTGGCCATGGGTCAGTCCGAGATCGAGACGGTGGCGGGCGGCATGGTCGGCAGCTGGAAGTCGACCTCGGTCACCTTCTCCGGCGGGGCCGGGAACTGCGCGAACAGGGGCCGGCTCTCCCCCGGTTTGAGGCCGCTCAGCCCGGTGGTGCACAGACATTCGCCCTCGGTGTCCCGCAGGACCAGGTAGCGCTTCTTGCCGGCCTTGTCGACCAGGGTGGCGCCGGAGACCGAGGAGCGCGAGCGCATACCGGTCTCGTTGGAGCGCCAGTTGATCGCGTTGAAGATCTTGGTGCCGTTGTTGGTGACCGTACCGCTGATCGTGACGAACCCCCCGGTGTCCCGGACCGCGGAGTGCAGGGTGACGACCACCCCGTCCGGCCCCTTCACCTCGCCGATGGCCTCCTTGGCGTCGGCGGCCGGGGCCCCGCGCCCGGTGTCCTTCGGGGCGGCGGCCCGCGTCGGCGGCTTGCCGTCCCCGCCGCTGCCGCCGCCGCCCTCCCCGCCGCAGCCGCTCATGACGAGAGCGAGGCCGGCGGCGATCGCCGCGGCGGCCACTCTCCTGGTGGCCTTCGAAGGGCGCCCAGTACTCATGGATGCGATTCCCTCTGCTCGTCGTCGGCTGGTCATTCGGCTAGGCGTACGGAGAACAGGTCGGCGGCTCCGGGCAGCGGTTCGCGCGGGCCGTCGGGATCGGCGGAACCGACGGTCCACTCCTTGCCGCCCTCGCAGACGAGGCCCACGGCAGCATGCCCGGCGGGCGGGTCTGCGGCAGGTGGATCGCCGGCGGGCGGGTCCTCGTTTTCGCCCTGACCGCCTCCCGGCCCGTCGCCCTCTCCCGGCGCCGGTGTCCGCTCCGGCCCCGCCACGCAGCGCGGCTCGACGACGGCCCTGGCCCGCGCCGAGGCGTGGGTGTTCTCGGTGCCGGGGATGACGGAACGGCCCACAGTCCCGCGGGTATCGGCCTGGACGGCGAACGACGTGGGGTACGAGCCGGGCGTGCACGTCGCCTCGGCGTCGTTGCGGCCGGCGAACCACCGGGCGTCGGCGCACGCCTCGTCGCCGGGGACGCCACGGCCGCCGAGCAGGTCCTCCCAGGGCGCGCCCGTACGGATCGCTTCGAGGAGCTTCGCGGTCAGCTGGTCGCGGTACTTCTGCCCGGCGGCCAGGGCGGCCGCGTCCGCCGCCGTCTGGGCGGAGTTGCGCGTCGCGGCGGCCTGCCCGACCGCGAAGAAGGCGAGGGCGAGGAAGAGCAGGCCGGCCACGGCCACGAGGTAGACGGGAAACGCCTGGCCGGCGTCCCCCGCTCGGCGGCGGAACGCCGCCCGGGTCAGATGCCCACGACCTCGGAGATCTTGTTGGAGATGGCCGTCGCGATCTGACTGCCGAAGTCCGTGGTCGACAGCACCAGCACGATCGCCACGACCACGGCGATGATGCCCAGGTACTCGATCGAGGTCTGTCCCCGGTCGTTTCCCAACAACCGCTTCGCCATCGTGTTCCCCTCCATGGGCGGCCGGGCCGCTGCGGTCCGGATGGTCTGCCCCCGTGGTGTCGCCCCGCGCGCACGCGCCGCACGGCCCGACGCCGTACGGGCGGGCGCCCTGAGGGCGCGCACCGGACGCACGTACACCGGACGTGAGCACGCTGCGCACCCGCACGCTCGCGACACGAGCAAAGTACGCCGGAACACCGGTCCCGGAACAGGGCGTCCGCCCCCATTCCTTTCCCGCGGCCGCGGATCGAAGCCTCGGCCGGCGTTTTCGGTCCGCCCGGCCGCCGGGCCCGTCCGACGGGCCCGGCTCGCGCCGAGCGCCCGGCTTTCCCGGTACGTCCGTTCCGTCCGACGGCACCTTCCCACCCCCGCCCGTCCTCGTCGACAGCGCCGTTGCCCGCCGCCCCGGGGGCCCGGCGGTGTGGCCGGACCCGGGAAGCACACGGATGCCGACTGTGCCATATACCGTTGCGTACGCGAAGGGTGTTTGCCCAACAGAGGTCGATTCGAGACGCGGAAGGAGCGCACGGCGTACGGGAGTTGACCTCAGGGGCGCCCGGCTTCGCTCAGTCGCCCATCAGCGAGCCGAAGTTGGTGCCGGAGCCGAGGAAGAAGCCCGCGACGAGCAGGATCATCGTGGCCGGGACCATGAACGTGGTGATGACCATGGTCGCCTTGGGCACCGCGCGGGCGGCGCGGCGGCG
The DNA here is from genome assembly GCF_042732265.1 of Streptomyces sp. NPDC059788. Classification (NCBI taxonomy): domain Bacteria; kingdom Bacillati; phylum Actinomycetota; class Actinomycetes; order Kitasatosporales; family Streptomycetaceae; genus Streptomyces; species Streptomyces sp. NPDC059788. The sequence continues at coordinate 54,344 of NZ_JBHWHY010000041.1, read as the reverse complement.
GGCGTTCTGCGCGTCGGTGCGGCGCATGTCGTCGGCGATCTGGATGAGCGTGTCGACGATCGGCGAGCCCAGCTCCTCGCCCTGCTGGAGCGCGGTGACGAACTGGGCCACCTGTTCGGAGTCGTTGCGTCTGCGCAGTTCCTCGAACGCCTCACGGCGGCTGACGCCCATGTCCAGCTGCCGCAGCGTGATGCGCAGCTCGTCGGCCCAGGGCCCTTCGTACTTGTCGGCCACCCGGTCCAGGGCCTGGCGGAAGCCGAGTCCGGCGCTGACCACGACGGCCAGGACGTCGAGGAAATCGGGCAGGGTGCGTTCGATGGTGTCCTTGCGTTGGCGAATGGCGGCCCAGATGCCGACCTCGTTCCAGAAGAGGCCGAAGGCGACCAGGAGGAGGGCGAGCAGGAACTGGGAGCGCATCAGCATGACGAGCGCGCCGCCGAAGCCGAGGAAGCCGTAGACGGCGCGCCGGGCGGCGTAGCGGTCGACGGTCAGGCCGCCGGGGTTGCCCGCCTGATCGATGCGTCTGCGCACCTTGGCCACCCGCTTACCCCCCATCAGGCGTAGGACGAGGGACGCGTAGCGCATGCCCGCCCGGTCCACCGCCGAGCCGACGACGGTGGTGCGGGACGAGCCGACCTCCAGGGCGAGGGCGATGTCCGGCGGCAGCCTGGCCTCGCGACGGTAGAGGGCGACGCCGTAGCAGATGCCCGCCACGGAGGCGGCGAGCGCGAGGGCGAGGAGGAGTCCGGTCGTTGCGATTCCCATGGGTGGGTGCCTTCGGGTGGGGAGGGAGGCGGGTGCGGCGGGGCCGTCAGACGTCGATCTTGGAGATACGGCGGATCACGAAGAAGCCGACGGCGTACAGGGCGAAGGCCACGACCACCGCGGCCTGCCCCAGGAAGGTGGCCGTCATCCGGTCGATGGCCCCGGGCGCGATGCGGTTCATCAGCAGCAGGGTGCCCAGGCCGAGGAACGGCACGACGTACGCCGTGACGACGACCTGGGAGAGCTGTGTGCGCACCTCGCGCCGGGTCTCCTTGCGCTCCTCCAGGGTCTTGGTGAGGTTGCGCAGCGAGCCGACGACCGTGCCGCCCGCGCGGTTGGACAGGACGAGGGTGGTGACGAGGACGACGAGTTCGCGCGAGGGCAGGCGGGCGGCGAGTTCGTCGAGGGCGTCGTCCAGGGAGTGGCCGACGGCCAGTTTGTCGGAGACCTTGGCCAGTTCCTCCCCGGCGGGCGCCTCCAGTTCCTCGGCGGCCATGCCCAGGGCCGTGCGCAGCGCCAGCCCGGCCTGGGTGGCGTTGGCGAGGATGCGGGACAGCTCGGGCAGCTGGTTGATGAACTTCTCGATACGTTTCTGCCGCTGCCAGTTGAGGAACGCGTACGCGGCCCAGCCGGCCGCCACCGCCGCGAGGGGCCCGAAGAAGGGCGCCAGCAGTGCCTGCGCGACGATCCAGACCCCGGCGACCACGGCGAGCAGGTAGACGACGAACTCGCCGGGGGTCACGTCCAGGCCGGTGGCGGCCAGCCGCAGTTCGAGGCCGCGGCCGAGGCGGGTGGCGCGCAGCCGGCGGTCGACGGCGGCGAAGCGGCGGCCGTGGCCGGGGCCGGGCAGGCCGTGGTCGTCGGAGAGCCGGTCGACGAGGGCCTGGTGGCGCTCGCGTCCGCTCGCGTACAGCCGCAGGCCCACGACGGCCAGCACCGCGCAGATCAGGGCGGTGCCGAGGGTGAGCAGGGCGATGCTGTCCTGGGGCATGGGCGCGGGTCCGTCCTCCGATGGCGTGCTGTTACGAGGCTTCTCGGGTGGCGAGCTGGTCGGTGGTGGCCGCGACGCCGAACGCCGGGGGTACGGGTTCGTCGGCGAGGTAGAGGCGTTCGGCGACCCGGCGCGGCAGCGGGAAGTAGCGGAAGGCGCCGCGTACGGTGCGGTCGGCGCCGCTCGGTTCGGCCTCGAAGCGGCAGACGGTGGCGATGCGGTAGTCGGCGTGGCCGTGCGAGTCGAGGATGGCGATCTCGCCGATCCGGCGGGAGCCGTCGGCGTGCCGGGTGATCTGGACGAGGCAGTCGACGGCGCTGTTGATCTGGTCGCGCAGCGCCTCGAAGGGGACCTTGACGTCGGACATGGAGGCGAGTGTCTGGAGGCGCATCAGGGCGTCCTCGGCGCTGTTGGCGTGCACGGTGGCCAGCGAGCCGTCGTGGCCGGTGGACATCGCCTGGAGCATGTCCAGGGTCTCGCCGCCGCGGACCTCGCCGACGATGATGCGGTCGGGGCGCATGCGCAGGGAGTTGCGTACGAGGTCGCGGATGGTGATGCGGCCCTTGCCCTCCACGTTGGGCGGCCGGGATTCGAGGCGGATCACATGGGTCTGCTGGAGCTGGAGTTCGGCGGCGTCCTCGACGGTGATGATGCGCTCGCCCTCCGGGATGAGGCCGGAGAGGGCGTTGAGCAACGTGGTCTTGCCGGCGCCGGTCGGGCCGGAGACGACGACGTTGAACTTGGCCCGGACCAGCCCGGCCAGCAGCATCACCATCTGGTCGTCGAGGGTGCCCATGCCGATCAGTTCGGGCAGCGTGTACGCGCGGGGGAAGCGGCGGATGGTGAGGGTGGCGCCGTTCAGGGCGAGCGGCGGGATGATGACGTTGACGCGCTCCCCGGAGGGCAGCCGCGCGTCGACCATCGGGTTCGACTCGTCCACCCGCCGGTTGACGGTGGAGACGATGCGTTCGATCGTCTGCATGAGCTGCTCGTGGGAGGCGAAGCGGACGGGCACGAGCTCCACCCGGCCGTGCCGCTCGACGTACACCTGGTCGGGCCCGTTGACCATGATCTCGGTGACGGAGGCGTCTTCGAGGAGCGGTTCGAGGACGCCGAGGCCGAGCGCCTCGTCCACCACGCGGCGGATGAGCTGGGCGCGTTCGGCGGTGGACAGGACCGGGCCCTCGCGGCTGATGATGTGGCCGAGGACGCGCTCCAGGCGGGTACGGCGCTCGGCCGCGGCCAGCGCGGACATCTCGGCGAGGTCGATCTCCTCCAGCAGCTTGGCGCGGTAGACGGCGACGAGGTGGCCGTCCTCGCGGCCCGCCGGGGGTGCCTCCGGCGCGGCGATGCGGGCTTTGAGGCTCATGGGGCGGTCGTTCCTCCGGGTTCCGCGGGGAGGGCCATGGTGGCGCTGCGGGTGGCGTGCCAGGGGCCGGCGCCGGGGATGACGGAGGGGATCTCGACGGTCGCGGTCCCCAGCACCTCACCGCCGCCCTCGGACGTGGCGACCTCGGCGTTCGCGCCGACCCAGCCGCTCATGGCCGCCTTGCCCGCCGCCTGGGGGCTGGTCTTCCGGTCGGCCTCGTCGAGGGTGGCCGTACGGGCGGCGGCGCGCGCTCCCGTACCGGCCTGCTGGACGGCGTACGCGGCCAGGCCGAGCTGGATCACGGCGAGGGCGATGATCAGCAGGATCGGCAGGAAGCCGAGGAATTCGATGGAGACCTGGCCGCGGTCGTCGCGCCACCGTCGCGGTCCCCCGCCCCGCCGGGCGCGCGCCGTACCCGTACCCCGCACGGCCTCGCGCCGCATGCCGCGTACCCGTCCCGTACTCCTCACGACTTCTCCTCCGCCGCGCCCGCCGTGCCCGTGACGTGCCACGGGAAGTTCCCGGCGCCGGGGAAGAGCACCGGCACCTTGAGTCCGACCGTCGCCCTCCACAGGCCGCCTTCGGGCGCGCACGCGATCGCGGCGCTCCCGGCCCACGCGCCGGGCAGGTCCTTCTTGGCCGCCGCCGCGCAGGCGCCCGCGCCGCCGGTCTCGGTGGCGGTGCCCGCCCGCGCGCCTTTGTCGGCGGAGTTGGCGGCGAGCGCGTACGTGTAGCCGACGAGCACGAACTGCCAGACCAGGACGAGGGTGACCAGGATCAGCGGCGCGAGGCCGAGCAGTTCGACGGAGACCTGTCCGCGGTCGTCGCCGGGCCGTAAGCGGCGCACCGCCCGTACGGGGCGCACCCCTCAGCCCTCCTCGTACGGGCCGGCCGGACCGAACGCCCCCGGCGCGCCCGGCATCCCCGGCTCCCCGGCGGCGGGCCCGGCCGTCAGCGCCTTGCGGCGCCGCCCGGTGAGCGATGTCCGGGCGCGGTGGCTGCCCCGCCCCTGCCGCGCGGCCGGCGCGTCGATCAGTCCCAGCTCCCCCGCCAGCGCCCACAGCGCCTGCCGGACCGTGGACCGGGCGTCCAGGTCCTGCATCCGGCCGGCGTCGACGTACGGCTGGAGCTCCTTGAACCCGGCCGGTACGGGGGTCCGGGCGACGCGTGTGCCGGTGGCCCTGCCGACCAGCGGCGGCTGGATCTCGGTGTTACGGGTGAGGCGGTTGACGACGGTCGTGGTGTCCTCCGCCTTGCGGATCTGCAGCCGGTCCCACAGCCGCACGAGGCGCTTGGCGGCCCGTACGCACACCACGTCCGGGGTCGTCACGAGCAGGGCGGTGTCGGAGAGTTCGACGGCTGCGGCGCCGGCGGACTGCATCTGGGAGCCGCAGTCCACCACCACCAGCTCATAGCGCGAGCGCAGCGCCGCCAGGACCGTACGGGCCGCCCGGTCGTCCACCTCCTCACCGCGCTCGCCCTCCTCCGGCGCCAGCAGCAGGCCGAGGCCGGTGTGGTGGGCGTGCACGGCGTCCTGGAGGACGCGTACGGAGATGTCCTGGATACCCACGAGGTCGACGATCGAGCGGCGGAACTGCACGTCCAGGTACGAGGCCACGTCGCCGGACTGGAGGTCCATGTCCACCAGTGCGACGCTGCGCCCGGCGGCGCGCGCGGCCAGCGCGAGCTGTACGGCGGTGACCGTCGTGCCGACGCCGCCCTTGGCGCCGGTGACGGTGACGAGCGTGCCGGCCGGCCCGGACGCCGCCTCGTGGCCGCCGCCCAGGTGGACCCGTACGCCGGACGCCCACTGGGCCGCGGCCTGCACCCGGGCGGCCAGTTCGTCGTAGCCGAGCGGGAGCCCGACGATGCCGCGCGCGCCCGCGTCCATGGCGGCGGCGAACAGGGCGGGACCCGCGTCTGTGGTGATCAGTACGACGCCGACGGCGGGGAAACGCAGCGCGATCTCGCGGATCAGCTCCAGCGCGGGCACCGGGCCGATGCGCTCGTGGACCAGGACGACCTCCGGGAGTTCGTCCACGGCGGCGGGCGGCGGCCCGGGGAGGTCCGGTGTCCCGGCGGCGGCCCGGGACACGGCCTGGTCGAGGGCGTTGACCAGGGCGGTGGAGTCGGTGACCGGTGGCGCGGGCTCGGCGCCCGGCAACTGGCTGAGCAGCGATGACACGGCGCGGGCGGCGTCGGGTTCACCGACGGCCGGGAGGATGCGGATGGTCACCAGTGCCTCCGGGTCATTTGTCGCCGTCGAGGGTGTAGGTGCGCTCGCCGGGCGGGATGGCGGTCTCGGTGCCGGGGGCGACGAGGGCGAGCCGTACGTGGGTGGCGAAGGACTCCGCGTAGGCGACGCGCTGGGCGTCGTGGGTGCTCAGCGCGAAAGTGATCGGTACGGCGTCGGTGGCCCGGCGGGTGCTGGAGGGGCGGGTGTCGCCGGGGTCCTTGTTCTCCAGCGGCGTCAGCTTGCCCCGGTCGATGACCTGGGCGTTCGCCACGATCACCTTGGATACGGGCGGATCGCCCGCGCGCTTGCCCTCGAAGGTGGCGTAGATGTTGACCCGGGCACCGGGGTTGATCTTCCCGGCCACGCCGGTGGCCGCGTCGATCATGATGGCGATCTCCTGCTGGCCCGGCTTGAGCGCCGGACGGTCGACGACCATGTCGTCCTGGAGGAGCGAGCCCTTGTGCAGCGGCGTCACGGCGATCTTCCCGCGCACCCGGGCCAGATCGGTGACGGCGGTGTCCGGCAGCCAGCGCTCCGGTATGTCCACCTTCTCGAACTGCCCCGGATCGAGCGCCTGGTAGGCGGCCACGTCCGCCTTGAGCCGGTACGCGGCGCGCTCTGGCCCCACCTTGGACTCCACGTTGCGGATCACCGACAGCACGCCGACGAACGCGCCGAGCGCGCACAGGACCGACAGGAGCAGCAGGATCACTCCGCGGCGCTGGCGTGAGTTCATGAGTGCGGGACCTCGATGGGGACGGGGCGGGCGGGGGCGGTGCCGGCGGCCGGGGCCGGGCGGGGCGGTCGGTGTCGCTGCCGGTGCGGGGCGGGGCTCGGTGGTCCGCGCGGGCGGGCCCCGCGCCGGTCCCGTACGCGTGGGGTCAGCGGGCCCGTACGGCCGGCCGCCGCCCCGGCTCGGGACCGGGGACGCCGCCCGGCGCCACCGGGGCCAGGCCCCGGCGCCGCATCAGGGACGACGCGGGCGAGGCGGTGTCCGCCGACGGCGCGCCCGGAGACGTGAGGGAGCGCGCCGCCCCGTCCGTACGGCGCCCGGCGCCCGGACTGCCGCCCGCACCCGGTGCGGAGGCCGGCGCTGCGGTCGGCGCGGCACAGAACGCGCACCGGTCGCCGATGAGTTCGAGACCGCACCAGCGGCACTCCTCTCTCCGTACGGACGCCACGATCTGGTAGAGCACCGAGAGATCCGGGATGGCCGCCGCGAACTCGACCACCTTGTGCGTGCCCCACCACGCCGCCGACTCGGCGGGCAGCGGGACCTCGTACGCGCTCTGGACCTGCCAGGACCGCGCCAGGACGCCGTCGACCCACTCGCCGGGCAGCCGGCCGCGCGCGTAGGCGAGGCGGGTGGCGAAGCCGGGCGGGCGCAGGCCCGCTTCGGCGGCCTGCTCGGCGTGCCGGTCGAGGCGGACGAGCTGCGGCTCCGGGTTGGCGAGCACCGCGAAGTGCGCGCCGGGCACCAAGGAGCGCAGGTGGGAGCGGAGATCCGTCTCGATGCGGTCGAGCCGGGCGACACTGCCCAGCAGGGCGCCCGCGTGCACGTAGTGGGCCAGCAGGCGGGCCGCGCAGGCCAGCAGCCCCGGGCTGAAGTCGCACAGGGACAACTGCCGGAGCTGGTGGGCCAGTACGGCCAGGCCGAGCGGCGGCAGGTTCAGCGGAAGGATCGCGAACCGGTCGCTCTCCAGGACCGCGCGCAGGGTGTGCAGCCGCCGGACGTGGTCGGGCGGGCACGCGGTGGAGCAGAGCGCGACGAGGTGGCCGTGGTGTTCGAGCACCGCGCTCAGCTCGGTCAGCGCGTCGTCCAGCGGCTGGTCGTGCGGCGGGCGGACGACCACGGCGGCCGGGGTCTGGCGGTCGGTGGCGGGCAGCGCGAGGTCGGCGCTGGTGACTGCAATCGCGGTCGGCACGTCGCGTCCCCCACTGCGCTGTTGGCGCTGTCGGCACTGCTGTTGGCTCAGCACCTTATCGACGAGTTCCGCCCCGGAGAACACGTTCCGGAGTACTGGGCGCACGCCTTGGCATCTCCTCGCCCCTCCACCGCGGTTCCTCTGCCGCCGCCCGCCGCCCCTCAGCGGGGAATCCCGAATTCCGCGCCACCTCTTGACATGGACATTGGTCTGGACCACCTTGTACGCCAGCACGTCGCACCACGCACCACATCAACACCACAGCAGCTCAGGGGCCCCTGAACGCGCAGCAGCACCACCAAGCCCAACTCCCCCCACGGAGGCACCAGTGGTACGCGCACGATCAGGAAGAGCAGCACGTCCGGCACGCCCGGCACGGCGCGCCGTCAGGGCCGTGGCGGGCCTGGCGGCCGCGGCACTGACCACGGCCGGTCTCGTCGCGGCGGGGACCGCCGGCGCGGCCGAGGCGGCCCCGGCGGCCGACGCGGCCAAGGCCCCCACGAGCCACACCGCGGCCGTACCGAAGCACGCCCTCACCGGCTACTGGCAGAACTTCGACAACGGCGCCAAGGTCCAGAAACTCAAGGACGTCAACGACGCCTACGACATCATCGCCGTCTCCTTCGCCGAGGCGACCGGCACGCCCGGCGGGCTCGGCTTCCACCTCGACCCGGCCGTCGGCTACGGCTCCGCCGACGAGTTCAAGGCGGACATCAAGGCCAAGCAGGCGGCCGGCAAGTCCGTCATCATCTCGGTCGGCGGCGAGAAGGGCGCGGTGTCCGTCAGCGACGACGCCTCCGCCGGGAACTTCGCCGACTCCCTCGGCAAGCTCATGGACGAGTACGGCTTCAACGGCGTCGACATCGACCTGGAGAACGGCCTCAACTCGACCTACATGACGAAGGCCCTCAAGGCCGTGCACGCCGAGCACAGCGACGTGGTCGTCACCATGGCGCCGCAGACGATCGACATGCAGTCGCCGCAGAACGAGTACTTCAAGACGGCCCTGGGCATCAAGGACTTCCTCACGGTCGTCAACATGCAGTACTACAACAGCGGCTCGATGAACGGCTGCGACGGCAAGGTGTACGCCCAGGGCACGGTGGACTTCCTCACCTCGCTCGCCTGCATCCAGCTGGAGGGCGGGCTCGACCCCTCGCAGGTGGGCATCGGCGTCCCGGCGACGTCCAGCGCGGCGGGCGGCGGATACGCGGCGCCGTCCGTGGTGAACGCGGCGCTGGACTGTCTGACGCAGGGCGAGAACTGCGGTTCGTTCAAGCCGTCGAAGACGTACCCGGGGCTGCGGGGCGCGATGACCTGGTCCACGAACTGGGACGCGACGGGCGGCGACGCGTTCGCCGGCCAGGTGGGCGCGCACGTCCACGGCCTGCCGTAACCACCGTACGGACGGCGGACCGGCCGCGTGGTGCCCGGGGGCGCCACGCGGCCGGCTCATGTCTCACGGACCGTGCGTGCCGTCGGCCGTCACGGCTTGGGCAGGACGCACCCCGCCCGCCCGAGGTCCAGCTTGTTGCCGGTCCCGAAGCACTTGGGGATGGTGTAGATCTGCTGGGCGTAGTTGATGCCCTTGCGGACGGTGACCTTGCCGTTCTCGTCGACCTCGCACGGGTTGTTCATCGTGCAGCGGCCGCCGCTCTCGTTGCCCGTGTTGTTGATCGCGGTGACCTTGCCGGAGGCCGTGTCGATGACGGGCGACCCGGACGTGCCGCCGATCGTCTTGCACGCGGCGGTGTAGCGGACCGAGTCCTTCATGACGTACCCGCCCTCCTTCAACTGCGGCACGAAGCCGTCGATGTTGCAGGAGTAGGTCTTCTTCCAGTAACCGGAGACGACGGTGATCCCGGCGCCCTTGGCCGGGTGGGTGGTGGCGATGTCCAGCGCCTTGATGTTGTAGCGCTGCTTTATCTGGGCGTAGGTGGAGGAGAGTTCGTAGAACGACACGTCGGTGTCGGTCATCGTGCCGTAGACGATCTTGGTGGCGCGTACCGTACCCAGGTTGCCGGCCGAGGCACTGAGCACGGTGAAGCTGCGGCTGGAGGGCTGGTCGACGACGACCTCGCCCGGTTCGGGCATGCCGCTCTCCAGGCAGTGTCCGTTGGACATGACCAGAGCCGGGTCGTTGTCGGTCGAGGTGGGCATCCGGACGATCGAGCCCGAACAGTTGCTGAGCGCGACCGTGCCCGCGAAGTTCACGGCCTTCGCCTTCGCCGTGACCGGAGCGGTCTGCACGGCCTGGAGCTGCGGCGCCGCCGCGGTCCGGGCCGCGCCCCGGTCCGCCGTGTCCGGCGTCGTGACGGCGTTGGCCGTGCCGGTGGCGCCCACGAGCGCCGTGGCGCCCAGGACGGCCGTGGCCAGGGCGCCGACGAGAGGTCTGTTCATGTGGGGGTCCTCTCACACTGGTGAGTCCGGCGTGGCGCCGGACTTGTCGTGCGCATTGTTGGTGCGGGAGAGGTTCCTGGCAACAATCTTCCGGAAACCGGCGTGAATTTGGCGTGTTTGCGTCAACGCGAGGCATTGACCGAGCCATGCCAAAGCAAAACACTGGCGCCGTCGCTCGCCTCACACCCCCCGGAGGACAGCCATGCGACCACGAATACGCGGCAGACGGACCACCGTCCTCACCGCGCTCGTCTCCCTCGCCCTGGCCGCACCCCTCGCCGCCCGCACCGAGGACTCCCCCCAGCAGGACACTTCCGCCCCGGCCGCCGTCGGCGTCATGGCCGCGGACACCGGAACGCCCCGCCAGTACGAGATCACCGGCCCCGACACCGCCGCCCGGCGCAGCGCCCTCGCCTCGACGGGCGTGTCCATCGACGAGGTGCACGGCCGCACCGTCGTCATCACCGCGGACACCGCGCAGGCCGCCCTCGTACGCAAGCTCGGCTACCGGCTGCGGGCCCTGCCCGCGCCGCCGTCCGGCACCGGCGGCCGCATCAAGGACTTCCCCTCCGGCTACGGCAAATACCACAACTACGCCGAGGCCACCGCGGAGATCAACGCGCTCGTCGCCACATACCCGGCCATCCTCAGCAAACAGGTCATCGGCAAGTCCTACGAAGGCCGGGACATCCTCGCCCTCAAACTCAGCAAGAACGTCGCGCAGGACGAGAAGGAACCCGAAGTCCTGTTCACCGCGCACCAGCACGCGCGCGAACACCTCACCGTCGAAATGGCCCTCTACCTGCTCAACGACTACACGTCCAAATACGGCTCCGACGCGCGCGTCACCAAGATGCTCGACTCCCGCGAAATCTGGGTCATCCCGGATGTGAACCCGGACGGCGGCGCGTACGACATCGCCTCCGGCTCCTTCCGCAGCTGGCGCAAGAACCGCCAGCCCAACACGGGATCGGCGAACGTCGGCACCGACCTGAACCGCAACTGGGACTTCAAGTGGGGCTGCTGCGGCGGCTCCTCGGGCAGCACCGGCTCCGAGACCTACCGCGGCCCCTCCGCCGCCTCCGCGCCCGAGGTCAAGGTCGTCACCGGTTTCGTCCGCAGCCGGATCGTCGGCGGCGCCCAGCAGATCAAAACCGCCATCGACTTCCACACGTACAGCGAACTCGTCCTGTGGCCCTACGGCTACACCAACAACGACACCGCCCCCGGCATGACCCAGGACGACCGCGACGCTTTCGCCACCGTCGGCAAATCCATGGCCGCCAGCAACGGCTACACCCCCGAACAGTCCAGCGACCTCTACATCACCGACGGCTCCATCGACGACTGGCTCTGGGGCAACCAGAAGATCTTCGGCTACACCTTCGAAATGTACCCGTCCTCCGCGGGCGCGGGCGGCTTCTACCCCCGCGACTCCGTAATCGCCCGCGAAACCTCCCGCAACCGCGACGCGGTTCTGCAACTCCTGGAGAACAGCGACTGCATGTACCGGTCGATCGGGAAGGAGGCGCAGTACTGCAAGTAAGGGTGAGGTGATCTCCCTTGTGACCGGGGTCCGCCGTGGGCGGGCCCCGGCCGTCAAGTTTCCCCGGTACGCCGCGCCCGTACGGCGTCGGTGTAAAACTCTGTGGTCAGATCGCCTTCCCCGATCCCCAACCCGGCAAGCACCGCCCGCACATCTCCCAGAGCGTCATCCAATTCTCCTCGACCCGCCACCTGCGTCTCCAACTCGACATAGGTCCCGTCGATTTCCGGGACTCGGACGAGTGTGGCGAGCATCGGCCGCCCGTACGCGATGAACTCGTAGTTCCGGCAGTGCTTCGCAAAGGTGATCGCCTCGATGTATCCGAGACCGTTGAGCATGGCCCGGACGGCTGCCGGGTCGCCGATACCCGTCTCGTACTCCGGCTTCGACCCCGACGCTTCGTCGACCCGCGCTTCTTTGTACGTCAGCAGGGACCGCGTCCCGTCCGGACCGTCCACTGTACGGAGCCGCAGCTCCCGGTCGCCCGCCTCCAAATGCGCGTCCGGAGTGTCCAGATACGTGTCCCGGTACACCTCGTCACGCCCGACGGCCAACCGATCCAAACGCTCCCGCACCGTTGCTGGGTCGCGCACGTACGCTTTCAGCTCGGCTTCGATCACGTCGCTGCTCCCAGTTGTCATACCGTACGTTCACCGTCGGCCACGGCCGTTTCCACCATGCGCCGGAATCCGCGGAACAACGGACCGTGCGGCGTCTCCATCACTTTGTATGTCGCGGACTCGTGTCCTTCCCATCACCGCCATGGCGATACGGGCCTGACTGGCGCCGCCGTACTGCTGCACATGCCGGAACACGGCGCCGATGTCTCGTGATCTCAGCGCCTGGCGTACATGCGCGTGCTGCCAGGCACGGTCCGGCAATTCGACCGGCACCATCGCCGTCGCCATCGGCGCCCCTCGTGCTCACGGTGGGATGGAAAGTCATCCCACCGTGAGATTACCGGTCAGGTATCGAGATCCGAGTCGCAAAGCGCGAATCTGACGGGGTGAACACAGCTACCCCGTCTCCGCTCGTCTTCATCTACGACCGCAACGCGACGCGGTCCAGCGCCATCCTCGATCTACGTCTTTCGGGCTGCGTCAACTACGCCGACCGCCATGGCTGGCAGATCGCGGGGTTGTGGGTTGACCGGGGGGACAACGCCCTCAGCCGCACGCGGCCGCAGTTCTCGGCGCTTGTCGAGACGATGCGCGTCCAAGCAGGGCGCCGGGCCACGATCTGCCTCGTGCACCACTGGTGCAGGCTCGCTCACGACGAGGCACAGCGCCACGCGCTTCAGCAGCGCGTCGCCCAAGCCCACGGCTGTACGGCCACCACCTTCGGTGACTCCGACGAGCGGGCGCACGCGGTACTCGCGGGTCTCGGTCGTGGGAGCAGCTGAACTACACCACCAAACTCACCCCCGCCGCCACCACGAACCCCACCACCGACAGCACCGTCTCCAGCACCGTCCACGACTTCAGGGTGTCGCGTTCGGAGATGCCGAAGTACTTGGCGACCATCCAGAAGCCGCCGTCGTTGACGTGGGAGGCGAAGATCGAGCCGGCGGAGATGGCCATGATGATCAGGGCCAGGTGGGCCTGCGACAGGCCCTGGCCCTCCACCAGGGGGAGGACGATGCCGGCGGTCGTGACGATGGCGACGGTGGCGGAGCCCTGGGCGACGCGCAGGACCACGGAGACCAGCCAGGCGAGCAGGATGACGGGCAGGCCGACGTTGTGGAAGGTGTCGGAGAGGGCGTCGGCGACGCCGCTGCCCTTCAGGACCGCGCCGAAGATGCCGCCCGCGCCCACCACCAGCAGGATGTTGCCGACCGGCTTGAGGGACGCGGTGGAGACGGTTTCCAGGGACTTGCGGGACCAGCCGCGGCGGATGCCGAGGAGGTAGTAGGCGAGGAGGAGGGCGATCGTCAGGGCCACGAAGGGGTTGCCGAAGAACTCGACCACCGAGCGGAGAGTTGAGGGGGCCAGCGCGATGGAGGAGAAGGTGGCGAGGAGGATCAGGACCAGCGGGGTGCCGATGATGGTGAGGACCGTGCCGAGGGCGACCGGCTTTTCGCGGGGCTCGACGCCTGCCGCGGTCTGTTCGGCGATCACCGCGGCGCGGGACTCCTCCGCGGCCTCGACCATGTCCTGCGGTACGGGTACGAAGATCCGCTTGCCGATCCACGCGGCGTAGGCCCAGGCGGCGAGGACGGCGGGGATGCCGCAGACGATGCCCATGAGGATGATCCAGCCGAGGTCCACCTTGAACAGACCGGCCGCGGCGACCGGGCCGGGGTGCGGCGGGAGGAAGGCGTGGGTCATGGAGAGGCCGGCGAGGAGCGGCATGGCGTAGAGGAGGATCGACTTGCCGCTGCGCCTGGCCGCTGCGTAGACGATGGGCGCGAGGACGAAGATGCCTACGTCGAAGAAGACCGGGATGCCGAAGATGAGGCCGGTCAGGCCCATCGCCAGGGGCGCGCGGCGTTCGCCGAAGAGGCCGAGCAGGCGCGCGCTCAGGACTTCGGCGCCGCCGGAGACTTCGAGGATCGCGCCGAGCATGGTGCCCAGGCCGATGATGATGGCGACGTGTCCGAGGATGCCGCCCATGCCGCTCTCGATGAGGGAGGGGAGGCTGGATTTCTGGACCGTGCCGAAGAGTTCGGTCACGGAGAGGCCGGCTGCCAGGCCTACGGCTATGGAGACGCCCAGTAGCGCTACGAAGGGCTGGAGGCGGACTTTGATGATGAGAAAGAGGAGCAGGAGGATTCCGAGGGCGGCCACCGTGAGGAGGCCGGGGGTGCCCGGTATGAGGGCCAGCAGGCCGCCTGTGTGTGGTGGTGTGGCGGGGGCCTCGGCCGCCAGGGCGGCCGTATGTGCAGCGTGGACCATGTGATGACTCCGTTGTCAGACAGGGAAGTTCCAGGCAGGGGGGACCGTGGCACGGCGCCCCGGGTGTGTGGGGCGCCGTACCGTGCGGCGGGTTCAGCGGCGGTGGCGATAACGGCAAGGAGGTGTCCCGGTCAGCCCAGCACCGCGAGGGCGTCGATCTCGATGAGCAGGCCCTTCGGGAGGCCGACGTACACGGTCGTGCGGGCGGCCGGCGCCTCCTTGAGGCCCTCGGCCTCGAAGTAGGCGTTGTAGATCTCGTTCATCTCGGCGAAGTGGTCGACGTCGGTGAGGTAGACGCGCATCATCATGACGTCGTCCCAGCTCGCGCCGCCCTCTTCGAGGATCGCCTTGACGTTGGCGAAGGTCTGCAGGGTCTGCTCGCGCAGGGTGGGGCCGGCCGGGGTGGGGGCCTGTCCCTCGACGGCGGGCAGGAAGCCGACCTGGCCGGCGACCTGGAGGATGTTGCCCTTCTTCACGCCGTGGGAGAACTTGGCGGGCGGGGTGGTGTGGGTGGCGGGGGTGAGGGCGGTCTTCTCGGTCATGGTCGGGCTTCCTTCAGGTCGTGCGGGTCGGGTTCGGGGGTGTTGCCGGAGTACTCCCGGCTGATGGCGTCCGCGGTACGGCGTACCAGCGGAAGCAGGGTGAGGAGTTCCTCGGCCGTGACGACGACGTTCGGCGCGGACACCGACATGGCGGCGACGAGCCGGCCGTCCGCGCCGCGGACGGGGGCCCCGACGCAGTTGATGGACTCCTCGTGGCCACCGAGGTCGGTGGCCCAGCCCTGTTCGCGCACCTTGGCCAGTTCGGCCAGGAAGGCCGGGGCGTTCGGTGTCGAACGGGACGTGTAGAGGGGGTAGTCGAGCTTCTCGGCGAGCGCGCGGCGCTCCGGCTCGGGCAGGTCGGCGAGCAGCAGCTTGGCGACGGCCGCGACGGTGATGGCGACCGGTTTGCCGATGCGCGAGTACATCCGTACCGGGTAGCGGCTCTCGACCTTGTCGATGTAGAGGACCTCGTTCTCCTCGTACACCGCGAGGTGCACCGTGTGCCCGCACTTCTCGTTCAGCTCGACGAGGTGCGGGTGGGCGATCTCGCGTACGTCCAGGTTCTCCACGGCCTGCTGGGCCAGCGCGAAGAGCCGGGCGCCGAGGCGGTAGCGCTGGTCGCTCTGGCGGTAGACCATGCCGTGCTCGTGGAGCGTGCGCAGCAGCCGCAGGGCGGTGGACTTGTGCACGCCGAGGCGGCCCGCCACCTGTTCCAGGTTGGCCGGGCCCTCCGCCAGCAACGGCAGGATGCTCAGTGCGCGGTCGACTGTCTGACTCATCGTGTACGGACCTCCACCCGTGGGTTGTGCACCCCGGGGCTGGTGGTGCCGCCGCTGCGGTCAGCGGGTGCGTCACCGTCGGTCGTCCAGCCGGGGCCGAGTCGCAGTCTCCCCCAGGCGGCGGGGTCGAGGCCCGCAAGGCGGTCGGCGAGGTTGCGGGACGGGGGCGTGCCGAGGTCGCCGGGGACGGTGAGGGAGGCCGCGGCCATGAGGTGGCCGTGCCGGATGCGCTCGAAGACGGGCAGGCCGCGGAGGGTGGCGGAGAGGAATCCGGCGGCGAAGGCGTCACCGGCGCCGACCGGGGCGACGACGTCGACGGCGAGGGCGGGGGCGGTGGTGACCGTGTCGGTGCCGTCCGCCTGGCGGGCATACGCGGTGGCGCCGTCGGCGCCCTGCTTGACGACGAGGACGGCGGGCTCGGGCAGGGCGTCCCGGACGGCGTCGGGGCCGTGCAGGTCCCAGGCGGCGATGGCCTCGTCCTCGCCGACGAAGACCAGGTCGCAGCGGCGGGCGAGGTCGAGGAGGAGTCCGGGGCCGCGTACGGTGCGGTCGCGCCAGAGGCCGACGCGGTAGTTGACGTCGAAGGAGACGAGGGGGCGCCCGGGGGCCGGCGCGGTGAGGGTGCGCAGGACGTCCAGGCAGCTGTCGGACAGGGCCGCCGTGATGCCGGTGAGGTGCAGGACGCGGGTGTCGCGCAGGGCGTCGTCGTCGAGCAGTTCGGGGGACATGGCGGAGGCGGCGGACCCGGCGCGGTAGTAGGCCACCTCGGCCTCGCCGGCCTCCGTCCGCGTACCGGTGGCGCGTTCGCCGGCGGTGCGGAAGTAGACGCCGGTGGGGCGGGCCGGGTCGCGGCGGACGTGCGAGACGTCCACGCCGCAGGCGGCGACGGCCTCGCGGACGTGGTCGCCGAAGGCGTCGGCGCCGACGCGGGAGATCCAGCGGGTGCGGTGGCCGGTGCGGGCGAGGGCGCAGGCGACGTTGGACTCGGCGCCGCCGATGCCGCGCTCGAAGGAGGGTACGTCGGCGAGCCGGCCGGGCCGGGTGGGCATGAAGGTGACCATGGTTTCGCCGAGGCAGACGACATCGGTGCCCGGCCGGGCGGGCGCGGTGCCGTCCGGGGTTTCGTTCCGGGCGGGCGCGGCGTCGTCCGGGGTTTCGTTCCGGGCGGGCGCGGCGTCGTCCGTCGCGTCGGGGCCTTCGGCGCTGACGTTTGTGGACGTGGTCACGATCTGCTGCGCTCCTTTGCGTACGGGCTGGTAGAGCCGTTCCGCGACGTGTTGTGCACCATTGACCCGGCGATGGCTCGGATGTTAGACAGCTGTAAGCGATATGCGCAATGGGTGTTGCACATGGTGCAACATGAACTGGAGGAGGCCCCATGGCCGCCGCGCCCCACGCCGACCGCAGCGCCACCGGCGCCGCCCCCGGCGCCGACGCAGCCACCGCCGAGCGGCACGCGAAGACCCTCGCGGACGAACGCGTCGACCACCGCTTCAAGGGACTTCCCCCGGACGCCGACGGCCGTACCGTCGGCGCGCTGGCGGCCGAGCGGCGCAACCTCTTCACCGGCGGCTTCACCACCCCCGTCCTCGCCCTGTCCGCCGAGTCGGTGGAACACAACCTGGCGCTGCTGGAGACCTACGCCGAGCGGCACGGCCTGGCCTTCGCCCCGCACGGCAAGACCTCGATGGCCCCGCAGCTCTTCGCCCGCCAGCTCGCCCGCGGCGCCTGGGGCATCACCGCCGCCGTCCCCCACCAGGTCCGCGTCTACCGCGCGTACGGCATCCAGCGGATCTTCCTCGCCAACGAGCTCGTCGACGCCGTCGCGCTGCGCTGGCTCGCCGCCGAGATGGACGCCGACCCCGGCTTCCACTGCGTCTGCTACGTCGACTCGCTGCGCGGTATCGAACTGATGGACATCGCCCTGCGCGAGGCCGGCGCCACCCGTCCGCTGAACGTGGTCATCGAACTGGCCGCCGGCGAAAACGCCCGCACCGGCGTCCGCACGGACACCGAGTGCGTCGAACTGGCCGACGCCGTGGCCGGTGTGGACACCCTGCGCCTGGTCGGCATCGCCGGTTACGAGGGCGAGGTGCCCGACGCGACGCACGAGCGGGTGACGGCCTGGCTGCGCCGGCTGCTCGCGCTCACCGTGGCCTTCGACCGGGCCGGGCACTTCGCCGATCTGGACGAGATCGTGCTCAGCGCGGGCGGCAGCGCCTGGTTCGACGCGGTGGCCGAGGTCTTCGACGAGGCGCCCGAACTGTCCCGGCCGCTGCTGAAGCTGCTGCGCTCCGGCGCGTACGTCTCCCACGACGACGGCCACTACCGCCGCCTGACCCCCTTCAACCGCGTCCCGGACGAAGGTGCCCTGCAGCCCGCCTTCCGCCTGTGGGCCCAGGTCGTCTCCCGCCCGACCCCGGAACAGGCGTTCCTGAACGCGGGCAAGCGCGACGCGGCGTACGACCTCGACCTGCCGCAGGCCCAGGTCGTACGGTCCGGCCGGGACGGCAGCGAGCGGCCCGCGAACGGCGTCACCGTCACCGGGCTGTCCGACCAGCACGCCTGGGTCCGTACGGAACGGGCCGGCGACCTGGAGGTCGGCGACTGGGTCGGACTGGGCCTGTCGCACCCGTGCACGTCCTTCGACAAGTGGCAGCTGATCCCGGTGGCCGAGGCGGACGGCACGGTCGTCGACTACGTCCGTACCTTCTTCTGACGGTCCCCTGCGGCCTTCTGACGGCCCCTACGGCTTTCCGACGGCCCCCACGACGTCCCTGCGCAGGTCACGAAGGGACACGAAGACCCCGGTGCGGGGCAGCACCCCGCAGCCCCGCCCCGGACGCCGGGGGCAACCCCCTGCCCCCGGCCCGCGCGCCCACCCCCGGGCGCGCCCGGTCCCCGCTCCGGTGCTTCCCCCCTTCGCCGGAGCGGGGGGCCGACCGGCCACCGCCGCACGGCGCGGCCCGGCTCCCAGGAAAGGCAGTTCGGTCATGGACACCGTGGTCCGCGACGTACGCGTCATCGACGGCACCGGCACCCCCTCCTACCGGGCGGATGTCGCCCTCGGCGGCGGCCGGATCGCCGAGATCCACCGGGAGACGGACGCCGGGCCGCGGCCCGGCGCCGCCCGCGTGGTGGACGGCGCGGGCCTGGCCCTCTCCCCCGGCTTCATCGACATGCACGCGCACAGTGACCTGGCGCTGCTGCGCGACCCGTCGCACGAGGCGAAGGCGGCGCAGGGCGTCACCCTCGAAGTCATCGGGCAGGACGGCCTGTCGTACGCGCCGGTCGACGACCGCACGCTCGCCGAGGTCCGCGCGCAGATCACCGGCTGGAACGGCGACGGTTCGGACATCGACTTCAGCTGGCGCACGGTCGGCGAGTACCTGGACCGCCTCGACCACGGCTTCGCCGGCCAGGGCATCGCCGTCAACGCGGCGTACCTCATCCCGCAGGGCACGGTCCGGATGCTCGCCCTCGGCTGGGACGACCGCGCGGCCACGCCCGACGAGATCGCCCGGATGCGGCAGCTCGTCGCCGAGGGCCTGGAACAGGGCGCCGTCGGGCTGTCCTCCGGCCTCACCTACACCCCCGGCATGTACGCGGACGACGCCGAACTCACCGAACTGTGCCGGGTCGTGGCCCGCTACGGCGGCTACTACTGCCCGCACCACCGCTCGTACGGCGCGGGCGCACTGGACGCGTACGAGGAGATGGTCGGCCTGACCCGTCAGGCGGGCTGCGCCCTGCACCTCGCCCACGCCACCATGAACTTCGGCGTGAACAAGGGCCGCGCCCCCGAACTCATCGCCCTCCTCGACCGCGCGCTGGAGTCCGGCGCCGACATCACCCTCGACACCTATCCGTACACGCCCGGCTGCACGACCCTGGTCGCGATGCTGCCGAGCTGGGCGAGCGAGGGCGGGCCCGACGCGATCCTGGACCGGCTGCGGGACGACGCGGCGGCCGGGCGCATCCGGCACGTGATGGAGGTGGAGGGCGCGGACGGCTGCCACGGCGTGCCGATCGAGTGGGACACCATCGAGATCTCCGGCGTCTCGGACCCGGCGCTGGAGGGGTACGTCGGGCGGACGGTGGCCGAGTCGGCGCGGGAGCGCGGCGAGGAGCCGTGGACGACCGCCCGCCGCCTGCTGGTCGAGGACCGGCTCGGCTCGACGATCCTCCAGCACGTCGGCCACGAGGAGAACGTCCGCGCGATCATGCGCCACCGGGTGCACACCGGCGGCAGCGACGGCATCCTCCAGGGCCACAAGCCGCATCCGCGGGCGTACGGCACGTTCCCGAAGTACCTGGGGACGTACGTACGGGAGCTGGGCGTGCTGTCGCTGGAGGAGTGCGTGGCCCACCTGACCGGGCGCGCCGCGGCCCGGCTGCGACTGCCCGACCGCGGTCTGGTCCGCGAGGGATACCGCGCCGACCTGGTCCTCTTCGACCCGGACACGGTCGCCGCCGGGTCCACCTTCGACGCGCCGCGCACCCTGCCGACGGGCGTCCCGCACGTCCTGATCGACGGCCGCTTCGTCATCGAGGACGGTCGGCGGACGGACGTACTGGCGGGGCGCTCGGTTCGGCGAACGCGCCCCTGATCAGGCGTTCCAGCTCCGTACCGTCCGCCGCCACACCGAGCGCGCCCAGGTCGCGGGCGGTGTCCTGGCGCACGGGGGTGACCCGGCCCGCGTAGAAGACGACCGGGCCGGTGTAGCGCCCCTCCCGGCGCAGCGCCTCCACGTGCAGGAAACCGGCCCGGCCGTCCGAGCCGCGGGCGATGTCGGAGATCATCAGGGACGGGGTCCGGGCGGCGATGGCGGCGTCGGCGGCCCGGGAGTCCACGGCGATCTCCACGGTCGCCCCCTCCCGCCGGAACCAGGCGACCAGGGAGGCGTTGTTCTGCGGGTTGTCGTCGACCCAGAGGATCGTGCGGCCGACGAGAGAAGCGGCAGGGGCCGGGGGCGAGCCGTAGGGCGTCATGCCGGTGCCCGCCCCGTACGCACCGGCCCGTACGGGCGGCACGCCGTCTCCCGGGTCCGGCTCCCGCTGCGGCGAGATCACCAGCGCCGGAGCGCCCTCGCGCAGCCTGCGCACCAGTTCCCCGGAGCGCGGCAGGCCCAGCAGGCCGTCGAGCAGCGAGTTGAACCCCGGGTCGGTGACCATCTCGGGGAACACGGTGGGGAGCTCGCGTTCCAGACGTGTCAGCGCCGCGCGCGGGTCCCCCGGGTCGGGCGCCACGTCCCGCTGCTCCAGGAAGGCGTTCACCAGCGGCCGTTCCTCCTCGGGGACGCTCCCCGGGGACCGCAGCAGCGTCCGCACCCGCCGGTACGTACGGAAGTCCGCGATGACGTCGCCGCTGTCGGCGCCCGGCGGGCTGGTCATCATGCGGTAGAAGTCGGCGTAGAAGTACTGGAGCAGTAACGTGCGGAGCACCGCCTCCGGTGGGTGCTCGGACCACATCGGGTTGAGGGTCGCCTCCAGGACGAAGCCGTTGACCAGCCGTTTGATGCGGCGCGGGTTGCGGGCCGAGCGCTCGGCGAGCAGCTCGACCAGGGGCGCGTCCAGCAGCCGCTCGATTCCGGCGGTGCGCGCGCACCACTCGATGTACTCCCGTACGCCCTGGCCGTCGGCCACCGGAATGCGGTAGCTGGTCTGGAAGATCTTCTCCATGAAGACGGAACCGGCGGGCGACAGGTCGCGCAGCAGACCGCTCGGCCCCATCGCGGAACGGTCGCAGCCGATGACGAACGCCAGCCCCGGCACGTCCAGATAGACCTTGACCGCCTCGCACACCGCGAGCACCGTCTCCTCCGAGCAGCGGTCCAGGTCGTCGATGAACACCACGAGCAACCGCCGTGGCGAGTGCGCCGCGTTCTCGGCCCATTCCTGGGCCAGGTCGTGGATCGCGTCGCGCATCTCGTTGCGGGCCTGCGGGTTGACGGACAGGTTGCTCCACAGCTGGTCGACGAGCCCGGCGGCGCCCAGCGGGCCGGCCGCGACGGTGGCGAGCGCCCGCAGGACGCGCAGCAGGGCCCGCTGTTCGGAGACCCGGTGCAGCGCCCGGCGCAGCAGCCTGCGGTCGAAGCGCATCAGGACCGACTTGATCAGCCCTTCGAGGGCGTCCGCGCCGGTCGAGGTCCAGGCGTTGTACCAGACGGTGTGCACCTCGGGCGCCGCGGCCAGCTCGGTGTCCACCAGGCGCATCAGGCTGCTCTTGCCCATCCCCCACCCGGCGTCGACGGCGAGCGTGAACGGGGTGGCGGCCCGCGAGGCGATCAGCAGATCGGCGAGCTGCCGCGCGGCGCGGCCCGCGCCCAGCAGGTCGGCGCCCGCCGTGTCCACCGGTTCGTCGTTGAGCAGCGCGAGCCGCTGCGCGAATGACACCATCTCGCCCCCGTGGTCGGTGCCGGTGTCCGGCCCCGGGCGCCCGGACGGGGCCGGGGCGGGGAGAACGGGCACCGGCGCTCAGTGCCGTGGGGCGCCCCATCGTGCGCCCACCCGCCGGGAGCGTACGGCAGTACGCGGGTTCCCGGGAGCGGGTGTCGGCCGCCGCCGTTCGTCCGCCGCCGGCTCCCGCCCGTCACACCGGGTGAGCAACCCCACACCACGAGCGGGCCGGAGGTGAAGAAAAACACCAGGCGGGGCGTGTTACGCGCCCGTATGGTGGCTGGCATGCAGGTGATCCAGTCAACGAAGCTCGCCAACGTCTGCTACGAGATCCGGGGCCCGGTCCTTGAGGAGGCGATGCGGCTCGAAGCAGCGGGACACCGCATCCTCAAGCTCAACACCGGCAACCCGGCGGCCTTCGGGTTCGAGTGCCCGCCGGAGATCCTGGAGGACGTCCTCCGCTCGGTCGGCACCGCCCACGGCTACGGCGACGCCAAGGGCCTGCTCTCCGCCCGGCGCGCGGTGATGCAGCACTACCAGACCAAGGGCATCGAGCTGTCGGTCGACGACGTCTACCTCGGCAACGGCGTCTCCGAGCTGATCCAGATGTCGATGCAGGCGCTGCTGGACGACGGGGACGAGGTGCTCGTACCGGCCCCGGACTACCCGCTGTGGACGGCCTCGGTGTCGCTGTCCGGCGGTACGGCCGTGCACTACCGCTGCGACGAGCAGGCGGACTGGACGCCGGACCTCGCCGACATCGAGCGCAAGGTCACCGACCGCACCAAGGCCATCGTCGTCATCAACCCGAACAACCCGACGGGCGCCGTGTACGACGACGAGCTGCTGCGCGGCATCGCCGAGATCGCCCGCCGGCACAACCTGATCGTCTGCGCCGACGAGATCTACGACAAGATCCTCTACGACGGTGTCACCCACACCCCGTTCGCCGCGATCGCCCCCGACCTGCTGACCCTGACCTTCAACGGGCTCTCCAAGTCCTACCGGGTCGCCGGCTACCGCAGCGGCTGGATGGCGGTCTGCGGCCCGAAGGCGCACGCGGCCTCGTACATCGAAGGCCTGACGATCCTCGCCAACATGCGGCTGTGCGCGAACATGCCCGCCCAGCACGCCGTGGCCACCGCCCTCGGCGGCCACCAGTCGATCAACGACCTGGTGCTGCCGGGCGGCCGGCTGCTGGAGCAGCGGGACACCGCGTACGACCTGCTCACGCAGATCCCGGGCATCACCTGCACCAAGCCGAAGGGCGCGCTGTACGCCTTCCCGCGGCTGGACCCGAAGGTCTACAAGATCAAGGACGACCGGCAGATGGTGCTGGACCTGCTGCGCGCCGAGAAGATCATGATCGTGCACGGGACGGGCTTCAACTGGCCGGAGCCGGACCACTTCCGCCTGGTCACACTGCCGAACAAGGACGACCTGACGGACGCGGTGACCCGCATCGGCACGTTCCTGGACGGCTACGGGCAGTACTGAGCGGGTCCGGGGGCGCGTCTCGCGGTGAGCGCGCCGGGATCTCGGGACGGCCCATTCCTGTACGGATCACAACTTTAGACACTGTCTAAGCTAGGATGGTCTCCTAGCCGTTCCGCGTTGCCAGGAGGCCGTCCCATGTACGAACCGATCCGCACCAAGTCGGTCCACTCCATGGCCGCCGACCAGGACGTCCCGCACCGCTCCCGTACGGAGGAACTGGACATCCGGCTCGCCGGCCACCTGACCGCGCTGCTCACCGTCACCGACGAGCTGCGCGCCACCGTGCCCGACCCCGCGCTCGACGACGCCGCCGAGCGCATCGCCGCGCAGGTGGCGCGGCTGCGCGGCGGGGCCTACCCGCTGCGGGCCGCGCCGACCGGCGGCGACCCGGCCCGCGCGCCCCGGCTGCACCGGCGGGCCCGGATGCTGGCCGGCAGCGCCCTGGCCGTCGCCACCTCCCGGGCCGACGCCCCGGCCGCCGCGCTGGCGGCGGAGCGCATGGAGGCACACGCGGCGGTCCAGCAGCTGGCCACGGCCTGAGGACGGGGCCGTACGGGCCCACCGGCTGCGGGCTGCGGGCTGCGGGCTGCGGGCTGCGGGCTGCGGGCTGCGGGCTGCGAAATGAGACGGCCGGGGCCGCGTGTTCGTGCACGCGGTCCCGGCCGTCGACCGTGGCGGCCCGGCTGCGCCGGACCGTTGCGCCGTACTAGCCCAGTCGGCGTACGAGCGCTTCGTACTCCTCCCACAGCTCCTTCGGCGTGTGGTCACCGAAGGTGTTCAGGTGGTCGGGGATGAGCGCCGCCTCGTCGCGCCACACGTCCTTGTCGACGGTGAGCAGGAAGTCCAGGTCCGCGTCGGACAGATCGAGACCGGTGGTGTCCAGCGCCGCCTTCGTCGGCAGGATGCCGATCGGGGTCTCGACGCCCTCGGCCCTGCCGTCCAGGCGCTCGACGATCCACTTGAGCACCCGGCCGTTCTCGCCGAAGCCCGGCCACACGAAGCGGCCCTCGCCGTCCTTGCGGAACCAGTTGACGTAGTAGATCTTCGGCAGCTTCGCCTGGTCCTTGTCGGCGCCCACCTTGATCCAGTGACCCATGTAGTCGCCCATGTTGTAGCCGCAGAACGGCAGCATGGCGAACGGGTCGCGGCGCAGCTCGCCGACCTTGCCCTCGGCGGCAGCGGTCTTCTCGCTCGCCACGTTCGCGCCGAGGAAGACACCGTGCTGCCAGGTCAGCGACTCGGTCACCAGCGGTACGGCGCTGGCGCGGCGGCCACCGAAGAGGATGGCCGAGATCGGCACGCCCTTGGGGTCCTCCCACTCGGGCGCGATGATCGGGCACTGCCCGGCCGGAACGGTGAAGCGGGCGTTGGGGTGGGCCGCCGGGGTGCCGGACTCCGGCGTCCAGTCGTTGCCCTTCCAGTCGGTCAGGTGCGCGGGCAGCTCCTCGGTCATGCCCTCCCACCACACGTCGCCGTCGTCGGTCAGCGCGACGTTGGTGAAGACCGAGTTGCCCCACATGGTCTTCATGGCGTTGGCGTTGGTGTGCTCGCCGGTGCCGGGCGCGACGCCGAAGAAGCCCGCCTCGGGGTTGATCGCGTACAGACGACCGTCCGCGCCGAAGCGCATCCAGGCGATGTCGTCGCCGATGGTCTCGACGGTCCAGCCGGAGATCGTGGGCTCCAGCATCGCGAGGTTGGTCTTGCCGCAGGCGCTCGGGAACGCGGCGGCGACGTACTTCGGCTCGCCCTGCGGCGGGGTGAGCTTGAGGATGAGCATGTGCTCGGCGAGCCAGCCCTCGTCGCGCGCCATGACCGAGGCGATGCGCAGCGCGTAACACTTCTTGCCCAGCAGGGCGTTGCCGCCGTAGCCGGAGCCGAAGGACCAGATCTCGCGGTCCTCGGGGAAGTGCGAGATGTACTTGGTCGAGTTGCACGGCCATGGCACGTCGGTCTCGCCCGCGGCGAGCGGGGCGCCGAGGGTGTGCACGGCCTTCACGAAGAAGCCGTCCGCGCCCAGCTCGTCCAGGACGGCCTGGCCCATCCGGGTCATGGTGCGCATCGAGACGGCGACGTACGCCGAGTCGGTGATCTCCACGCCGAGGGCGGAGAGCGGGGAGCCCAGCGGGCCCATGCAGAACGGGACGACGTACATCGTCCGGCCGCGCATCGCGCCGCGGAAGATGCCCTGCGCGCCGGTGAAGATGTCGCGCATCTCCGCCGGGGCCTTCCAGTGGTTCGTCGGGCCCGCGTCCTCCTCCTTCTCGGAGCAGATGAAGGTGCGGTCCTCGACCCGGGCGACATCCGAGGGATCGGACGCGGCGTAGTACGAGTTGGGGCGCTTGATCGGGTCCAGCTTCGTGAAGGTGCCCTTCGCGACGAGCTCCTCGCACAGGCGCTCGTACTCCGCCTCCGAGCCGTCGCACCACACGACGCGGTCCGGCTCGGTGATGGCTGCGATCTCGTCGACCCAGGAGATCAGCTCCTGGTGGTTGGTCGGTACGGGGGAGGGAGCCGCGTTGTCGCGCGCCACGATCGCTCCTAGATGAGGGTTTGGACGGACCACTGTCCGTGACATGCCGGCAGAGCCCGCTTCTGAAGATGTCTGCCCCTTGGGGGCTGCGACCCGGATGCTTCGCGACCGCTCATCCGGTGCCGACCGCACTCATTTGATCATCCGATCCCGAAACCCATCTGTCCAGAGGAGGTTCTCGTGACCGTCACCACTTCCGGACCAATCCGTAACTTACGGTCGCGTAGGTAGCATTGCGGCCATGACTTCCGCGCCTGACGCCGCCGAAAGCCGCACTTCCCCCGTGACCAGCGCGGCCGCCGACGCGGTCTCCGCCGTCGCCGCGGTGGCCGCGCCGCTCAAGCCCAAGCTGCGGGGCTGGCTGCACGCGGGGATGTTCCCCGCCGCCCTCTTCTCCGGAGTGGTGCTCACGGCCCTGGCCGACAGCACCCGCGGCCGGATCGCCTGCGCCGTCTACACCCTCTCGGCCTGCCTGCTCTTCGGGGTCAGCGCCCTGTATCACCGCGGGAATTGGGGACCACGCACCGGAGCCCTGCTACGACGGCTGGATCACGCCAATATTTTCCTGATCATCGCGGGCACCTACACCCCGCTGACCATGCTGCTGGTCCCCGGCACCCGGGGGCAGATGCTCCTGTGGGCCGTCTGGGCGGCCGCCCTCGCCGGCATCGCCTTCCGCGTCTTCTGGGTGGGCGCGCCGCGCTGGCTCTATACGCCCTGTTACATCGCGATGGGCTGGGCGGCCGTCTTCTTCCTGCCCGACTTCCTGCGCAAGGGCGGCATCGCCGTCCTCGTCCTCGTCATCGTCGGCGGCCTCCTCTACAGCGCGGGCGGCATCATCTACGGCATCAAGCGCCCGAACCCCTCACCCCGGTGGTTCGGTTTCCACGAGGTCTTCCACTCGCTGACCCTGGCGGCGTTCGTCGTGCACTACGTCGGCATCTCACTGGTGGCCTATTCGCACGCCTGACGCACCCGGCGCGGCACCCGCCCCACCCGCGACGCGCTTCCCGCCGCGCGGGCCGGCGCCCCCGCCCCGCCGGCGCGTGATCCCGGCGCCCGTACGTGGCCGTGGCCTTGAGGCCGCGGCCACTTGCCATGTCAGAGCGGCCACCCCGGCCAGGACCAGCGCGACCACCGCGGCCTCGCCCCCGACGAGGAACCCTCCGACGCACAGCGCTGCCGCGAACACGGCGAACGCGTCAATCGCAGCACGCATACCCGCAACACCCCCTCCAGCATCACTGACAGTGACCTTGCCCTGGCTAAAGCGTTACACACCCCACTGACAAACAAGGAGACATCAAGAAATACCCGGGGATTGACGCTTCCAGTCATTTGAGAGGCGCCGTCACTTGGCGCCACCGCGGTCGGCAGGCCCCCGACCGACGCGACGCGGCCGCCCCCGGCCGCCGCCTGGCGGTCCGCGTCCATGGCCCCCGGGCTCGCGGATGCCCGACAATGACGTTCATGGCCTCCGCACGGAATCCCGCCGCGCAACCCGGCGCCCCCAAGATCGGGCTGCGCGAGCGGAAGAAGATCCAGACCCGGCAGGCGATCCGCCGGGCCGCCTACCGGCTCTTCGCGGAGCAGGGGTACGACGCGACCCCCGTGGACCGGATCGCCGAGGCCGCCGACGTCTCCCCCAGCACGGTCTTCCGCTACTTCCCCACCAAGGAGGACATCGTGCTCACCGACGAGTACGACCTCTGCCTGGAGGCCGGACTGCGGGCCCGCCCCGCCGATGAACCGATGGTCGAGTCGATGCGGCACGCAACCGTGGAGGCACTGCGGCGCATGACCGACGAGGAGCGCGCCGAACTGGTCCAGCGCACCCGGCTCGTCCGGGACGTGCCCGCGATCCGCGGCCGTACGGTGGAGAACACCGCCCGGGACAGCGCGATGATCAGCGCCGTACTGGCGGAGCGGACCGGGCGCTCCCCCGAGGATCTGGAGATCCGGGTGATCGCCACGGCGATCATGGCGGCTCTCCAGGAAGCGATGCTGCGCTGGGTCACGGACGGCCGGCAGGACAGCCTCGAAGCGCTCGTCGGCCGGGCGATGGACGTGCTGGCGCGGAGCCTGAGGGTGTGAATCGGGTGCAGACGCACTGAATCGGGTGCCCTGACGCACTGAATCCGGCCGCCTGGCGCTCTGATTCGGGGCTGACGCTCGGGGCCGGCGCTCGGGGCCAGGGCCTGACGCTCGGGCTCAGGGCTGACGCTCGGGGCGGGGGGCATGCCCCGGGCCGCCGCGGACGTACCCCGGCCTCCCGCGCCCCCTCCCTCACTCCCTGAGGGCCCTCCCGTACGGAGCCACCCGCCCCGGCACCCGCGCCGGCTCCCCCAGCCGCTGGGCCAGCCGCCCGCGCAGCCGCGTCAGCCGCTCGATCCGGGCGTCCAGGTCGGCCAGCCGACGGCGGGCCACCACTTCCACCACCCGACACTGCCCCGGCCCCGCACCCTGCCCCTGCCCCGGCCCCGGCCCCGGCCCCACCGGCGTACCGTCCCCGACGGCGCCGGGACCACCGTCCTCCCCCGCGAAGAACAGCTCAGGGATGCCGTCGGGCGGCAGCGAGTCCAGGAGCGGCGCGAACGACCGGATATCGCCCACCGTCAGCCCGGCGTCCAGCAGTTCGCGCACCGTCCGTAGTCGGCGCACGTCCTCCGTCTCGTACACGCGGTGGCCCGAGGGCGTACGCCGCGCGGACACCAGCCCCTGCTCCTCGTAGTAGCGCAGCGCCCTGGCCGTCATGCCCGCCGCGGCCGCGGCGTCCCCGATGCGCATCCGGTCCTCCCCCGCCGGGGCCCGGTCGGTGGTGCCCCGCTGCGTACGTCGACTCACTCAGACCGTACGTCGTCGACGAAAGCACAGGCACACCGACCGGACCGCACCGCAGGGGCCCGCTTACAACTCCACGAGTACGGCCCCCAAGTGGCGGCCCTCGATCAGCTCCCGCAGCGCGCGCGGGGCTTCCTCGATGCCGTGCAGCCGGGCGTGCGGGAAGGTGAGCGTGCCGTCCCGCAGCCCGCGGCCGAACTGCTCGTTCCACTCGGGGATCAGGTCGAGGTGGTCGTAGAGCGCGACACCGCGCAGGACGATGCTGCGGGCCAGCAGGGACAGCGTGTCGATCTCGGTGGTGCTGCTGCCGGAGTCGGAGAGCTGGTTGGACAGCGCGCCGACGAGCGCTATGCGGGCGCCCCGGTTGGCGAGCGCGATGGCGGCCTGCAACTGCTCGCCGCCCACGTTGTCGAAGACCGCGTCGACACCGTCCGGGG
The DNA here is from genome assembly GCF_042732265.1 of Streptomyces sp. NPDC059788. Classification (NCBI taxonomy): domain Bacteria; kingdom Bacillati; phylum Actinomycetota; class Actinomycetes; order Kitasatosporales; family Streptomycetaceae; genus Streptomyces; species Streptomyces sp. NPDC059788. Next base: position 25,193 of record NZ_JBHWHY010000041.1, on the reverse strand, counting down.
CGGCCGCGCGCAGCTGCTCCTCGATGGGCCCCGCGCCGCGGACCACCGCCGCGTCGTAACCCAGCTCCTTCACCAGGTACTCGGCCTTGCGCTGCGACCCCGTACTGCCGATCACCCGTACGGCGCCCCGCAGTCGGGCGATCTGCCCGGCCAGCGACCCCACGCCGCCGGCCGCGCCGGTCACGAACACCGTGTCGCCCGCGCGCACCTCGGCACCCCGTACGACACCCATGTAGGAGGTCGCGCCCTGGGAGAGGTACGCGGCCGGGTCGGGCAGCAGGTCACGGTCCCGGCGCTGCGCGCCCGCGGCGTCCACGAGGGCGTACTCCCGCCAGCCGAGCCGGTGTTCCACCAGGTCGCCGGGGGCGAAGTCGGTACCGGGCGCGTCGACCACCTCGCCGACGGCCGACCCGTACAGCGCCTCGCCCGGCACGAAGGACGGCATCGGGACGGTGGTGACCTCGTCCATGAGCGTCCGCATCACCGCGGCGACGGCCATCGTGGTGTTGCGCACGAGTACCTGGCCGGGCCCCGGTTCGGGTACCGGCACCTCGACCACCTCGAACAGGTCGTCGGTGAGCGGCCCCTGAGGGCGGGCGGTCAGGCGGACTTCGCGGTGGGTGGCGGGCAGGGTGCCATGGGTGCGGTTCGTCATGCCGTGCACGCTAGAACTTGACGCCCGCGTGAAGTTCAAGTGGGCTTCTGGTATTAGGACTTTGGGCGGAGGGGGCCGGCCAGGGGCGGAGAGGGGCGAGGGACCATGGCGCCCTGCCCCTGGGCTCCGGGCGACGGCCCTCCCGCCCCCGCCGCCCCTTCACCCTCAGCCTTTCAGCCCTTCGCCCGTGCCCCGGAGCCTCTCCCTCAACTCCTCCGGGTCGGTCGTCGGGCGCTCGCACGTGAAATGACGGCAGACGTACGCGGCGGGCCGGCCGTCGACCAGCGGGCGGTCCTTCAGCAACGGCACCTCCTCACTGCCGGGCTCCATACCGGGCTCCCCGAGGGCGACCACCGCGCCGGGCGCGGTGCCCAGGAGGGCGGCGCGGTGCAGCGCCCGGGTGGCCGGGTCGCCGTCCGGGCCGACGACCGCGACCTCGCGCGGCCCGTCCAGCGCGGCCTCGGCGACGGCCAGCCCCCACCCGATGAAACGCGGCGCCCGGCCGGCCAGCGCCTTGACGACGCCCAGGGCGCTTTCGGCGGCGTCCCGGTGCGGGCCGCTGCCGGTCAGCGCGGCGTACGACAGGAGCGCGCCGGCGGCCGCGGTCCAGCCGGACGGCGTGGCGTTGTCGGTGGGGTCCTGCGGGCGGCGGATCAGCTGCTCGGCGTCGTCGGCGGTGTCGTAGAGCGTGCCGTCCTCGGCGGCGAAGTGCACCAGGACCGTGTCCAGGAAGAGGCCGGCGAACTCCACCCAGACGCCCTCGCCGGTGACCGCGGAGAGCGCGGCGAAGCCCTCGGCGACGTTCGCGTAGTCCTCCAGCACGCCGGAGTTGGCGCCCGCAACGCCGTCCCGGGAGGTGCGGTGCAGGCGCGCCTGCCAGTCCATGTGGACGCGGACGAGCAGGTCGGCGGCGTCCGTGGCGGCCTGCACCAGGTCGGGGCGGTCGAAGTAGGCGCCGGTCTCGGCGAGGGCCGCGATGGCCAGGCCGTTCCAGGCGGCGACGACCTTGTCGTCCCGGCCGGGGCGCGGCCGGGAGTCGCGGGCCGCGCGCATCCGCTCCTTGATGCCCGCGATGCGCTCGGCGTCCACCAGGTCGTCGGTGTCGGGGAGTTGCAGTACGGAGGCGCCCTCTTCGAAGGTGCCCTCCTGGGTCACACCGAAGTAGTGCGCGGCGATCGCGGCGTCCTTCTCGCCCAGGACGTCGTGCAGCTGGCCGGGCGTCCATACGTAGTACGCGCCCTCGGCGTGCCTGCCGTTCCCGTCGTCGGAGTCGGCGTCCAGCGCGGAGGCGAAGCCGCCCTGTTCGGTACGGAGTTCGCGCACCATGAACTCGGCGGTCTCCACGGCGACGCGGCGGGCCAGGTCCGACCCGGTGGCGCGCCACAGGTGCGCGTACGCGCGGCACAGCAGCGCGTTGTCGTAGAGCATCTTCTCGAAGTGCGGCACCGTCCAGGACGCGTCGACCGCGTAGCGCGCGAAGCCGCCGCCGAGCTGGTCGTAGATCCCGCCGCGGGCCATCGCCTCGGCGGTCGCCTGCACCATCTGCAGGGCCGCCTCGGACTGCGTACGGGCGTGGTGGCGCAGCAGGAACTCCAGCGCCATGGACGGCGGGAACTTGGGCGCCCCGCCGAATCCGCCGTGCACGGCGTCGAAGTCGCGGGTCAGGGCCAGCAGCGCGGCGGCCAGGTCCTCCGGGCCCGGCGGCACCGGCTCGCCCTGGGCCAGCGTCTCGGAGATCGACCGCGCGGACAGGTCGGCGACGATCCGCCCGGCGACCTCGCCCACCTCGTCGCGGCGGTCCGTCCAGGCTCTCCGTACGCCCTCCAGGACCTGCGGGAAGGACGGCATCCCGTGGCGCGGCGCGGGCGGGAAGTACGTACCGAAGTAGAACGGCTCGGCCTCGGGCGTCAGGAAGACGGTCATCGGCCAGCCGCCCTGCCCGGTGGCGGCCTGCACGGCCTCCATGTAGACCGCGTCCACGTCGGGCCGCTCCTCACGGTCCACCTTCACGGGCACGAAGTGCTGGTTGATCAGCGCGGCGACGCCCTCGTCCTCGAAACTCTCGTGGGCCATCACGTGACACCAGTGACACGCCGAGTAACCGACCGACAGCAGCACGGGCACATCGCGCCGCCGCGCCTCCTCGAAAGCCTCCGGTGTCCAGGGCCACCAGTCGACCGGATTGTCCGCGTGTTGAAGCAGATAAGGCGAGGTCACACCAGCCAGCCGGTTCATACGGCCCAGCCTCTCACAGCGCCCTTCCCCACCGTGGAACCCGCACGGACTCCGTCCGCCCGTCCGAACCGCACCGAAACAGCTCGCTCCTTCCGGAGACGGGCACCTCGGGACGGCGGGACAGTAGGCTGCGCCCGGCAGCGCTGGAACTGTGGAAGCTCCTCGAAGGAGGCACAGCATGGCCTCCGGGATGGGGATGCCGGCGGGGATGCACAGCCGGATCAGCGCGGAGCAGTACGACTCCTGGTCCGAAGAACAGTGTGCCGGCATCGAGGTCGTGGACGGGATGGCCGTCGTGAGCCCGAGCGCCTCCAAGCGGCGCAAGCGGCTGGCCCGGGTCCTGGCCAATGCCCTGGACGCCGCGGCGGGCCCGGTCTGGAACGCCGATACGGACTTCGACGTCCGCCTGCAGGACGTTCCCCTGACCAACCGCCGCCCGGACGTCGTCGTCTACCGGGCGGAGACCATCAACCTCACACCCACCCGCCCCGAACACGTACTCCTGGTCGTCGAGGTCGTGTCGCCCGGTTCGGAGACCACCGACCGGATCGTGAAGGTGGACCAGTACGCCAAGGCCGGCATTCCCTTCTACTGGCGCATCGAACAGGCCGTCACCGGCGTCCCGATCGCCTACACCTACGTGCTCGACCCGCCACCAAGGCCTACCGGGACGGCGAGATGTTCACCGGCGTGATCAAGGCTGCCGCGCCCGTCTCCGTCACCGTGGACCTGGGAACTGTCTGACAGCGCCGGGCGAGTTCTCTTCGTCGCTCCGACAAGATCGACTTCCCCCTTCGGCCACCGATCCACCCCCACCGGCGTGTCGCAGCCGATTTGGGGAAGTCTCCTGAGCCAGACGGTTCGACGCGCGGTCGTTCTGCCTTGGCGGCGTGGCCGTGGTGGGTGGCGGAGGGGTTGGGCGGGGAGTTATCCACAGGGCTGCCGGATTCGGTGCGGAAGCGGAAGACTGATGGGTACGGAGCCGATCACCGCGGGGCTGGACGGGGGCGCTGTCCCGGCCGTCGCGGAGCGCTGGGAGGCCGGGGCTTCCGGGAGCACCCGGAACCTGCCGGGACGCTGGAACTGCAGGAGGGGGATGGCATGGCGGACTCACCGGCTGTGCTGCGTGACAGTCATCGGGCGGAGGCGGACGGGCTGCTGTCGCGGGCCGTCGAGGAGGAGGTCCGGCGCTCGGGAGGGACCCTGGACCGGGGCGTGCTGCTGTCCCGTGCCCGTGCGGTGCTGGACGACCTGGCGGGTACGGCGTCCGAGGAGTACGGCGCGTACGTGCACGCGCTGGACGAGTCGGCGGCCGGTCAACGGCCGCTGTCCGAGCGGCTGTCGCGCAAGGAGCTGAGCACACCGGCGGTGGCCACCCTGGTCGCGGCGGTGGCCGCCTTCGGCACGGACCTCGCGTACGGGACGGGTCCCGGAACGGCCCTCGGCGTCGGGGCCTCGGTGGTGGCCGCGGGCGCCGCGGCGACGGTCGTGAAGCTGACTGCGGGGCACTGGCCCGCAGCCCACCGGCAGGCGGGGATGCGCGGGCAGCCGGGCGGCCCCGAGCAGCTGCGGCTGCAGTGGCTGACGGCGCTGGAGGTGCGCGGTATCCGCCCGTTCCTGGACCAGCAGCGGATGCTGACGGCGGCCACGCGCGGCGCCTCCTCCGGAGCGCCCGCCGCCTCCCGCGGCACCCGGGTGCCGCAGCTGCGCGGCGCGGACCGCAGCGCGGCGGCCCGCCAGCGGTCCGTGCTGGAGCAGTCCTTCGCCCAGCTGCCGCAGCCGGAGCAGCCGTTCGCCGGGCGGCGGGCGCATCTGACGCAGATCGCGCAGTGGGTGCACGCCGCCCGCGCGAGCACGGAGACCCGGCCCACGGTCGTGGTGCTGCACGGCGAGCCCGGCTCGGGGCGCACGGCACTCGCGGTGCGGGCCGCGCACCAGCTGCGCGACCAGTTCCGCGGCGCCTGTGTGGTGGATCTGCGCGGGGACACACCGGGCGAGACCCCGCTGCCGACGCGGGACGCGCTGCTGCATCTGCTCAACCGGCTCGGCGCGCCGCGCGAGCAGCTCCTGTTCCGGGAGCGGCCCTCCCAGGAGCAGCACGTCAAACGGCTCACCGAGCTGTATCACAAGCACCTGACGGGCCTGCCCGTGACGGTCCTGCTGGACGACGCCTTTGACCCGGAGCAGGTGCGTCTCCTGGTGCCGGACCGTTCGGACAGCCTGGTGCTGGTGACCACCCGCGAGCCCATGGAGCTGCCCGGCGACCTCCAGGCGTGGGTGCACCAGCTGCCGGTGGGCGCGCTCGACTCGGCGGGCACGGAGGAGTTGCTGCGGGCCGCCGCCGACGAGACCGAGGGCGAGACCGGTCCGTACGACCGCCGGTCCGTGGAGCGGATAGCGCAGCTGTGCGCCGGACTGCCGCTGGCGCTGCGGGTGGCCGGCTCCTCGCTGGGCCCCCGCTCGCCCGCCGGGCTGGCGGCGGATCTTGAGGAGAGCGCCGCGCGCTGCCCGGCCGCCGGGGACCGGGCGACCCCGGCCGAGACGGCGCTGTGGCTGCGCTACGGGGACCAGCCGGAGACGGCCCGGCGGCTGCTGCGCCGGCTCGCGCTGGTGGGGCGGGCCAGCCTGGGGGCGGCCGCCGCGGCGGCGCTGCTGGGCGTGGACGTGCCGGAGGCCGAGCGGCAGCTGTCGGCGCTGGCCGACTCGGGGCTGATCGAGCGCGTGCGCAGCGACCGCTACCGGCTGCACGCCCTCGTGCACCACTTCGCGCACGCCCGCCTGGTGGACGAGGAGGACCCGGCCGAGCGCGGCACGGCCCAGGAGCGCCTGATCCGCAGCTACGCGGAGCTGGCCGACTCGGTGATCCGCCTGGTGGACGGCCGCACGTCCACCCGCGCCGACCGCTTCGGCTCGCACGGCTTCACCTCCCTGGACGCGGCCCTCCAGTGGCTGGACGACGAGACCAGCTTCATCACGGCGGCCCTGCGCCACGCCGACCAGGACGTGGACCAGGCGACCGTCTCCCATCTGCTGGGAGCCCTGGCCGACTACTGCCTGCTGCGCGGCGACCTGTACCGCCTCGGCGAGCTGAGCGAGCTGACCAAGGCCGCCGACCAGGGCCTTCTCGTACGGTCCGTGCAGTGGCGCACCGGCGTCGCGGCCCGTCAGCTCGGCGAGCTGGACAAGGCCCGTACGACCCTGACCTCGGTGGTCGACCTGTATTTCGAGGCGCAGCACCCGGTCGGCGCCGCGCGCGCCCTGCGTGACCTGGGCATCACACTCCAGCAGCAGGGCAATCTGACGGAGGCCGCGGCGAAGCTGCGCGAGGCCATGGGGATGCAGTCCGGCGCGGACATGCGCGGTGACCGGGCGTGGACGCTGCACGCGCTGGCGGCGGTGGAGCGCGACCGCGCGCAGGTGTCGGAGGCGCTGGAGCTGCTGCGCGAGTCCCTGGAGCTGCACCGGGAGAGCGAGAGCCTGCACGGCCAGGCGTGGGCGCACTTCCAGCTCGGCCAGGTTTACCTGCGGATGGGCGAGGTCCCGGGGGCGGAGCGCGAGTTCCACGCGGCCATGGAGCTGTACGGCCGGACGCACGACGACCGCGGCGAGGCGTGGGCGATGACCCAGCTGGCGCGGGCCCGGCTGGTCGCCGGCGACCCGGGCCCGGCGGTGGACCAGCTGCGCCAGGCGCTGCCCCTGCACCGGCGCCACGAGGACGCCCGCGGCGAGGCGTGGACGCTGTACTACCTCGGCCAGTCGCTGGAGGAGCAGGGCGATCTGGACGCGGCGCTGCGGCACCTGGAGCGGTCCCGGACGATGTTCAGCCGGATGCAGGACGGCTACGGCCTCGCCTGCGCCCGGCACCACTCGGGGCGTGTCACGCGGGACCTGCGGGCCGCGCAGACCGGCTCGCTGCGCAACAGCGGGTTCGCCCGGCAGCTGCTCCAGGACGCCCGCAAGGACTTCCAGCGGATCGGCGTCCCCCACGGGGAGGCCTGGTCCTGCCTGGAGTTGGTGATCATCGACGCGGGCAACGGCCGGACGGCGCAGGCGCTGGAGCTGGCCGACGAGGCGGCGCGGACGTTCGCCGGTTACGGGGACCGGCGCGGCGAGGACTGGGCCCGCTTCCTGCGCTGCACGCTGCTGCCGTTCGCCTCACCGGGCGGCTCGGTGGTCGGCACGGCGGTCGCGCAGGAGGAGCTGGCGCAGCTCGCGCGGGACGGGCACGCGACCCGCGACTCGAAGGTGGAGGACTGCGCGGAGACGTTCGGGCTGCTGCTGGACCGCGGTGTGGAGCCGGAAACGGGGTGGGAGGCATGGCGGCTCGGCATGGTGCCGAACCGCCACGCGCGCGAGGTCATGGGGGTGACCATAGCCCCGTCGCAGTGAGGCCGGAGGGGCCGGAGGCATCGGTGAGCCGCCCCGACCAGCGGGCGGACCGGCTTGCCCCACGCTGCGGGCGGACCGGCCTCCCCCCGCTCGGCGGGCGGACCGGCTTGCCCCGCTCGGCGGATGGGCCGTCCCCCGACCAGCGGATGGGCCGTCCCGCCCCGACCGGCGGCTGGGCCGCCGGCCCGGCGTCCGGGGGTCGCTCAGCCCGTCTTGGGCTGGGCCTTCCCGGAGGGCTGTCCCTTCGCCTGGCGCTTGGCCTGGCCCTTCTTCGCCGCCTCCGTGTCGCCGGAGGAGGCGGGCGCCTCCGGGCTCTCCTCGAAGTCGACCTTCTTCATCTGCTTGTTCATGGACTTCATCAGCAGCCATACGGCGCCGCCGATGACCGCGAACACGATGAAGCCGAGGACGCCCGGGGTCACCTTGTCCTTGTCGAAGCTGTCGGCAAGGGTGACGAAGTGCGTCACGGCGAGGGTGCTAGTCGCGCTCATCATGGAATCAATTGTTGCGGATGCCCGCGAAGAGGTCGTCCTCGGGGAGGGACGTGTCGACGAGCGACTTGGCGAGCTCGTACTCCTCCGTCGGCCAGACCTCCCGCTGGATGTCCATCGGCACCCGGAACCAGCCGCCGTCGGGGTCGATCTGCGTCGCGTGCGCGATCAGCGCCTTGTCGCGGATCTCGAAGAAGTCGGCGCAGGGGACGTAGGTGGTCAGCGTGCGCTCGCGGCGCTCGAAGTCCTTCCAGCGCTCCAGCCACTCCCCGTACGGCGACTCCAGGCCGCGCTCCAGCAGCGCCTCGTGCAGCGCGACGGTGCGCGGCCGGTTGAAGCCCTGGTTGTAGTAGAGCTTCTGCGGCTGCCAGGGCTCGCCCGCGTCCGGGTACTTCTCCGGGTCGCCGGCCGCCTCGAAGGCCACCATCGTGATCTTGTGGGTCATGATGTGGTCGGGGTGCGGGTAGCCGCCGTTCTCGTCGTAGGTCGTGATGACCTGCGGCTTGAACTCGCGGATCAGCTTCACCAGCGGTTCGGCCGCCGCGTCCACGTCCTGGAGGGCGAAGCAGCCGTCGGGCAGCGGCGGCAGCGGGTCGCCCTCGGGCAGCCCGGAGTCGACGAATCCCAGCCACTCCTGCTTGACGCCCAGGATCTCCCGGGCCTCGTCCATCTCCTTCTTCCGCACTTCGTGAATGTGCTCTTCGATGTACGGGTCGCCCTGGAGCTTGGGGTTGAGGATGGAGCCGCGCTCCCCGCCCGTGCAGGTGGCGACCAGCACGTCCACCCCCTCGGACACGTACTTGGCCATGGTGGCCGCGCCCTTGCTCGACTCGTCGTCGGGATGGGCGTGCACTGCCATCAGTCGCAGTTGCTCAGTCAAGACTCGATCCTCAGTGAAAGGCCGGAGAAGATGTTTCCTATAGTGACCGAAGCGCGGGGCGATTAATTCCGGAGCCCCCGGCAGGAGGAGCGATCATGACCTCGGTGCGCGAAGGGCTGCCCGACGGACGCTACGGCCGCTCCGCAGACCAGCGCGCGGACCGCAAGCTGAAGATCATCGGCGCCGTACTGGGCGTCGCGCTCCTGGGCGTGGTCGGCTGGTCCGGTTTCTCCTACATCTCCGGACAGGAGCTGAGCGGCCGGGTGATCACCTGGAACCGGGTTTCGGACCATGCCGTCAAGGTGCACCTCGAAGTCGTCAAGGGCAAGGACGACACCGGCGTGTGCACGCTGCGCTCGCAGGCGGACAGCGGCGCCGAGGTGGGGCGCAAGGACGTCACCGTCGACGCGCCGAAGGAGCAGGTGGACGTGGAGGTCACGGTGCGTACGACGGCACGGGCGACCAACGCGGTACTGGTCGGCTGCACGTCCTCGGGCGGCTGACGGACGCGACGGCTGACGGACACCGCGGCCGGCATACGCGACAGCCGACGGCCGCCACGCCCGACAGTCGCCACGCCTGACGGCCGCGACAGCCGACCGTCGGCTACGGCTGACGGCCGCCATGGCCACGTCCAACGCACGGACGGCCCCGGATAACGGACGGCCCCAGCTACGGCCGACCGACGACCAGGAACCGACCGGCCAACCAGCCACCTGCCCGATCGATGACCAGGCGCCAACCGGCCGCCCGACGACCGCCAGCCAACCGACGGGCCAGGAGCCCCCCGGCTCCCCCTGCGCCGGAACGACGGCAAACCCCCAGGCAACCGCCCAACACAGGCCCATCCCGCGCCCCGCCCCGCCGCCCGCCCCCGGTACCCCCTCCGCCTCATCCCGGTGTGTCGCCACACACGCCCCGGAACCGGCGCGGTGACCGGCCACGATCCGGACCTCTCGGCTTCCCGGCGAAATTCCCCTTCCCCGTTTTGTGCCGGAATTGTTAGGCTCGTGGTTTCGCCCACCCGTGGAGGCGCAGCCTTCCTGGTAGGGCGTTTGATTTATCCCCAGCACCGACGAGGAGCACCTGTGACCCAGACCAGCGACAACGTCACCTGGCTGACCCAGGAGGCGTATGACCAGCTCAAGGCCGAGCTGGAGTACCTGTCTGGTCCCGCACGCGCCGAGATCACCGAGAAGATCGCGGCGGCCCGCGAGGAAGGTGACCTGAAGGAGAACGCCGGGTACCACGCGGCCAAGGAAGAGCAGGGCAAGCAGGACCTTCGGATGCGCCAGCTCAAGCAGCTGCTGGAGACCGCGAAGGTCGGCGAGGCGCCCGCCGCCACTGGTGTCGTGGCCCCCGGCACGGTCGTCACCATCGCGTTCGACGGAGACCCGGACGACACCCTGACGTTCCTGCTGGCCTCGCGGGAGTACGCGAGCTCGGACATCGAGACCTACTCCCCGCAGTCCCCGCTGGGCTCCGGGGTGAACGGCAAGAAGATCGGCGAGACCGCCGAGTACGAACTCCCCAACGGCAAGACGGCTTCGGTGAAGATCCTCGAAGCCAAGCCGTACACGGGCTGAGCGCCGCGCGGCGCCCGCCCGCGGCCTGACGTCGACCGGCCCGGAGCCCCAGCGGCTCCGGGCCGGTCGCGTGCGTACGGGGTGGCGGCGGCCTACGGGCGGCGGCGCGCCCGCGGGGCCCCGGGCCCCCGCGTCCGGGGCCCGGCCCGCCTCAGGCCGTGGCCGACCGGTACTTGCGCACCGCGAGCGTACGGAAGACCACGATGATCACGACGGACCAGAGCAGCGTCGCCAGTACCGGATGCTGCATCGGCCAGGCGTCGGGGGCCTGGTAGTTCGGCGGCAGGTTGCCGAACAGCTGCCGGGCCGCCTGGACCGTGGCGCTGAAGGGGTTCCACTCCGCGATGTGCCGCAGGAACGTCGGCATGTTGTCGGACGGCACGAAGGCGTTCGAGATGAACGTCAGCGGGAAGAGCCAGATCAGCCCGCCCGAGGTGGCGGCCTCCGGCGTCCGTACGGACAGGCCGATCAGCGCGCCGATCCAGGAGAACGCGTACCCGAGCAGGAGCAGCAGCGCGAAACCGGCCACGACCTTGCCGAGGTTCTCGTGGGTGCGCCAGCCGACCAGCAGGGCGACGATCGCCAGGACGACCAGCGTCAGCGCGGTCTGCACCAGGTCGGCGAGGGTACGGCCGGTCAGGACGGCGCCGCGCGCCATGGGCAGTGAGCGGAACCGGTCGATCAGGCCCTTGTGCATGTCGTCGGCGATGCCCGCGCCGGCTCCGGCGGTGGCGAAGGTGACGGTCTGCGCGAAGATGCCGGCCATCAGGAACTCGCGATAGGCCGCGGGCGAGGTGCTGCCGCCGACGGCGATGGAGCCGCCGAAGACATAGCTGAACAGCACCACGAACATGATGGGCTGGATCAGCCCGAAAATGACCATTTCGGGAATGCGCACCATACGAATAAGGTTGCGCTTTGCAACGACCAGGGAGTCCCGGACGGACTGGCTGACCGCGCCGCGCCGCTTCGGTACGCCGGCGCGCGGCGATGTGTGGGTAACGGCGCTCACTTGGCACCCTCCTCAGGGGTCTTACGGGCCCGCTTCGGCGACCGGCGCTGCGAGCGTCCGCCGCGGTCCGGGCCGCCGCCCTCGCCTTCCCCGGCGTCCTCGCTCCCGCCGCTCCCGGCGTCGCCCTCCGCCGTTTCGGCGGCGTGGCCGGTCAGCGAGATGAACACGTCGTCCAGGGTCGGCCGGCGCAGGCCGATGTCGTCGATCCCGACGCCGCGCGCGTCCAGTTCGCGGATGACCTCGGCGAGCAGCTTGGCGCCGCCGGTCACCGGGACCGTGATCTTGCGGGTGTGCCGCTCGATCTTGCTGTCGCCCTTGCCGAAGCCGCGCAGCACCTCGTCGGCGGGCGCGATGTGCTCGGCGGCGTGCACGACGACCTCCACGCGCTCGCCGCCCGTACGGGCCTTCAGTTCGTCGGAGGTGCCACGGGCGATGACCTTGCCGTGGTCGACCACGCAGATGTCGTGCGCGAGGTGGTCGGCCTCTTCCAGGTACTGCGTGGTGAGCAGCAGCGTCGTGCCGCCGGCGACCAGTTCCTGGATGACCTCCCACAACTGCTGGCGGTTGCGCGGGTCCAGGCCCGTGGTGGGTTCGTCCATGAACATCACGGGCGGGCTGACGACCAGCGCGGCCGCCAGGTCGAGCCGTCGCCGCATACCGCCGGAGTAGGTCTTGGCCGGCCGGTCGCCGGCGTCGGTGAGGCGGAAACGCTCCAGCAGGTCGGCGGCCCTGGCCTTCGCGTCGCGGCCGCTCATCTGGTAGAGCTGGCCGACCATCATCAGGTTTTCACGGCCCGTCAGATACTCGTCGACGGCGGCGAACTGGCCGGACAGGCCGATGGAGCGGCGTACTTCGTCGGGGTGCTTGAGGACGTCTATACCGGCGACGACCGCGGTGCCGCGGTCGGGCCGGAGCAGGGTGGTCAGAACCCGTACGGCGGTGGTCTTGCCCGCGCCGTTCGGGCCGAGCAGACCGAGGACGGTTCCTTCGGGGACGTCGAGATCGACGCCGTCCAGAGCCCTCACCTTGCCGAAGGTCTTCACCAGATCCTCGGCGTAAATGGCGCCTGGCATGTGGGTGCTCCCAAGGTATGGGGTTAACTCCAGGAGGAATATTACTTTCGTCAGACATTGCCCGCTCTACGGGCATATGTCCGGCATCGGAAGGTGCGTCGATACGCGACAGCACTCCGTCTGGACCCGAACCATACCCCACACGCGATACATCGCGATATACGCCAGACGGCGTTTGTTCCCGCTCGCCGCCTCGGCTGCCCGCCTCTGCCGCGCGCCCCGGCAGCCTGCCTCGGGCGCGCGCCCCGACTGCACCCCCGGCCGCGCACCGCGCTACCGCACGCCCCTCCGCACCCCACTCCTCCGCGCCTCGGCCGCGCATCCCGGCACCCCCGCACCCCAGCCGCGCGCCCCGACACCCCCGTGCCCCCGCACCCCTGCCCCCGTCCCCGCCCCGTCAGCCCATGACGGTGTATCCCGCCTCCCGCAGGGCGACGCCGACCTCGGCGCAGTGCTCCGGCCCCTTGGTCTCCAGATGCAACTCCACCTCCGCCTCCGTGAGTCCGAGGCGCGGATCGGTCCGTACGTGGCTCACGTCGAGGACGTTGGCGTCGACCGCCGACATCACCCCGAGCAGCGTCGCGAGGGCGCCCGGCCGGTCCGTCAGCCGCAGGCGCAGCGACAGGTAGCGCCCCGCGGCGGCCATGCCGTGCCGCAGGATGCGCTGCATCAGCAGCGGATCGACGTTCCCCCCGGACAGCACCGCGACCACCGGCCCCTCGAAGGACCCGGGCCGCGACAGCAGCGCCGCCACCGGCGACGCCCCCGCCGGTTCCACGACCAGCTTCGCCCGCTCCAGGCAGAGCAGCAGGGCGCTGGAGAGCTCGTCCTCGGAGACGGTGCGGACCTCGTCGACGAGAGCACCGATGATCTTGAACGGTACGTCGCCGGGCCGGCCCACCTTGATGCCGTCCGCCATCGTCGTCGGCGTCCCGATCGAGACCGGACGCCCGGCCGCCAGCGAGGGCGGGTAGGCGGCCGCGCCCGCCGCCTGCACCCCGACGACCTTCACGTCCGGCCGCAGCGCCTTGACCGCCAGCGCGACGCCCGCCGCGAGCCCGCCGCCGCCGATGCCCACGACGATCGTGCGCACCTCGGGGCACTGTTCGAGTATCTCCAGGCCGACCGTGCCCTGGCCCGCGATGATGTCCCGGTGGTCGAAGGGGTGGATGAAGACCGCGCCGGTCTCGCGCGCGTACTCCTGGGCGGCGGCCAGCGTCTCGTCGACGACCTGGCCGTGCAGCCGTACCTCGGCGCCGTAGTCCCGGGTCGCGGCGACCTTCGGCAGCGGGGCGCCGACCGGCATGAACACGGTCGAGCGCACCCCGAGCAGCGAGGCCGCCAGGGCGACGCCCTGCGCGTGGTTGCCGGCGCTGGCGGCGACCACACCGGCCGCGCGCTCCTCGGGCGCGAGCCCGGCGATCCGCACGTACGCGCCACGTATTTTGAACGAGCCGGTGCGCTGCAGGTTCTCGCACTTCAGATGCACCGGCGCCCCCACCAAACCGGACAGGTGCCGGCTCCCCTCCAGGGCGGTGGCCCGGGAGACGCCGGACAGGATCTTCTGCGCCTCCCGTACGTCCTCGACGGTGAGCGGGGCGGAGGCGACGTCCGCGGCGCGTCCGACCGGCCCGGAAACGGAGGCGGAACCGGAACCCGACACCGGCGCCCGGCCCGTGTCCGACGCCTTGGCACGTGCCGGGCCCGACGCCGGGGCAGGGTGCGAGCCGGTGGCAGAACCGGAAGCGGAACCCGAAGGGGAACCGGGGGCGGGAGTGGACTCGTGCGGCGTGTGATCGGCCATGAAGCCCAGTCTTACAGTTCGATTCGCGGCGGGTACGCCCGGCCGCCGGACCGGAGCCGCGGGTGCACGTCTTTGGGCAGCGCCGGGACGCTCCGCGCCGGGGCCGCGTACTCTGTCCCCCAATCCGTACGCATCCCATGAAGCGAGCTCCCGGCCATGCCCACCTCTTCGGACATGACGACCCACACCGACCCCGCTCTTCTCGACGCGCTGCAACACCAAGTCGCCGTTTTCGCCCGCCGCGCCGAACAGAGCCGGCTCGGCGGCGTCGGCCAGGCACGCAATTCCATGGACCGTGCCGCCTATCTGCTCCTCAACCGCCTGGACAAAGAGGGTCCGATGGGTGTCAAGGCGCTGGCCGCCGGCATGGGCATCGACTCCTCCACCGTCACCCGGCAGGTCGCCCCGCTGGTCGACTCCGGCCTGGTCAACCGCGCCTCGCACCCCGAGGACGGGCGCGCGGTCGTGCTCCAGCTCTCCGAGCGCGGCCGGTCCCGCCTGGAGGAGGTACGGGCCTCGCGCCGCGCGCTGATGGCGCTGGTCACGGAGGAGTGGACGGAGGAGGAGCGGGACGCGTTCTGCACGCTACTGACGCGTTTCAACGCCTCACTGTCCACGGTCACGGCGACACTGCCTCCGGTGCCGTCCAGTTCCTGAACCGGCGCCCGGCACCTGACACCCGGCGCCAGGCAGCAGGCATCAGACACCCGACCCGACCGCCGACACCCGAGCGGGCCGCCGGGCCCTGAGCCGGCCGGGCCCGCCCGAGTCGGCCGCCGGCCCCGCAGGGGTCTCCCGCGCCCGCGCGACGGCGTACGCTCCGCGCGCTCCCCGCGGTGCGCGCCCCTTCGGTCTCCGCGGCGGCGCGCACCCGCCCGGCTCCCGGTTTTTCCCGGCCGCCTCTTGACCGCGTGCCGGGCCTGCCGTGCCATGTAGCTGTGCGAGAGCGGCGGGCAGCCCAGGAACGCCGTCGTGCCCGGGAGTTCGAGGCGTTCGTCGCGGGCGCGGCGGGCCGTCTGCTGCGCACCGCCGTGCTGCTGACCGCCGAGCCGGAGGACTTGCCGGCCCCCGCCGCCGAACGGCTTCTCACCCTGGCCCTGGCCCGTACGTACGCCGCCTGGGACCGGCTCCGCGGCGAGGACCCGTACGACCGCACGCGCCAGGAGATGGCCGCGCACTTCGCGCACTCCGCCTGGCGCGAACGCCTGCCCCGCGCGCTGCGGCACGGCAGGCGCCCGCCGCCCGGCGGCCTCCTCGCGCGGCTGTCCCCTCAGGAGCGGCTGGTGCTCGTGCTGCGCCTGTACGAGGGCGTGGCCGAGGAGCAGACCGCGGCACAGCTGGGCCTGCCCGCCGAGCGCGTCCACACGCTGTGCCTGCGAGCCGTGGGGCGCATGCGCAGCAATCCCCCCGCCGGGCACGCGGGGCCGCCGGTGCCGGTCGGCGCGCCGGCACCGGAGCCCGAGGGCGTACCGGACATGTCCGCCGTACCGGGACCGCTCCCGCCGTCCGCACCCCCGCCCCCGGAAGCGAAAGCGGTGGCGCCGTGAGCCTGCCGGACCGCAAGGAGGCCGAGGTACGGCGAATGCTGGACGGACCGCACCCGCCGGTCCCGCCCGACCTGGCCCTGCGCGCCGCCGCGAACGGCCGCCGGCTGCTGTCCCAGCGGCGGCTGGCGCGCCACCTGATGTGGCTGCTGGTCCTGGCGGCGCTGGCGGCGCTCCTGGTCTGGGCGGCCGTCGACCAGCCGTGGCTGCCGCCGCCTGCGCACACCACCCCTCCGCTGGAAGGGTGGTGAGCCGCGGCCCGCCGCCTACGCGAGGGCCTGCGTGAGGTCCGCGACGAGGTCGTCGATCGACTCGATGCCGACCGAGAGCCGTACGAGGTCGTTCGGGACCTCCAGCAGCGAGCCCGCCGTCGAGGCGTGCGTCATCCTGCCCGGGTGCTCGATCAGCGACTCCACGCCACCCAGCGACTCACCGAGGGTGAACAGCCGCGCACGGTTGCACACCTCCACCGCCGCCTGCTCGCCGCCCGCGACGCGGAAGGACACCATGCCGCCGAAGGAACGCATCTGCTTGGCCGCGATCTCGTGGCCGGGGTGCTCCGCCAGGCCCGGGTAGTAGACCTGGGTCACCTTGTCGTGCGCGGCGAGCAGGTCGGCGATCCGGGACGCGTTGGCGCTGTGCCGGTCCATCCGTACGGCCAGCGTCTTCAGGCCGCGCATCACCAGCCACGAGTCGAACGGGCCGGCGACCGCGCCCATCGCGTTCTGGTGGTAGGCCAGTTCGTCACCGAGCGCGGCGTCGCCGACGACGAGCGCGCCGCCGACCACGTCCGAGTGACCGCCCATGTACTTGGTGGTGGAGTAGACCACCACGTCCGCGCCCAGGGCCAGCGGCTGCTGGAGGTAGGGGCTGGCGAAGGTGTTGTCCACGACCAGGCGCACCCCGGCGTCGCGCGCGACGGCCGCGAGCGCGGGGAGGTCCGTGATGCCGAGGAGCGGGTTGCTGGGCGTCTCCACCCAGATCGCCTTCGTACGGGGGCGCAGGGCGTCCCGTACGGCCTGCGGGTCGGAGGTGTCGGCGACCGACCACTCCACCCCCCACCGCTCGACGACCTTGGAGATCAGGCGGAACGTGCCGCCGTACGCGTCATTGGGGATGACGACGTGGTCGCCGGGGACCAGGAGGGTGCGCAGCAGGGCGTCCTCGGCCGCGAGCCCGGAGGCGAAGGCCAGGCCGCGGCTGCCGCCGTCGAGGGCGGCCAGGTTCTCTTCAAGGGCGGTACGGGTCGGGTTCGCGCTGCGGCTGTACTCGTAGCCGCCGCGCAGCCCGCCCACGCCGTCCTGCTTGTAGGTGGACACCTGGTAGATGGGCGGTACCACCGCGCCGGTCGCCTCGTCGGGCTCCTGACCTGCGTGAATGGCAAGGGTCTCGAAATTCTGGGGGCGCTGCTCGCGCTGATCGCTCATATCTGCCGAGGGTAGTCGTCCACACCCGCGAACTTTTCGGAACTTTCTGCTTCGCTGGATAGTGGATACATACAAGACACATCCACGCCCCGCCCCGGCCCTCAGCCCGGCCCCGCCCGCCCTCATCCCACGACCGGAATCCGAGACTGACCACATGGACGCTCTGCTGGTTCTCTTCGCCGCTGCCGCCCTCGGCGGTCTCGTCCTGCTGCCCTGGCTGCGGCGCAGGCAGGCCGCGCAGCAGGCCCGGCAGGGGCTGGCGGTGGCCGCCGACCCGATGGCGGGCTACGGCTTCGTCCCGGCCCAGGAGCTGGACGTACGGCTGCCCGGCCCGGACCAGGAGCTGGAGGAGGCCCTCGACGAAATCCGGCGCACCCACGACTGGCGCCCAGCCGCGCAGCTGCTGAGCGCCACCGGCGAGGACTGGGAGCGCCGCTGGCAGCGCGTGCAGACGCTCGCCGGAGCCGCCGCGTTCGAGCTGGCGGAGCGGCCCGGACAGGGCGGCATCTGGCTGCGTACGTGGCGTTCGGAGGCGCCCAAGGACCCGGGCGGCGCACAGACGCACGCCCAGTTCCTCGTCCTGCAGGCCCTGCGCGACCCCGGCTCGCAGGATTTCCGCATGATCCTGGAGGAGGCCCGCACGGTCTGCCACGAGGCGGCCCTGCTGGCCCCCGGCAGTCCCGTCCCGTACATCACCGAGCTGGCCGTCGCCCGCGGCCTCGGCGACCGCCGCGCGGACTACGACGCGCTGTGGTCGAAGGTCGCCCAGCGCGCGCCGCACCACATGGGCGCCCACCTCGCCGCGCTGCCCTACTGGTCGCAGAAGTGGCACGGCTCCAAGGAGGAGGCCGACGCGTTCACCGAGACCGCCGCCGCTGCCGCCCCCGCCAAGAGCCTGCTGCCCGCCCTCCCGCTCTTCGCGGTCCACGACCACCTGCCCGAGGCCAACATGGTCCGCGGCCTCTACCAGAGCGCCGTCGTCGAACGCGCCATAGAGGGCGCCCACTTCGCCCTGCGCGAGGCCCCGGCGGACCACCCCATGGCCCCGCACGTCCGGCACCTGCTCATCTGGTTCCTCGTCCGCGCCGAGCGCTACGAGGAAGCCATGGAACAGCTGCGCCTGGTCGACGGCCACGTCGGCGCCGTCCCGTGGTCGTACGGCAGCAGCCCCGCCGCCGAGTACGCCGCGTACCGCGCGCTGGCGGTGGCCGGCTGGGAGCGCGGGGGCGGCACGTCGGCGCACTTCCGTCCGTATCCGTAACCGAGCCTGCCCGGCCCGGCGCCCCCGCCCGGCAGCCCCGCCCAGGGGCTCCACCGCGGAATGCGCCTCCCCCTCCAGACGTTGACCAAGCAGGCCGCCACCGCCCTCTCCCGCAACCCCTGGAGCGAGACGCCATGCTCTTCAACCGCTTCAAGACCGCCCTCCCCACCGCCGAGGAGGCCCTCAAGGGCCGCCCCGAGCGCGACTTCACCGTCCCCGACCAGCACACGGTCCTCGGCAACCCGCTCCTCGGCCCCTACCCCGACCACCTGCGCGTCGCCGACTTCGGCCTGGGCTGCTTCTGGGGCGCCGAGCGCAAGTTCTGGCAGACCGAGGGCGTCTGGACGACGCTGGTCGGCTACCAGGGCGGCCACACCCCGAACCCCACCTACGAAGAGGTGTGCAGCGGCCTGACGGGCCACACCGAAGCGGTCCGCGTCGTCTACGACCCCGCCAAGGTCTCCTACGACACCCTGCTGAAGGTCTTCTGGGAGTCCCACGACCCCACCCAGGGCTTCCGCCAGGGCAACGACGCCGGCACCCAGTACCGCTCCGCCGTCTACCCCCACTCCCCCGCCGACCAGCAGACCGCCGAGGCGTCCCGCACGGCCTACCAGTCCGTCCTGAAGTCCTCGGGCTACGGCGACATCACCACCGAAATCCTCCCGGCGGCCGACCGCCCGTTCTACCCGGCCGAGGGGTACCACCAGCAGTACCTGGACAAGAACCCGGCCGGCTACTGCGGCATCGGCGGGACGGGGGTCTCCTGCCCGGTGGGGGTGGCGCGGGCCGAGGGGTGAGCTGCGGGGAGGCGGGACGGCCGCCTCCCACCGCTCGAAGTCGCCCGTAGTGGCGCCGGGCGTGCTGACGGTCCGCGAGGTCGTGGGTCGAAACAAGTTGAACGATACGTATCGTCTCGCTTACCTTGGGGGCGTGACGGAACAGCAGCACGTCAAGCGTGCCCATATCGCCATGTTCTCCATCGCCGCCTACGGGCACGTGAACCCGAGCCTCGAAGTGATCCGGGAGCTCGTCGCCCGGGGACACCGCGTCACGTACGCGATTCCGCCGCGCCTGGCGGAGGAGGTCGCCGGGACCGGTGCCGAGACGGTCCTTTACCGCACGACGCTGCCCTCGCCCGAGAGCGACCCGTCGGCGTGGGGGACCACGCTGCTCGACAACGTCGAGCCGTTCCTGGACGACGCCATCCAGGCGCTGCCGCAGCTCATCGAGGCATATCGGGGGGACGAGCCGGACCTCGTACTGCACGACATCACCTCGTACCCGGCGCGCGTCCTCGCCCACCGCTGGGGCGTGCCCGCGATCTCCCTCTCGCCGAACCTGGTCGCGTGGGAAGGGTACGAGGAGGAGGTCGCCGAGCCGATGTGGGCGGAGCCCAAGGCGACCGAGCGCGGCAGGGCGTACTACGAGAAGTTCACCAACTGGCTCACGGAGAACAGGATCACGCAGCACCCCGACCCGTTCGTCGGCCGCCCCCGCCGGTCGATCGTGCTCATCCCGAAGGCGCTGCAGCCGAGCGCCGACCGGGTCGACGAGAAGACGCACACCTTCGTCGGCGCCTGCCGGGGCGAACGGGCCGCGCAGGGCGACTGGGAGCGGCCCGCGGACGCCGAGCGCGTGCTTCTCGTCTCGCTCGGCTCGTCGTTCACCAGGCAGCCCGGGTTCTACCGCGAGTGCATCAAGGCGTTCGGCGACCTGCCGGGCTGGCATGTCGTGCTCCAGGTGGGCAAGCACGTCACCGCGGACGACCTCGGGGAGGTCCCCGGGAACGTGGAAGTGCACCAGTGGGTGCCGCAGTTGGCAATCCTGCGGAAGGCGGACGCCTTCATCACGCACGCCGGCGCCGGGGGCAGCCAGGAGGGCCTGGGCACCGGCACGCCCATGGTGGCCGTCCCGCAGGCCGTCGACCAGTTCGGCAACGCGGACATGCTCCAAGGGCTCGGTGTCGGCCGCCACGTCCCGATGGAGCAGGCGGACGCCGACACCCTCCGCGCGGCAGTGCTCGCGCTCGTCGACGACCCGGAGGTGGGACGCCGCCTCGCGGCCATCCAGCGGGAGATGGCCGCAGAGGGCGGCACCCGGCGGGCGGCCGACCTCATCGAGGCCGAACTGCCCGCCGGGTGAGTACCTGAACGGGGACCGGCCAGGCCGCCGCGGCATCGGCGGAACGGAGGGCTCCTGCCCGTGACTCCGCGGCTCCACGCGAGTCGAGTTGTCCGGGCGGGCCGCCCGATCCGGCGTCCGACCTGCGCGGACATCCCCCGGCCAACCGCCGGACAAATACCCCCTTTCCCCCTTTGGGGCCGGCCGACAGTATCTGGTCGCAGTCAAGACGCCGCTGCCCGTCCGCCTCGCCGGCCGACGCGTGGGACGGCGTTCCACGGGCGCGGCGCCGGGCCGGCCCGTTCGTACTCCCATACCGAAGGGGTTCGTCATGCGCGCAATCCGAGTCCTGGTCCCCATCGCGGCAGCGGCGTCGCTCGCCCTGGGCGGTGCCGCCACCGTCGCCACGGCAGCCGAAGCGCCCGCCACCACCACCACCGCCGCCGCCTCGCCGCGGAGCGAACACGGCTGCAGCCCGCACCGCCAGTCGACCATCAGCAGGGGATCTTCCGGGGCCGCGGTCAAACACGCCCAGTGTCTGCTGAAGTGGTGGGGCTTCAGCCCCGGTGCGATCGACGGCGTTTTCGGCACCAGGACCGAGAACGCCGTCCGCAACTTCCAGCGCGCCGCCGGCCTGAGCGTCGACGGCATCGTCGGCCCCAACACATGGGCGGTGCTGCACTACTGAGGCACGGCCGGCCCGGCCGTTCGGGGCCGGGCCGGCGTACGAACGGCTTTCCGAAGGCGGCGGGTCCGCACCGGCCATACTGGCGATCACGGCGCACAAGAGCGCCCGGGAGCGTACGAAGGCGTGCGGGAGCGCGCCAAGTGGAGGGCGGAGGAGGACTGGTGCGCGTGGGACAGGACGGGTTTGCCGTGCGGGTGTCCGTACGGGGGTACGAGACGGATTCGCAGGGCCACTTGAACGGCAGCGTGTACCTCCAGTACGCGGAGCACGCCAGGTGGTCGATGCTGGAGGCGGCCGGCATCCGGCAGGGTGACCTGCTGGCGAAGGGAGTCGGGCCGGTCGTGCTGGAGACCACCGTGCGGTATCTGCGGGAACTGCGGGCCGGCGACGAGACCGAGGTGAGCTGCGCCTTCGTGTGGGGTGCGGGCAAGACGTTCCGGATCGAGCAGGAGGTCCGGCGGGTGGCGGACGGCGTCGTGGCGGCCCGGGTGACGGCGGTGGGCGGGCTGATGGACCTGGAGGCGCGGAAGCTGGTCGGCGGGCCGGCGGAGTACTTCCGGGCGATGGCGGGGGAGCCGGAGGTTTTGGGGGTATAGGGGGTGCTGCCCCCGCCCGTCGCATTCGGAAGCGGGATCGGGTTCGGGTTCGGGTTCGGGTTCGGGTTCGGTGATCCGGGGCCGGATTCGAATCCGAACCCGGGTCGGGGTCGGATTCGGGGGCGGGCTCAGGGGCGGGAGGCCGGTGCCGGGGTGTCGGCCGGTGCCGGGGTGTCGGGCCGCGTGCCCTTGAGCAGGTCACCGGTCGCCTCCCCGGAACCCGGCCCGGCCCCCGCGCCGCCGCACAGCGCCCGCGTGGCGTGCTCGTTCAGGGCCACGTCGATCGGGTGCGGGTTGGCCGGGCCGTTGCCCTCCCGCTGGTACTTCATCAGGTTGATGCCCAGCGCCAGCTGCCGCCGGCCGTCCGGGCTCGACAGCGCGTAGGTGCCCGCGCCGAACGCCCCGCCGTCATGCCCCCAGAACCGCCCGCACGGCATGTCCTTCGCGTACAGCCCGAGTCCGTAGTGCATCTGCACCCGGCCCTCGGGGTCCAGGACCGGGACGGTGGTCTGCATCTCCCGCATTTCGGCGGGGCCGAGGAGGCCGCCGCCGAGCAGCGTGCGGTAGAAGCGGTTCAGGTCGGCGGTCGTGGCGACCAGCGAGCCGAGGGCCCAGGCCCAGGACATGTCGTAGACGCTGTAGTCGCGCGGCGGGTCGATCCGCCCGTGCATCGACTCGTACATCCTCGCGTGCGGGCCCTTGATGTAGGGGCTGCGCGGGAAGTAGGTGTGCCGCAGCCCGGCCGCGCGGATGACGTGCCGCGTCAGGTACGCCTCCGCGTCCTGGCCGGTGACCTTGTTCAGCAGCAGGCCGGCGAGGACGTAGTTGGTGTTGGAGTACGCGTACGTGGCGCCGGGCTCGCCGGTCCGTTCCTCCGCCAGGCCGTAGCGGACGAGTTCCCCGGGGCTGAAGTGGCGGAAGCGGTTGTCGTCCAGGCTCCGCGGGTCCATCTCGCGCAGGGAGGGGAAGGCGCCCGGTATGTAGTCGCCGATGCCGCTGGTGTGGTTGAGCAGCATCCGTACGGTGATCCGGCGGCCCAGTTCGCCGGGGACGACGCCGGGCAGGTAGCGGGCGACGGGCGCGTCGAGGTCGATGCGGCCCCTGGCGACCTGCTGGAGGACGCCGACGGCGGTGAAGGTCTTGGTGACGCTGCCGACCCGGTGTTCCATATGGGCGCGGACCGGGCGTCCGGTGCCGACGTCGGCGACACCGGCGGCCCCCCGCCACTCGTCTTTGCCGTCCCGCGCGGCCGAGTAGACGCCGTACATACCGGCCTTGTGGATCGCGGCGAGGGACCGGTCGAGGGCCTGGTGGTCGAGGCCGGTGACACGGTCGAGGCCGGTGGCGTGGGTGCGTGCGATGGCGTGCGCGTGGGCGGCGGTGCCGGCCGCGGGCGGTACGGCCAGGGACGGGGCCGTCGCGGCGGTGGCCAGGGACAGCGCGAGCGCCACGGCGGCGCCGGTCGTACGGCGGCGGAGCAGGCTGGACAGCGGCATGGGGACTCCCGTCGGATCAGCGGTGCGGCAGTCGGGGCGGCGGAACCGGGCCGAGCGGAGGAGCGGCGGAGCAGCTGGGCGGCGGAGCGGGCGTACTCACACGTACGGGATGGTGCCTGCGTACGGGGCCGTGCTCGCGTGCGGGGCGGTGCTCGCGTACGGGGCGGTGCTCGCGTGCGGGGCCGTGCTCGCGTGCGGGGCGGACCGCCGGGGAGCCGCGGCGGAGGCGGTGGTCCGGCGCGCGGAGAGTCGTGGGGCCGTCCGGAAAGGCCGGGGCGGGCGCGCCGGAGGAGCGAGGCGACGCCGGGGAGGCCGTCGTGATGGCCGTGCCCCGGGGCTCCCGGCCTTGATTGTCGCGGGCGCGCCGGGGCCCGCCATCCTCCGTGAGCAGGAGCGCGAACCGGCCGAGCCGGGTCGGCGGGAAACAGCCCCCGGGCCGGGGAGGCCGGGCGCCACGTACGCCTCCCGCGTACCGATCCCCCCGTACGACTCCCGCGTACAGGCCCGCCGTGCGCCCCGGCTACCTCCGCCGCCGCTCCCCCAGCCGCGCCCGGTCGGCCGCCGCCGCGCCCTGTTCCCAGCCCGCGGCGTCGCGCACGCCTCGCATCCGGACGGCGGCGGTGTCGGGGAACAGTTCGCCGGCGGTCTCGGCCACCGCGACCTCGCGGGCGGCCAGCACCGGCAGGAGGCCGGGCGCGCCGCCCGCGGCCTCGGCGGTCGCCTCTTCGGTGGCCGCCGTCAGCCGAGCGCGGATGCGGTCGGCGTACGCGACGAGGAAGGTCTGCCGGAAGTCCCGGGTACGGCGGGAGCGGCCGCGGCTGTGGTGTTCGTCGCCCGCGCGGTGCATGGCGGTGGTGGCCTGGAGGAGCAGCGAGGTGTAGAGGAGTTCGGCCGCCTCCAGGTCGGCTTCGAAGCCGACGAGGGTGGAGAAGCCGACGTCACCGGACCAGACGGCCTGGCAGCGGTTGGCGGCGGCGACGGCGTCGAGCAGCAGCGCCTTGGCCTGCTCGTACGGGCCCTCGATGCCGATGCGGATGGCGGCGGGGCGGGCGGTCCGGCCACCACCGGAGCCGGAACGGGAGCCGGAGCCGGTGCCGCTGCCGGAGCCGGTGCCGCTGCCGGTCCCCGTGCCCGGGTCGGCTCCGGCCTGATCGAGCAGCGCCTCGTCGATGCTGTGCCGCGCCATCAGCTCCTGGGCCTTGGCCGACAGCGCCTCGGCCTCCTCCGGAAAGTCCGTCCCCTCGGCCTTGGCCAGCAGGCCGCGGATACGGCCGAGCGCCCGCGACTCGTCGGGCGTACTGGCGCGGGCGGGCTGCGGGGCGGGCAGGGGCGTGATGCGGGGCAGCCGACCGAGGACGCGTAGCGCTGCCAGCACGTCGTACGTCGTCTCGAAGCGCGAAGTGCGGCGGCGACGCGCCAGCTCCTCCAGGTAGGCGCCTTCGGACCCCCACCAGACGTCGGCTTCGAGGTCGCGCAGCCGGGCCGCCCAGCGAGGACCGCGGGCACGCTCCGCCGCCCGTCCCGCGCGCTGGGCCTCGGCCGCCATCGCGTCCACAACAACAGCGGTACGCGGGCCGCCGCCCGTCTCACGCCGTACGATCCGCTCCAGGTCGGCGGGCTGCCAGCCGCCCTGCCAGCAGCGGTTTACGGCGTCCACCGCCGCGGCCAGTAGCGCGGCACTGACGGCCTCCGGGCCCGCGAGCGCCGCCGCCAGCATGGAAGCCCCGGCCTCCAGGGCGTCCTCGGCGGCCGCCCCGTCCTCGGCGTACCGGACGCTGCCGAGCACGGTGCCGACCAGTTCACCGGCCTCGGCCCGGCCCTGCTGCCGCTGTCCGTCCTTGCGCTTGCTCACGCGATCACCATACGGAGGCGGGGGGGGCGCACGCGGCCCCGCGGAGGGGCCCCCCCCCCCAGGAAAGCGGAGGGCGGGAG
>NZ_JBHWHY010000040.1:0-100259 GCF_042732265.1 Streptomyces sp. NPDC059788 | reverse complement strand
CGAGGGTTGATCCCGACCGCGCCGACGGCGCGGTTCCCGCGTGTGCGGGGGCCGGGCCGTCGGCGTGTGCGCCCGCGCGGGTCAGCCGTCCGCGCCCCCGGATAGCCTCATCTCATGAGCAAGCCGCCGACCCTCACCTTGCCCCCGTGCGCCCGCGCGCGCCGACTCGTCACCGAGCGCGGCGAGTTCGCCGCCCACGACGCCCGCCCCGACGGGCCACCGGCCGGGACCGCGCTGCTCGTACCGGGCTTCACCGGCAGCAAGGAGGACTTCATCGCCCTCCTGGAGCCACTGGCCGCCGCGGGGTTCCGGGTGGTGGCCCTGGACAGCCGCGGCCAGCACGAGACCCCCGGCCCGCGCGATGAATCCGCCTACGCCAAGGGCGAGTTGGCCGAGGACGTACTCGCCCAGGCCCGTGCCCTGGACGCCGGTCCGGTGCACCTGCTGGGGCACTCCTTCGGTGGCCTGGTCGCCCGCGCCGCCGTGCTGCGCGCCCCCGCGCTCTTCCGTTCCCTGACCGTCATGAGTTCGGGTCCGGCCGCCATCTGCGCGGCCCAGCAGGCCCGCGTACGGATGCTCATCGACGCCCTCGGGACGCTGGACATGCAGGCGGTGTGGCTGGCCATGCGCGAACTCGACCCGCCGGAGGCCGAGGACGCGGCCACCCCGCCGGAGATCGGCGCGTTCCTCCACCGGCGCTGGATGAACACCGTCCCGCAGCAGCTGACGGCCACCGGGCGGCAGATGCTGACGGAGCCGGACCGGGTGGCGGAGCTGGCCGCCGTGCCGCTGCCCAAGCACGTCGTGTCGGGCACCGTCGACTACGTCTGGCCGGTGTCGGAGATGGATTCGATGGCCGGACGGCTGGGCGCGCGCCGTACGGTCGTCGCGGGCACGGAACACTCCCCCAACGCCGAACGGCCGGCCGAGACGGCGGCGGCGCTCGCGGAGTTCTGGCACAGCACCGGCTGAGCCCGGGGCGTGCGAGCGGGCGCCCACCGCTCCCGTACGCCACAGAAGCCGTCGGCGCGCCCGCCCGGCCTTCCGTGCGCCCACGCGGCTAGCACTGCGCCTGCACGTGATCCCAGAAGCCGTCCCGCAGCGCCCGCCGCAGGTCCGCGTGCCCGCGCAGCGAGTGGTGCAGCAGCGCCTCGGCGGCCGTGAGCAGTTCCTGGTCGACGGCGCCGGGCAGATACGGGTGGCCGGGCAGCAGCTCGGTGACCCAGGGGACGCCGCGTTCGGCCAGCCAGCGCGCGGCGACCCGTGCGCCGATGAAGCGGACCTCGTCGCGCGTGGGTGCGCTGCCGCCGCCGTTGCCGTCGGCCGCCGGGTCCCCGTGGTCGTGGACGACGGCCCGCCGGGTCACGTACGGCTTGCAGAACTCCAGGTCGAAGGTGCGCTGGCTGTCGACCTCCCACAGCAGCGGCTCGGCCTGGTTGCGCCCGCCGACCGCCTCGATGCCCCACAGGTGGACCCGGGCGCCGTAGCCCTGCGCGGCCTCCACCGCCGAGACCAGGTCCTCGTCGCCCCCGACGAGGACCGCGTCGCTGATGGCGCGGTGCCGGGCGAGCGACTCCAGGTCGGAGCGGATCAGCGAGTCGACGCCCTTCTGCTGGTTGTTGGCGTTCAGGTTGCCGAGCCGGACCTTGACGTCGGGCAGCTCGGCGACGCGCTGCTGTTCCGTGGTGTGGATGCGGCGCCGGGCGCCGTCGTACCAGTACACACGCAGCAGCCGGCTGTCCGGGAAGATCATGCGCGCCCTGTCGATGAACGCCTCGATGAGGCCCTCGGCGTCCAGCTCGAAGGCCTTGCGGTCCTCGGTGCCGGCGACCAGCCGTCCGGCGGCCGCGTAGACATAGCCGGCGTCGACGAAGGCCGCGTGCGTGGACGGGGTGGTGGCGACCTCGGCGAGCACCCGCGTGAGCAGCTCGTTGGTGCGCTCGATGCCCGCGAGCACGGCGGCGAGGTCGGGCGGGGTGCCGGTGGACCGGAGGTCGTCGTTCATACGGGCCCATTGTCCGGCCGGTCACTCAGCGCGCACAACCGCTCTCACTACCCGCCAGTATTTAGACGGCCGAAAATTTTCTTTAGCGTAGGGAATGATTGCAGGCAGCATGTCGTTGTACCCACTGGGAACGCAGGGCACCGTCGCCCCGCGTGCCCCCCGTACAACAGCAAAGTTCTCCGCAGGAGGATCAGACGAAGGGAGAAGCCGTTATGCGCTTCGAGATCATGCGCCTGGACGATGTCGACGGCACCGCCGTGGACAGCACCGTCGTGGACGCCGCCTCCGTCAACCGGATCGTGCAGCAGGCCGCCGCAGTCGGCCAGCGCATCTACATCCGCCCAGCCGACACCGCCGCCCGATGACTCACGCCGCGTCACTCATGCACGCATAACGCGCGTCATGTCCGGCGCACGGAGCGCCCCGCACGAATCCCTTCGCGCGGGGCGCTTCGCGTGTCCGGGGCCGGCCGGGCCTGCTTCCCGGTCAGGCGCCGTGCACCACCTGCATGACTCCGTTGATGATCTGCTGGACCGCGAGCGCGGAGAGCATCATTCCGGCCAGCCGGGTCACCAGCACCACTCCGCCGTCCTTGATCACCCGGATGATCACCAGCGAGAAGCGCATCACGAGGTAGAGCACGACATGGATGGCGGCGATCGCCGCCCACACCGACAGCTCCCCCTTGATCCCGTCCGCGTGCTGCACCGCGAGGATCACCGAGACGATCGCGCCCGGCCCCGCCAGCAGCGGCATCCCGAGCGGCACCAGCGCCACGTTGACGTCCTTGGTCTGGGTCGGCTGCTCCGACTTGCCGGTCAGCAGGCTGAGCGCGACGAGCAGGAGCAGCAGCCCGCCCGCGATCATCAGCGCGGGCGGGGTGATGTGCAGCCGGCCGAGAATCTGCTCGCCGAACAGACCGAAGACGGCGATGACGCAGAAGGCGACGGTGGCCGCCTGCCAGGCCATCCGCCGCTGCACCTTGGCGGGACGGCCGGAACTGAGCGCGAGGAAGATCGGGATGATCCCGGGTGGGTCCATGATCACGAACAGGGTGACGAAGAGGGTGCTGAAGACAGCGAAGTCGAACACAGTGATGGCCTTGCGGGAGGTGGTACGAGAGAGCAGAAGAACTACGGGGAGAGAGTGCGTACGGGGAGTGCGTGGGGGCGCGGGGAGCGCGTAGGGAACAGGCTGGTGCGCAGGCGCGTACGAGCGCGGGCGTGCGAGCGGGCGCTTACGGACCGGGCCGGGCGCGGCGGAACGGACGGCCGCCGACCGGAGCGCGGTCACGCCCGTCCGGCACCCGGCATCCGGCACCCACCCGGCCGGAGCGGGACCCGCCCGCCGGCCGGAGCGCGGTACGGGTCAGCCGCCCGCGCCGGGAACGGGGAAGGCACCGGTCGCGCGGCGCACGATCTCGCCGTATATCTCGGGGTCGGTGGTGTACTCGCCGAGCGCGACGGTCTTGCGGCTGCCGTGGTAGTCGCTGGAGCCGGTGGTCAGCAGGCCGAGGTCGGCGGCGAGGCCGCGCAGCCGGGCCCGCGTGGCGTCGTCGTGGTCCATGTGGTCCACCTCGATGCCGTCCAGCCCGGCCGCGGCCAGCTCGGCCACGACGCTCTCGGGGACCACCTGTCCGCGCTTGACCGCCAGCGGGTGGGCGAAGACGGTCACTCCGCCCGCGGCCTTGACCAGCCGGATCGCGTCGAACGGGTCCAGTTCGTGCTTGTCGACGTAGGCGCGGCCGTCATTGGCGAGCCACTGCGGCGTGAAGGCGTCGGAGACGGTCTCGACGACGCCCAGTTCCACCATCGCGGCGGCGACGTGCGGCCGGCCCACCGCGCCGTCCCCGGCGATCCGCGCCACCTGCTCCCAGGTGACCGGGACGCCCAGTTCCCGGAGCTTGTCGACCATGCCCCGGGCGCGCGGCACCCGGTCGTCGCGGACCAGTTCGCGTTCGCGGTGCAGCTCGGGCTCGTCGGGGTCGAAGAGGTACGCCAGCATGTGCATCCCCACGCCGCCGACGCGGCAGGACAGCTCGGCGCCGGTGACCAGGGTGAGTCCCGCCGGCAGCGCGGCCCGCGCCTCGGCATGGCCGCCCACGGAGTCGTGGTCGGTCAGCGCGACGACGTCCAGCCCGGCGGCCGCGGCGTTGCGCACCAGCTCGGCGGGGGTGTCCGTACCGTCGGAAGCAGTGGAGTGGGTGTGCAGATCGATGCGCACGACGCTGAACTCCAGACTGCTGCGGGGCCGGCCAGGGGGACATCAGAAGGATACCGGCCGCCCACCGGCCCCTCGAACACACAGCCGCGCGGCTCCCGTCACATCCGGCCGACCGCCGGCCGCCCGACCGCCGCCCACGGCGGACCCGCCCCGGCCCCGCCCGTACGCCCCGGCCCGTCCTACGTGAGCAACCGCGGCGACAGCGCCCCGCAAGGCAGCAGATCGACCTCGGCACCCGCGTCCCGCAGGTCGGTCAGCACCAGTTCGTCGTAGAGCAGCAGTCCCGACTCGGCGGGCCAGACCACCGCCCACAGCCACAGCCCGCGCGCCTCCCCGGCGAAGACCGCGCGGTCCTCGGGCGCCCCTTCGACGTGCCAGAGCGGCGTCGGGCGTCCAGCGGCGAGCACCTTCACGTGCGGCGGCTTGTTGACGCACATGTGCGGGCCCGGGTCGGGGCCGTCGATGCCCGCGTACCGCGCGCCGAGGCCGACCCCCAGCTCCTCCGCGATCAGCAGCAGTTCGCCGGGACCGCCGAGCGGGCCGGGTCCCGAGCAGGCCACAGCGGTGGCCCGCCCGCCGCTGCGGTCGTCCCCGGCGCAGGCCACGCCCGTGAACAGCCAGCCGACGGGCAGCGGCCACGGCATCCACACCGGCACCCGGGCGCGGCGTACGACCACGGCCAGCGCTTCGACGCTGGGTGGGACGACCGGTTGCAGAGGATGCACGGTGCCGTGCACGCCGCACTGCCAGGAGTCGGCAAAGAGACCGGGCGCCCGCACCCGGCCACCGCACTTCGGGCAACTGGGTTCGCCCCTCATAGACCTTTACGGTCCTCCCGGCCGGGCGCCGCGTCAAGGACGATCACCCATCCGGCGCCCCGGTCCGGCCTTCCCGCCCGATGTAGTTGTAGCTTGCATTCTTTAGCGCGGCTAACTTATTATGTGCAAACAGCAACGTTTCAGCGGACGCACCCGGCACGGCGGACGCGCGGTCACGCCGCCCGCGACCGGAGCGGGAATCCGGCGCGGGAACCGGAGAAAGGGGACTACGGCATGTCGGCACACGGCAAGAGCGGCCACAGCGGCGGCGCCGGAGACGATCCGTTCGACGAGGGCGGCACCAGCATCCTGCGCCAGCCGATGGCCGTCTGGGCCACCGCGGGCGCCTCGGTCGTCGCCTTCATGGGCATCGGCCTCGTCGACCCGATCCTGCCCTCCATAGCCAAGGGCCTGCACGCCTCGAACAGCCAGGTCTCCCTGCTGTTCACCTCCTACTTCCTGATCACCGCGGTCGCGATGCTGGTCACCGGCTTCGTCTCCAGCCGGATCGGCGGCCGTAAGACGCTGCTCGCCGGGCTGGCGCTCGTGGTGGTCTTCGCGGCCCTGTCCGGCACGTCCTCCTCGGTGGGCGAACTGGTCGGCTTCCGGGCCGGCTGGGGCCTCGGCAACGCCCTGTTCGTCTCCACCTCGCTCGCCGTGATCGTCGGCGCCGCGGCCGGCGGAAGCGCCGCCGCGATCCTGCTGTACGAGTCGGCGCTCGGCCTCGGCATGGCCTGCGGGCCGCTGCTCGGCGCGGTCCTCGGCGACATGAAGTGGCGCTACCCGTTCTTCGGCACCGCCGTCCTGATGGCCATCGGCTTCATCGCCATCACGGTCTTCCTCAAGGAACAGCCCCGGCCGGCCCGCAAGACCTCTCTGCTGGACCCGATCAAGGCTCTCGGCCACGGCGGGCTGGCCTCCGCCGCCGTCTCTGCGTTCTTCTACAACTACGCGTTCTTCACGGTGCTGGCCTTCACGCCCTTCGTGCTGAACATGAGCCCGTACAAGTCCGGCGGGGTCTTCTTCGCCTGGGGCGTGCTGCTCGCCGTCTTCTCCGTGCTGGTGGCGCCGCGCCTCCAGGAGCGCTTCGGGTCGCTGAAGGTCCTGGGCGGCTCGCTGGTGCTGCTCGCCGCGGACCTCCTCGTCCTCGGGTACGGCGGCCACACGACCGCCGTCGTCTGCACGATCCTGTCCGGCGCCTTCATCGGCCTGAACAACACCGTCTTCACGGAGCTGGCGCTCGGCGTCTCCGACGCGCCCCGGCCGGTGGCGAGCGCGGGCTACAACTTCGTGCGCTGGTTCGCCGCGGCGGCGGCGCCGTTCCTGGCGCCGAAGATCGAGGAGTGGACGGACATCCACATCCCGTTCGTGGTCGCGGCCCTGGCGGCGCTCGCCGGCGCGGGCATCGTGGCCGTACGCCGTCGGGCGCTCACCCTGCGGGCCACCGAGCTGGAGCCGCGGCACGCCACCGAGGACGGCGTGTCCGCCTTCGCCAACTGACGGGTTTCCGTGGGCGGTACGGCGCGTCCGTGTACGGGCGCGTCGTACCGCCATACCCCCGTACGCGGACCACGGCGGTACGACGCCCCCGCCCCCCGCCCGCGTGTCACGCCTACGTCAGGGCCACGCCCGTACGCAGCGGATCGCGCAGGTCCGTACCGCTCGTGAGCCACCGCTCCCGCAGCGCCTCGGCCCCGTGCACCCGCTTCCAGGCGGCCTCGTTGGGCGTCATCGGCAGCAGCGGCAGGAAGCGGACCGGGTCCAGCGGCTCGTCCAGCTCCAGGTCCGCCACCAGCCCGCCGGGCTCCGCGACCAGTACGGACGTGAACGGCGCGCCCGGCCACAGCGGCTCCCCCACGTCCAGCGACGCCCCCGGCGCCACGATCACGCCCTCGACCTGCGGAGAAGCGGCGAGGACGGCGAGCGGCCGCAGCACCTTGGCGGTGTCGGCGCGGCCCGCCTTCACCGACAGCACCAGTTCGGCGCGCGGACCGCGCAGCGGATCGGCCAGCACCGCCGTGGGGTCGGTCATCGGACGGTCGGACATTCCGAGGGTGACGTAGCGCACCAGATCGCCGTCCGGGCCGCCGCCGGTGAAGCGCAGGACCTCGATACGGTCGGTACCGAGAAAGGTGACGGCGGCGCGCGCGTCCGGCTCGCCCAGCGTCGTGCGCAGACGGGCTTCGACCAGCTCAAGAACGTCAGACATGCCGCGAGCATAGGCCCGGGGCGATGCCCGGCCGACGCCGCCCGGCGAGGGGCCCGGCCGCGGCCGACGGCCGTTCGTATGGAACGGGCAAAGGCGCGCCGGATCGGTTCGGACGGCTGATAGCCTTGCCGTCTGGTCAGGGAATGACGTCGTCCCCCAGCGGGGACCGGCCGGAGGAGGTGGGGCTGCGGTGGATCCAAGTCGACCGTGCAGTACCGACAGTTCTCCTGTCATCCCCCAGCGCGCCCAGTGGCTTATCTGATCCAGGGACTTCCGTACCCCCGCCGTCCGCGGTGAAACCCGTGAAGTGCCCTTGCGCCGGAAGTAGATGACGGAAGAGCGCCTTCGACTCTCGTTTCCGTGTTTTCTGCGAACTGCCGTCAGACCTGCGCACGGAGCGCCGCCCGCTTTGCGGACGTACGGCCAGCGCCGACTCGTACGTCCACGTTCCGGGCAGCGTTACGCCGCGCGCCCGCGGCTGGCGGCCGGCCCGTGAAGGAGCCTGCCCATGTCGATGATCCGCGACCTGCGTGCCGCCGTCCGACCCTCCCGGGGCCGAAAGGACTCCCCGTACGAGACCGATCCGCGCAACGCGGCGCGCACCAACAGCGCCATCGTGGACTGCGGTGTCTACCGGGACGGGCGGCGCGTCAGCGATCACGTCACGCCGTCCGAGGCGATGGCGGGCGTGCGCGGCGACGGGGGCTTCGCCTGGATCGGGCTGCACGAGCCCAGCGAGGCGGAATTCGCGGAGATCGCACGGGAGTTCGGGCTGCACCCGCTGGCCGTGGAGGACGCGGTCCACGCCCACCAGCGGCCCAAGCTGGAGCGCTACGACGACACCCTGTTCACCGTCTTCAAGACGGTCCACTACGTCGAGCACGCGGAGCTGACCGCCACCAGCGAGGTGGTGGAGACCGGCGAGGTCATGTGCTTCACCGGCCGGGACTTCATCGTGACCGTGCGGCACGGCGGCCAGGGCTCGCTGCGCGCGCTGCGCCACCGCCTCCAGGACGACCCCGAGCTGCTGGGCAAGGGTCCGTCGGCGGTGCTGCACGCCATCGCCGACCAGGTCGTGGACGGCTACATCGCGGTGGCCGGCGCGATGCAGGACGACATCGACGAGGTCGAGATCGACGTCTTCAGCTCCGGATCGGACGGCAAGGGCGGCGCGGGCAAGGGTTCGCCAAAGGGCGGCGACGCCGGGCGGATCTACCAACTCAAGCGCGAGGTACTGGAGTTCAAGCGGGCCGTGTCGCCGCTGCTGCGGCCCATGCAGGTGCTCAGCGAGCGGCCGATGCGGCTGGTCGACACCGACATCCAGAAGTACTTCCGGGACGTGGCCGACCACCTGGCCCGGGTCAACGAGCAGGTGCTCTCCTTCGACGACCTGCTCAACTCGATCCTGCAGGCCAATCTGGCGCAGGCGACGGTGGCGCAGAACGAGGACATGCGCAAGATCACCTCGTGGGCGGCGATCTTCGCCGTACCGACGATGATCGCCGGCATCTACGGCATGAACTTCGAGTACATGCCCGAGCTGAAGTGGAAGTACGGCTACCCGCTCGTCCTGCTCGTCACGGTCGGCATCTGCTTCGGCATCCACCGCGGCTTCAAGCGCAACGGCTGGCTGTGACACCGGGCGGTCCGGGCGGTCCGCCCGGACCGTGACCTGACACCCCGGGCCGGAGCCGACGGCCGCCGGTCCGGAGCCGGCAACCACCCACCCCCTCACGCGCCCACGACGCGACACGACGCACCCCGGCGCCGCCTCCCCCTGCCCTCCTTATCCCCGACTTACAGCCAGGCTTGTAGCTTGGCTGCAAGTCCCGACGAGGCAGGGAGAAGAAGGAACATGACCGACGACCAGCGCAAGCTCGACATCGCGATCCTGGTGTGCCCCGGCTACATGCCGGTCGACATCATCGGCCTCCACACGGCCCTGGGCACCCTGCCCGAGGTGAACGTGCACCTCGTCTGGAAGAACCTGGACGAGATCCCGGGCTTCCCCCAGTTCCCCACCCGGGCGACCACCACCTTCGAGGACTGCCCGGCCGACCTGGACGTCCTGTGCGCCGGGGCCACGCCCCCCGAGATCCTGGAGGACGCCGAGACGCTGGCCTTCCTCGCCGACCGGGGCGCCCGCGCGAAGTGGATCGCGGGCATCTGCGCCGGCAGCCTGCTGCTGGGGGCGGCCGGTCTGCTCCGCGGCTACCGGGCCACGACCAACTTCCACGCGTACGACCTGCTGCCCTACTACGGCGCGACGCCGGTACCGACCAACCGTGTCGTGGAGGACCGCAACCGCATCACCGCCGGCCCGGCCACCGGCAGCTTCGAGGTCGCCCTGCGGCTGATCCAGGACCTGCGCGGCACCGACGCCGCGCGCCTGGCCGAACTGAACATGGAGTACGCGCCCAAGCCCCTGTTCGGGGTCGGCACACCGGAGCTGGCCGGCCCCGAGCTGGCCGGGACGGTGGACGCCATGACGGCCGGCATGAAGGCTCCCTTCCGGAAGGTCTCGGAGCGGGCGGCCGAGCGGCTCGGCGTCCCGGTGCCGCAGGGCTGACCGGGCGCCGCGGACCCGATCACCGGAGCCCGGCGGCCTGGGACACTGATACCGAGAGCGTCCGGTACGCGTCGGCATCGGTAGGGAGAGTCACAGGTGAGCAGCAAGGTGCCGGAGAGCGCGCTGTCGACCGTCATGCTGGTGATCGCCACCGGACGGCGCCTGCACGAGCAGCTGGAAACGCGGCTCGCCGGCATCGGCCTGTCCGTGCGGCTGTTCGGGGCGCTCGGGCACATCTCCCGCGACGCGGAGCTGTCGTACAGCGACCTGGCCCGCCGGGTGGGCGTCACGAGCCAGAGCATGCGCGCCACCGTCCTGATGCTGGAGGAACTGGGGGCGGTGGAGCGCAACCTGCGGGGGCAGGGGCACCGCGCGCGGCTGGAGCTGACCGAAGAGGGCCGCGCGCTGCTCTCCCGGGCCCGGGGCATCGTGTCCGAGCTGGACGAGGAGTTCCTCGCGGACTCCGGGCCGGACCGGAAAGCGGCGCTGGACGAAGCCTGCCGACGCGCCCTGGGGGCCCCGGCCGCCCTGGGGTCCCCGGCCGCCCTGCGGCCCGAGTAGGTCCCCGGACCCTGCCGCACCCCCATTAGGCTGGCCCCATGACGGAGACCGTGTCGCAGAAGCTGCTGGACCGCGCGCTCATCGAAGAGGCCACGAAGAAGTCCGGCCTCATCTGGGTGCAGGGCACCACCGGCCCGGCGCGGGCCCTGTGGCACGTCTGGCACGACGGTGCCGCGTGCGTGGTGGGCGCGGGCTCCGACGGTGCGCAGCGGTCCGCCGGCCCGGCCGCCGAACAGCCGCTGCACGACCTCGGCCTCCTCGACGGCAGCACCGCGACCGTCACCGTA
The DNA here is from genome assembly GCF_042732265.1 of Streptomyces sp. NPDC059788. NCBI lineage: Bacteria > Bacillati > Actinomycetota > Actinomycetes > Kitasatosporales > Streptomycetaceae > Streptomyces > Streptomyces sp. NPDC059788. The sequence goes on along the minus strand of NZ_JBHWHY010000040.1, from coordinate 89,587 downwards.
CGCAGCAAGGACAAGGGCGGCCGGCTGGTCGGCTGGCAGGCCCGGGTCACCGAGCTGACCCCGGACGGCGAGGCGTGGCAGGCCGCCGTGGAAGACCTCAAGGGCAAGCGGCTCAACGCCCCCGACGCGGAGACGATGCCGCGGCGCTGGGCGCGCGAGTGCCGCGTGCTGCGCCTGGAGCCGGTCACGGACGCGACGGCCCACACGGCCTTCGACGACGCCTCCCGGGCCGCCCGCCCCCTCCCGAGCCCGGCCACCACGCGCCGCCCCATTCCGGCGGCCCTCCCCAAACTCCTGCGCCGCAAGCGGAGCCGCTGAGGGGGCTGGGCGTTCCGGGCAAGCGGGGCGACCCGGCCGAACGGTCCCGGACGGCGCGCGCCCCTGTCCGCTCCCCCGGCCGGCGAGCCCCGTTCGCCGGTCTAGTCGCCGATCGTGATCTGCTTGCCGTAGTCGATGACCTGGCTCTCCTTGGGCGCCTGTATTTCCACCGGCTGCCCCCAGTCACCGAGCCGTACCTCGCCCGCGTCGCCCGCGCGGCGCAGGCGCAGGGGGTAGGGCTCGCCCTCCAGGGAGACGTCGAGGGTGCCGCCCGCGCCCTGGCCCGCGGCGATGCGGATGGTGCGGGTGCCGTCGAGGGTGCCGCGTTCGCCGGTGGCGAGTTTGCCGTGCAGGCCGAGGAGGCTGTCGAGCAGGACGCCCTTGTCGGTGAAGCCGCTGAAGCGTTTGTAGACGGGGTCGGTGGACGGCACCTTCACGTACTTGCCGACCAGCTTGGCGGCGGACGCCTCGTCGTTCGGTGCAGGGTTGGCGCTCTTCTCGCGGGCCCAGAACCCGGCGTCCGCCTTGAGGTAGAGCGCGCCGCCGACGCGCAGCAGCTGGAAGGTGGCCGCCTTGGTGGCGAGCTCGCCCCGGGCGCCCTGCGGCCCGAGCCGCATGTCCAGCTTGTAGGTGCGGCCCTGGCTGACGAGGTTGCCGGAGAGCCGTACCGTTCCGGCGGCGCGGGCGGCCGCCCGGGCCTTGGCCTGGATCTTGTCGGCGGGCAGCTTGCCCACCCCGTTGGTGCCGGCGTCCGGGTCCTCCGCGGCGCATCCCGCCAGCGCCCCGGCGAGCACCGCGCACACCGCCGCCGTCAGCGCCGGGCCGCGCCTGCGCCGGGGTACGTCCGGGCGGCGGGAGCAGGTCCCGGCGGGGCCTGCCGAGGGGAATGCGGTCACGACGGTTCTGCCTCCTGATGCGGACGACCTCGACGGCAGTACGGCAGCGTACCCGGGCCCGTGCACGTCGTACGGCGGAGTGCGCGGTGGACACCGTACGGCCCTTCCCGCCGGGGCGGCGCCGGACGGCGCACGTTAGCCTGATTCCGGATCAGGCTTCCGCGGGGGGCTTTACCTGCGCGAAAGCGGCAACACGCAACGCCAGGAACCAGTGGGCGCGGCCGCCCGGAACCGCGGTGGCCCGCCACGGCGCGGCGCAACGGAAGCGGAGGCACTCGGCATGGCGGTGGTCACCCCCCGGGTGTTCGTCTCCCACCTCGCGGGCATCGCCGTCTTCGACCCCAACGGCGACCAGGTCGGCCGGGTCCGTGACCTGGTCGCGATGCTGCGGGTCGGCGGCCGGCCGCCCCGGCTGCTGGGCCTGGTCGTCGAGGTCATCAGCCGCCGCCGGATCTTCCTGCCGATGACGCGGGTGACGGGCGTGGAGTCCGGCCAGGTCATCACCACCGGCGTGGTGAACATGCGGCGCTTCGAACAGCGCGCCTCGGAGACCCTGGTCCTCGGTGAGCTGCTGGACCGCCGGGTGAACCTGGTCGAGACGGGCGAGGAGGCCACCGTCCTGGACATCGGCATCATCCAGCTGCCGGCCCGCCGCGACTGGGAGATCGACAAGGTCTTCGTACGGAAGGGGAAGGGCGGGGCACTGCGCAATCGATTTCTGCGGCGCGAAGCGCCTCCTGCGAAGGGTGGTGGTGGGCGACGGGCGGGAGAGGTCCTCACCGTGGACTGGTCGGCGGTGACCGGGTTCTCGCTGGAGGAGCACGGACAGGGCGCGGAGAACCTGCTCGCCACCTTCGAGCAGCTGCGCCCGGCGGACCTGGCCAGCGCCCTGCACCATCTGACGCCCAAGCGGCGCGGCGAGGTTGCCGCGGCGCTGGACGACGACCGGCTGGCGGACGTCCTGGAGGAGCTGCCGGAGGACGACCGGGTCGAGATCATGGGCAAGCTCCAGGAGGAGCGGGCCGCCGACGTCCTGGAGGCGATGGACCCGGACGACGCCGCCGACCTGCTCTCCGAGCTGCCGGAGGAGGAGAAGGAACGGTTGCTCGGCCTGATGCGGCCGGACGACGCGGCGGACGTACGGCGCCTGATGGCCTACGAGGAGCGCACCGCGGGCGGTCTGATGACGACCGAGCCGATCGTGCTGCGGCCGGACGCGACGATCGCGGACGCGCTGGCCCGGGTGCGCGACCCGGACCTGTCGCCGTCGCTGGCGGCGCAGGTGTACGTGTGCCGGCCGCCGGACGAGACGCCGACCGGCAAGTACCTGGGCCTGGTGCACTTCCAGCGGCTGCTGCGCGATCCGCCGTTCACGCTCGTCAGTTCCGTCGCGGACACCGATCTGCCGCCGCTGCCGCCGGGTACCCCGCTCAACGAGGTGACCAGCTACCTGGCGACCTACAACATGGTGGCGGCGCCGGTCGTGGACGAGAGCGGCTCCCTGCTGGGCGCGGTGACCGTGGACGACGTACTGGACCACCTGCTGCCCGACGACTGGCGTGAGGCGGAGATGCACGGCCCGCCGGGCGCGGCGGCGGACCGGGAGGGAGAGCCGGACGATGGGCGCTGAGGAACGGGACGGTGTGAAGGAGCGTGCGCGGGCGCTGAGCACGGCGTCCGGGCCCGGCCTGGGCGGCGGGCGCCCCCGGGTGCGCCTGGACCAGCCGCGCGCGCGGCGCCGGGGGCTGCTGCCGGAGTACGATCCGGAGGCGTTCGGGCGGCTGTCGGAGAAGATCGCCCGTTTTCTGGGGACCGGCCGGTTCATCGTCTGGATGACGGTGATCATCGTGCTGTGGATCATCTGGAACATCGCCGCGCCCGATCATCTGCGCTTCGACAAGTACCCGTTCATCTTCCTGACGCTGATGCTCTCGCTGCAGGCGTCCTACGCGGCCCCGCTGATCCTCCTCGCGCAGAACCGGCAGGACGACCGGGACCGGGTCACCCGCGAGCAGGACCGCAAGCAGAACGAGCGGGCCATCGCCGACACCGAGTATCTGACCCGGGAGGTGGCGGCGCTCCGGCTGGGCCTGGGCGAGGTGGCCACCCGCGACTGGATCCGCTCCGAACTCCAGGACATGATGAAGGAGCTGGAGCTGCGTCAGATGGTGGACGCGGAGAGCGAGCAGGAGAGCCGCGGCCGGGAGTAGCGCGGACGGAGCGAGGGCCGGACCGGCCGCGCGGGCGGTACCGGGAGTGACGAACACGACCGCCCACCGGCCTTTCCGGAGGCCCCCTTCGGCGCCGTAGTCTTGGAGCATGGCTACCGACACCCCCCGAAGCGCAGCGCCCAGCGAGGACGCGGTCCGCGCCGCGCTCGCCACGGTGAACGACCCCGAGATCCACCGCCCCATCACCGAACTGGGCATGGTCAAATCGGTGGAGATCGCGGCGGACGGCGCGGTCGCGGTGGCGGTCTACCTGACGGTCGCCGGCTGCCCGATGCGCGAGACGATCACCTCGAACGTGCGGGACGCCGTGTCGCGCGTCGAGGGCGTGACCGGGGTCGCGGTCGAGCTGGACGTGATGAGCGACGAGCAGCGCAAGGAGCTGGCGTCCTCGCTGCGCGGCGGCACCGCCGAGCGCGAGGTGCCGTTCGCCAAGCCGGGCTCGCTGACCCGGGTGTACGCGGTCGCCTCCGGCAAGGGCGGCGTCGGCAAGTCGTCGGTGACGGTGAACCTGGCCGCGGCGATGGCGGCCGACGGTCTGAAGGTCGGTGTGGTGGACGCCGACATCTACGGCCACTCGGTGCCCCGGATGCTGGGCGCGGACGGCCGTCCCACCCAGGTCGAGAACATGATCATGCCGCCGTCGGCCAACGGCGTGAAGGTGATCTCCATCGGCATGTTCACCCCGGGCAACGCCCCGGTGGTCTGGCGCGGCCCGATGCTGCACCGCGCGCTCCAGCAGTTCCTGGCCGACGTGTACTGGGGCGACCTGGACGTCCTGCTGCTCGACCTGCCCCCGGGCACCGGCGACATCGCCATCTCGGTGGCGCAGCTGGTCCCGAACGCGGAGATCCTGGTCGTCACGACCCCGCAGCAGGCCGCCGCCGAGGTCGCCGAGCGGGCCGGCTCCATCGCCGTACAGACCCACCAGAAGATCGTCGGCGTGGTGGAGAACATGTCCGGGCTGCCCTGCCCGCACTGCGACGAGATGGTGGACGTGTTCGGCACCGGCGGTGGCGAGCGGGTCGCCGAGGGCCTGACGAAGACGACCGGCACGCAGGTGCCGGTGCTGGGCGCGATCCCGATCGACGTACGGCTGCGCGAGGGCGGCGACGAGGGCAGGCCGGTCGTGCTGACCGACCCGGAGTCCCCGGCCGGCGCGGCGATCCGCGCCATCGCGGGCAAGCTGGGCGGCCGGCAGCGCGGCCTGTCGGGCATGTCGCTGGGGATCACGCCGCGCAACAAGTTCTGAGACGCACCGGACGCGCCGCGCGTCCGGAACGTGCGGAGGGGCGGGCCCGGTGGGCTCGCCCCTTCGTCGTACGCCCGCTCACGCCGCGCGGCAGGCGGCGCTCAGTCCGCCGTCACGCCCTCCGGCCGCGCCGGCCGCGTGCGGCTCCCGCCGCTCTCGTACGCGGCGATGTCCTTGACCACCGCGAAGCCCAGGCCGTACGCGCTCATGCCGCGCCCGTACGCGCCGATGTGCACGCCGCCGGGGCCGTCGCCCGCCGAGCCGGCCAGCACCCAGCCGTACTCCGACTCGCGGTAGCGAAACGGCGTCGGTACGCCGTCCACCGGCAGCGTCAGGGCGCTCCAGCCCTCGCCGCCGAGGTCGTCCGCCAGCTCCCAGGCGAGCATCGTCTGCTGGTCGAGCCAGTCCTGGCGGAGGGTGCGGTCCATCTGCGTCGGCCAGGTGCGCGACAGCAGGCCGGACCCGGCGAGCCAGGCCGCCGTGGCGGTGGAGGTGGCGTCCAGGACGCCCGTACCGTCGGCGCTGCGCCGCACGGGCCGGCTGGCGACGGTCACCACGACCGCGAACCGCTCCGACTCCGGTGTGGTCTCCACCTTTATCGTGGGCTCCTGGCCGTGGCCGGTCGCACCGTGCTCGACCGTGCCGTCCGCGGCCGCGCCGACCTGCAGCAGCCAGCGGGGGCCGGTGAACGCGTCGTCGAGTCCGTACCACGGGAAAGCGGCCGACAGATAGCCGTCGACCTTCCGTCCGGCGTCGGCGGTGACCGCCTGAACTCCTGCCCGACTCGTCGTCTCCATCTGCGCGGAGCCTCCTAGTTGCCCTGCGTCGTGGGCGGCCCGCCCCCCTCAGGCGTCCTCACCCCGGACACGGGGAGCATAGTCAACCCGGTCAACACCAGCGGGCATAAGGCTTGCATAAGACGAGTCAGGTGGCATCGGGATCGAACGGCGGGCGCTCGGTCCCCGAGGGCTTCGCGCCCTTCTTGAACATGTCCGGCGCGGCGGACCCGCCGTTCGAACCCGCCGGGGTGTCCTTGGCGAAGCTCACCCGGGACGCGGACCCCCGGTCGGCGGAAGGGGCGCTGTCGGTGCCGTGCGCCGCGGCGCTGTCGGTGCCGTGCACCGCGTCCGTGACCTCGGCCATCTCCTTCTTCAGGTCGAAGCCGTTACGGATCTCCTGAAGGCCGTACTGGTCGTTCTCCAGCACGTGCTTGCGCACGAAGTTCTTCGGCTTGAGGTCCTCGAACTCGAAGTCCTTGAACTCCGGGCCCAGCTCGCTGCGGATGTCCTCCTTGGCGTTGTCCGAGAACGCGCGGACCTTGCGCACGAAGCTCATGACATCCGAGATCACCTTGGGCAACTTGTCCGGCCCGAAGATCAGTACCGCAAGGATGACGAGCGCGACCAGCTCTAGGGGTCCTATGTCGAAGAACACCTTGCAGCTCCTTGGGTAATCCGTGGCCTACCGGGTCCCAGGGGGACCTAGGGGGACGTGTCGGGCCTATGGGCCAGGCCGCCTATCACGGTACCTGGCCCGGGGCGTCCGACGGGAGTCGCCCGCCCCAACACCGTGCAAACGCTCGTCACTGGGCGGCGGCGCCCAGGGTGAGCTGCGCGGTCTGCTCCTTGCCGGCCCGCCGCAGGGTCAGGTTCAGCCGGTCCCCCGGCCGGTGGCTGCGGATCTTGATGATCAGCTCCTCGCCGCTGTGCACGGGCTGCCCGTCGACCTTGGTGATCACGTCCTGCGGCTTGATGCCCGCCTTGGCGCCCGGGCCGCCGGGGGTGACGGGCGCGCCGCCGTCCTTGCTCCTGGAGCTGACCCGCGCGCCGTCGCCCGCGTACTCCATCTCCAGTGTGACGCCGATCACCGGGTGCATGACCTTGCCCTTGTTGATCAGCTCCTCGGCCACCCACTTGCCCTGGTTGATCGGGATGGCGAAGCCCAGGCCGATGCTGCCGCCCTGGCCGCCGCCCTCCAGGCCGCCGCCCGAGTTGTCGGCCGCGCGGATGGCGCTGTTGATGCCGATCACCCGCGCCCGGGAGTCGACCAGCGGGCCGCCGGAGTTGCCCGGGTTGATCGGGGCGTCGGTCTGCAGGGCGTCCACGTACGAGACGTCGCTGCCGTCGCCCTTCTTGCCGCCCGCGGTGATGGGCCGCTGCTTGGCGCTGATGATGCCGGCGGTGACGGTGTTGGCGAGGTCGTACGGGGCGCCGATGGCCACGACGGGGTCGCCGACCCGTACGGAGTCGGAGTCGCCGAGCGCCAGCGGGCGCAGCCCGGAGACGCCCTGGACCTGCACGACGGCCAGGTCGTAGCCGCCGTCCCGGCCGATGACCTTGGCCTTGGCCGTCTCGCCGCCGCTGAAGGAGACCGATATCTCGCCGCCGGTGCCGGCCGGCTCGACGACATGGTTGTTGGTGAGGATGTGGCCCTGCTTGTCGAGGACGAAGCCGGTGCCGGTGCCCTGCTCGGAGTTGCCGCGCACGTGCAGGGTGACCACGCTCGGCAGGGCCGCCTGCGCGATGCCGGCGACGCTGTCCGGCTTGCGGCCGCCCTTGTCGCCGGTGTCCTGCGGCAGCTCGATGGCGGTGAGGCCGCCGTTGCGCTCGATGTACGCGCCGACGCCGCCGCCGATACCGCCGGCCACCAGTGCCAGGGCCACCGCGCCGGCGGTGAGCGCGCCGCGGCGGCTGCGCCGGGCGTCCGTCGGGGGCGGGGGCGGCGTGCCCAGGGGCATCGCCGCGCCGTGCTGCGGGGCGTGCCAGGGGTCGTACTGCTGCCAGTGGCCCGGCGCCTCGGCCTGCTGGTGGCCCGCGGCTGCGCCCGGCTGCGGCTCCGGGCCGGGCGGTACGGGCTGCGGGTGGGGCGCTCCCGGGTGTGGCCCGCCGTGCGCCTCGGGCGGGAGCGGGGTGCCGCCGGACGTCTCGTGCGACACGGCGGGCAGCCGGGCGCCGTCGCCGGGAGCCAGCAGGACGGTGTCCGTGCCGGACGGCGGGGCCGCCCCGGCCGGGGCCTGCGGCGCGGGCAGGGCGTGCCCCGGCTGTGCGGGGGCGGACGGCGGCTCGGCCTGTGGCATCGGCGTACGGGCGGAGGTCTCGTGCGGCTGCCCCGGGGCCGCAGGGGGCTGCGGCTGGGACGGGTACGGGTGTGGGGCCGGGTACGGCTGCTGGGGCGGCGGTACGGGCGCGCCGGTGCCGTACTGCTGGTCGGCGGGCGGCATGGCGCCCTGCGGGGCGGCGCCCGGGTTCTGCGGCGGGAGCCCAGCGCCGTGCGCCGGGGTGGCCGTCGGGTGTTGTACCGGCGGCGCGGGGGCCCACGGCCCGGGGTCGCCGTACGGAGGCGTGCCGTACGGGTCCTGGGCGTGCAGCGGCTGCTGCCGCGGCGGGACGGCGGGCGGCGCGGGGAGCTGTGGTGCGCCGGAGCCCACGCCGGGCGCGGTGCCCGTGGGGGCGCCGGGCGCGCTGCCGGAAGCATCGACCGGCCCTCCGGACGGCCCGGACTGCCGGCCCGTCTGCTGACCGGCTCGCTGACCGGCCGCGGCGGCCTCCTCCGGCCCGGCGGGCGCGGCACCGCCCGCACCGGCGCCCGGGGCCGCGAACTCTCGTGTCGCGGCGAACCGTTCGGTTCCGGGCGCCGCGGGCTCGGGCGGGGCGGACGGCTCCGCCGCCGGCTCCGCGGGCCGCTGCCCCGGCCGGCTCCACCAGTTCCGCTTCGGCCCGGCGGCCGTCCCCTCGTCCATGTTCTCCCCACCAGTACGCCCGCTGTGTCACGCGGACAGCGCCACCTCGCCAACGGCGCGCCCCGGCAAGGGAACGCCGCCCGGACAGCGATTCAACCAGGTCCGCGCGGCCTCGCGCAGGGCCCGGTCAGCGCTCGGCGGGACCGTGGGCGGTCATCGCCTCCCGGGAGGCGGGGCCGGCCGGCGCCGCGGTCCCGGCCAGGGAGCGTCCGGCATCCGCGGACGGCGGGTACGGGCCCACGGCGCGGGCGTCGGAGAGCGGGTCGGGGGCGGTGCCCTGGGCGGGGTGGTACGGCATGAGCCGGCCGGTCTGGAGCGTCAGCGCGGGCAGGCCCGATTGGCCGTCGGACAGGAGGGCGGCCTGGGATACGGGCAGCGACGGCGAGGGGCGGGCGGCGGCCGCCGACGGGCCCGTCAGGCCCAGCGAACTCGGGGCCGGCTCCAGGGTGGGGCCCGCGCCGGGCAACGACCCCGACCAGGGGTGGCTGGTCGCGTACAGCAGGGCCTCGCCGCGGGTCATACCGGGCGGGCCTGGCGGGCCGACCGGGCCGGGGGTGGCGCTGAGCGGCGTCATCTGGCTGCCCGTGCCGTCGGCGCGGCCGCTCGGGGTGTCGACCGCGGCCTCCAGGGGCAGCGCGCCGCCGAGCGCGAACGCCGCCAGGGAGACCGCGCCCGCCGCGGCGAAGGCGAACCGGCGGCGCTGCGGCGCGGGCCGGGCCGGCTCGTGGATACGGAAGCCGCGCGAACGCGGCTGCTGGGGCACTCCGGCGACCGCATGACTGCCGGACGGGACATACCGGAACGAACCGCCGCCCGCCTCGAACTCACCGCCCTCGGCGAAGTCACCACCGAAGGCGCCGCTGCCGAAGCTGCCGCCGCCCAGCCGACTTCCGGAGCCGTCGGCATCACCTCCGGGCAGCTGCTGAAGGCGCGCCAGCAGCCCCTCGGACGGGCCGGGGGGTGCCGTCGCCGCGAAAACACTCTTCAGCCGGCGCTGGTCGTCGGCCTCCGCCTTGCACTTTCCACACGTAGCGAGATGCGCGAGCACCCGCTCGCGCGCGTCATGCCCCAACTCCCCGTCGACCAGAGCCGCGAGGCGGTCGCCGAGATGATGCTCGGCGGGGGACGGACCGCCTGTACCGCTCACGCGATTCCGACCTCCCCTGTAGTGACCGAAGTGAGCGTCCGCTGCTCGCGCTCGCGCTCCTCGGCGCGCGCCGCCGGGGAGCGGTGCTTGAGCGCCTTGCGCAGGTGGGAACGGCCACGGTGGATGCGGCTGCGGACCGTGCCCAGCTTGACGCCGAGGGTGGCGGCGATCTCCTCGTACGACAGGCCCTCGATGTCGCAGAGCACCACGGCGGCGCGGAACTCGGGCGCGAGGGTGTCCAGCGCCTGCTGCACGTCGGCGTCGAAGTGGGTGTCGTTGAAATGCTGCTGCGGGGAGGGCTCGCGGCTGGGGAGCCGCTCGGCCGCGTCGTCACCGAGTGCGTCGAAGCGGATGCGCTGGCGGCGGCGGACCATGTCCAGGAAGAGGTTGGTCGTGATGCGGTGCAGCCAGCCCTCGAAGGTGCCGGGGGTGTACGTCGACAGCGAGCGGAAGACGCGGACGAACACCTCCTGCGTCAGATCCTCGGCGTCGTGCTGGTTGCCCGTGAGGCGGTAGGCGAGACGGTAGACCCGCGTGCTGTGGGTGCTGACGATCTCCTCCCAGCTGGGCGGGGTCCAGGCCTGCGCATCCGCGTCGGCGGCGAACGTCGCTGTCGTAGCGGTGTCGAAGGCCCCTCCCCTACCCTTGAGGCCGTGGGAGCGGGAACGGTCAGCGGTGTCTGTCACGGATTTCGGCTCGACGACCGACCGCCTGAAGCGCCTGCGCGCCCATCGGTCACCCGCCGCAGCCGCACCTCCCCTGGTGGCTCTGGTGGTGTCCAGTAGAGCCCCTACCATATCCACCTCGCCCGTTAGCTCCGGATAAGCATATTTGACCTGCTTTTGGTCTGGCCTCGCGTCATGCCGCACATCTCGCTGGGTCTTCACCGATGCATCCCCCCTGCAGTGCTTCAACGCCCGGTCCCATCTGCGGGTTCCCGCACGCAGCGGATACAGTCACGGTTGCGTCAACTACGGGGACAGGAGAGGGCCATTACCGGCAACCGGCAGACGAGCTTGGCATTCGCCGAGGCGTACGGCGCCGGAACCGTCGACGACCAGGCCGACGCCGCCCTGCACTGGTCCCGCGACCGGGCGCGGGAAGCGGGCATCCGGGCGGTCTCCACGGGCACCGGCACCGCGCTGCGGCTGCTCGCCGCCACGGCGGACGCCAAGGCGGTCGCCGAGATCGGCACCGGCACGGGAGTGTCGGGCATCTACCTCCTGCACGGTATGCGGCCGGACGGCGTCCTGACGACGGTCGACCTGGAACCGGAGCGGCAGCAGTTCGCGAAGCAGGCGTTCCGGGAGGCGGGCTTCGCCGGCAACCGCGCGCGCTTCATCCCCGGCCGCGCCCTGGACGTCCTGCCCCGGCTCGCCGACGGCGGCTACGACCTCGTCTTCTGCGACGGCGACCGCATGGAGTGCCTGGACTATCTCGCTGAATCGTTGCGGCTGCTACGCCCCGGCGGCCTGGTGTGCTTCGAGGGCGTCTTCGCCGACGGCCGCACGGTCGACTCGGCCGCGCAGCCCGCCGAGGTACTGCGCCTGCGGGAGTTGCTGCGGACGCTGCGCGAGAGCGACGTGGTGATCTCGTCCCTGCTGCCGGTGGGCGACGGCCTGCTGTGCGCCGTCAAGCGTGGTTGACCGCGGGCCGGGGTGCGTACGGCGGCCCCCGTCGGACCGTACGGCAAAACCACCGCACCCGCGGACCAGTCGCCCGGCAACGAACGCGGCCCCGGTGGGCGCCACGCGTTCACGTGGCACCCACCGGGGCCCGGGTATTCGGCTGGGGTCCAGGGGTCAGCCCCGGGAAACCGCAGCATCAGGGCGGCTGCCCTGTCAGACGGTGACCTTCTCCAGGGCCTCGCCCAGGGCCTTGGCTTCGTCGGGAGTCAGCTCGACGACGAGTCGACCGCCGCCTTCGAGCGGAACGCGCATGACGATGCCCCGCCCCTCCTTGGTCACCTCGAGCGGGCCGTCGCCCGTCCGCGGCTTCATGGCCGCCATGCTCGTTCCCCTTCCTGAAACCAGCTCACGCAGCCGACAACCCAGGTGTCACCGGCATCGAACACATTGCTTCCAGGCCATTATCCCGCATCGCACGACCCGATGACCAACATCGGGGAGCATCCCTTCGGCAACGCGCTCTCGCAAAACCACCCAATTCGGGGAGTGGGCTGCGATACTTCGCCATCGTCCGGCGTCCGGTCCTCGCCGGTCGTTTGACGTACGTCACATGACGGGCGCCAATGATCTCCGGCATCCTGAGCGACGGCTGCCACAGCCGGACAGCCCGAGCCGCGACGGAGGGACCCCTCACCATGGCCGACACCGTGCTCTACGACGTGACCGACGGCGTCGGGACGATCACGCTCAACCGCCCCGACGCGATGAACGCGATGAACACGGAGACCAAGGCCGCCCTGCGGGACACCCTGCGCGACGCCGCCGCCGATCCGGCCGTACGGGCCGTCCTGCTCACCGCCACCGGACGCGCCTTCTGCGTGGGGCAGGACCTCAAGGAGCACATCGGGCTGCTCGCCGAGGACCGGGAGACCGGCTCCGGGCGGACCATGAGCACGGTGCGCGAGCACTACAACCCCATCGTCACGGCGCTCGCCGGCATGCCCAAGCCGGTGGTCGCGGGGGTCAACGGGGTCGCGGCGGGCGCGGGCGCCGGCTTCGCGCTGGCCGCGGACCACCGGGTCGTCGCCGACACCGCCTCCTTCAACACCTCCTTCGCCGGCGTCGCGCTCACCGCCGACTCCGGCATCTCCTGGACGCTGCCCCGCCTCATCGGCCACGGCCGCGCCGCCGACCTGCTGCTCTTCCCGCGCAGCATCACCGCCCAGGAGGCGTACGACCTGGGCATCGCCAACAAGGTCGTACCGGCGGCGGAACTGGCGTCCGAGGCCGCCGCGGTGGCGCGCGCGCTGGCCGAGGGACCGACCGCCGCATACGCCGCGATCAAGGAATCCCTCGCGTACGGGGCCGGGCACTCGCTCATCGAGACGCTCGCCAAGGAGGAGGAGCTCCAGACGCTGGCGGGCGCCTCGGAGGACCACCGGATCGCGGTCGAGGCGTTCGTGAAGAAGGAGAAGCCGAAGTTCCTGGGGCGCTAGGCAGGACAGGGCGCCGGGCCCGGCCGCGGGAAACGGCACGCCCGGCCGGGTCACGGGAAACGACACGGCCGCCGAAACCGGCGCGTCCGGCCGGGCCGCGGAAAACCGGCGGCCCGCCCGGACGCCCCTCAGTCCTCGGCCGCCGCCTCCACCGCGTCCCGCACATGGCAGTCCGCCAGGTGGTCGTTGACCAGGCCGCACGCCTGCATCGCCGCGTACGCCGTCGTGGGGCCGACGAAGCGGAAGCCGCGCTTCTTGAGATCCTTGGCCAGCGCCGTGGACTCCGGGGTGACGGGCGCCACGTCGGCCAGGGTGCGCGGCGCCCGCCGGGCGGCGCGCTCGGGCGCGTACGACCAGATCAGCCGGTCCAGCTCGCCCGGGGCCAGCTCGGCCGCGACCCGGGCGTTGTTGATCGTCGCGCTGATCTTCGCGCGGTTGCGGATGATCCGGGCGTCGGTGAGCAGCCGCTCGGCGTCCGCGTCGGTGAACCGGGCGACCGCCTCGATCCGGAAGCCGGCGAACGCGGCCCGGAAGCCCTCGCGGCGGCGCAGGATCGTGATCCAGGACAGCCCGGACTGGAACGCCTCCAGGCACATCCGCTCGAACAGGGCGTCGTCGCCGTGGACCGGCAGGCCCCACTCGGTGTCGTGATAGGTGCGATAGTCGGCCATTTTCTCCGACTCCATGCCCCAGGGGCAGCGCGGCACCCCGTCCGGAGCCGTGGACACTCCCGTCATGAAGCGGTCTTCCCCTCTTCCTCGCCCCCGGCTGCCGGGGGCTCCTCGCCGGCCGGTCCGGCCGGCCGCTGCGCGGGCCGCTCGCCGGGCCCGTCGCCGGAACCGGAACCGTCCTCGGAACCGGCACCGGCCCCGTCCTCCGGGACCCGCTTGATCAGGCCGGGCGGGCCCATCGCCGCGGCGTGCGCGCCCGCGAGGGCCGCCTCCAGCTCGGCGATCCGCGCGTCCCGTTCGGCGAGCTCGGCGCCGAGCCGGTCCAGGACGTCGTCGACGTCGTTCATGCGGTAGCCGCGCACACTCACCGGCAGGCGCACCGCCTCGACGTCGGCGCGGGAGGCGGGCCGGTCGGCGGGCAGCGGTTCGTACAGCCGGTCGGGCGCGGCCTCGCCGAGCCCACCCTCGTCGCCGCCGCCGACCACGGCGAGCGTGACCGCGGCGACCACCACGACCATCGCGATCAGCAGGAACCAGAACACGACCATCTCCCCGAGCTATGCGTTGGCACTGATCGTGCCATGCGGGTGTGACCGTTAGGGTCGCTGGCGGACCAGGAAGAGGGAGAAGCAATGCTGCGGCTGGGGAATCGAGAGTTCACTGCGCACGAGCCGGTGATCATGGCCATCGTGAACAGGACCCCGGACTCCTTCTACGACCAAGGGGCCACCTTCACCGACGAGCCCGCGCTCGCCCGGGTGGAGCAAGCGGTGGCCGAGGGCGCCGCGATCATCGACATCGGCGGTGTCAAGGCGGGTCCGGGCGAGGAGGTCAGCGCCGAGGAGGAGGCCCGGCGCACGGTCGGCTTCGTCGCCGAGGTGCGCAAACGGTACCCGGACGTGGTCATCAGCGTGGACACCTGGCGGCACGACGTGGGCGAGGCGGTCTGCGAGGCCGGGGCCGACGTGCTCAACGACGCGTGGGGCGGGGTGGACCCGAAGCTGGCCGAGGTCGCGGCCCGCTACGGCGCCGGCCTGGTCTGCACCCACGCGGGCGGCGTCGAGCCGCGTACCCGCCCGCACCGGGTGGCGTACGAGGATGTGATGGCGGACATCCTGCGGGTGACGCTGGGCCTGGCCGAGCGCGCGGCGGAGCTGGGCGTACGGCGGGACGCGATCATGATCGACCCGGGGCACGACTTCGGGAAGAACACCCGGCACAGCCTGGAGGCGACGCGCCGCCTCGGCGAGATGGCGGACACCGGCTGGCCGGTGCTGGTCTCGCTGTCCAACAAGGACTTCGTCGGCGAGACGCTGGACCGGCCGGTCAAGGAGCGGCTGCTCGGGACGCTGGCGACGACCGCGGTCTCGGCGTGGCTGGGCGCGCAGGTCTACCGGGTCCACGAGGTCGCCGAGACCCGGCAGGTGCTGGAGATGGTGGCCTCGATCGCGGGCCACCGGCCCCCGGCGGTGGCCCGCCGGGGACTCGCGTAGGTCCGGTCTCCCGGCTTCTGCCGGGAGCTACTTCCCGGTCTCCTTGGAGACCAGCGCGACCGCCTCGTCCACGTCGTCGGTGACGTGGAAGAGCAGCAGGTCGTGCTCGGACGCCTTGCCCTGCGCGACGACCGTGTCGCGCAGCCAGTCGACCAGGCCGCCCCAGTACTGCGTACCGAAGAGCACGATCGGGAAGCGGGTCACCTTCCGCGTCTGTACGAGGGTCAGCGCCTCGAACAGCTCGTCGAGGGTGCCCATGCCGCCGGGCAGCACGACGAACCCTTGGGCATATTTCACAAACATCGTTTTCCGGACAAAGAAGTACCGGAAGTTGACGCCGATGTCGACGTGCGGGTTCATGCCCTGTTCGAAGGGCAGCTCGATGCCCAGGCCGACGGAGACGCCCTTGGCCTCCCGGGCGCCCCGGTTCGCGGCCTCCATCGCGCCGGGCCCGCCGCCGGTGATCACCGCGAAGCCGGCCTCCACCAGCGCCCGGCCGAGCGCGACGCCCGTCTCGTACTCGGGCGAGCCGGCGGGCGTACGGGCCGAGCCGAAGACGCTGATGGCGCTCGGCAGTTCGGCCAGCGCGCCGAAGCCCTCCACGAACTCCGACTGGATGCGCATGACCCGCCAGGGGTCGGTGTGCACCCAGTCCGTGTCGCCCTCGGCGGTGTCCAGCAGCCGCTGGTCCGTGGTGCCCTTCTGCACCTGCTCGCGTCGGCGCACCACGGGTCCCAGGCGCTGTTCCTCCCACGCCCGCTCTTCCTCGGGGCTGGCCATATCGTGCTCCCTCCGCTGCCGGTCGGTGTCCGGCAAGGGTAGATCGGCGCAGGTGGCGGGCAGGGCGATTCCGGCTGCCGGGACACCACCGGGGCGCGGGCGCCGGGTGCGGCCTACGCGGTGAGCCAGGACCGCAGGCGCTCCTCGCAGTGCAGGATGCGCTCGGTGGCGACCCGTTCGTCCTTCTTGTGCGCCAGCAGGGGGTCGCCGGGGCCGTAGTTGACGGCGGGCACGCCCAGCGCGCTGAAGCGCGAGACGTCGGTCCAGCCGAACTTGGGCTTCGCGACGCCGCCGACCGCCTTCATGAAGGCGGCGGCCGCGGGGTGCGACAGGCCCGGCAGCGCGCCCGGCGAGTGGTCGTCGACGGTCATCTCCGCAACGCCGCAGTCCGCGAAGACCTCGCGGACGTGGGCGAGGGCCTCTTCCGGGCTGCGGTCGGGCGCGTAGCGGAAGTTGACGGTGACCGTGCAGGCGTCGGGGATGACGTTGCCCGCCACGCCGCCCTCGATCCGTACGGCGTTCAGGCCCTCGCGGTATTCGAGGCCGTCGATGACGGGCCGCCGGGGCTCGTAGGAGGCCAGGCTCGCGAGGATCGGCGCCGCCGCGTGGATGGCGTTGCTGCCCATCCAGCTGCGGGCCGAGTGGGACCGCTCGCCCTCGGTGTGCAGCAGCACCCGCAGGGTGCCCTGGCAGCCGCCCTCGACCTCGGTGTTCGACGACTCCAGCAGGATGGCGAAGTCGCCCGCCAGCCAGTCCGGGTGCTGCTCGGCCAGCCGGCCGAGGCCGTTGAACTCGGCGGCGATCTCCTCCATGTCGTAGAAGATGAAGGTCAGATCGCGGTTGGGAGCGGGGACGGTGGCGGCGATGCGCAGCTGGACCGCGACGCCGGACTTCATGTCGGTGGTGCCGCAGCCCCACAGGACGCCGTTCTCGTCGAGACGCGAGGGCACGTTGTCCGCGATCGGCACGGTGTCCAGGTGGCCGGCCAGCACGACCCGCTCGGCGTGTCCCTGGTCCGTGCGCGCGACGATGCAGTTGCCGTCCCGCTCCACCGTCAGGTGCGGGAGAGCGCGCAGCGCGTTCTCGACGGCGTCCGCGATGGCCTTCTCGTCCCGGCTGACGGAGGGGATGTCGACGAGCTGGGCGGTCAGCCCGGCCGCGTCGAGGGAGAGGTCCAGTGCGGGGGTCTGCGTAGCGGTCTCCATGGGCCCGACCCTACCGGCGCCCCTCCAGTACCGTTGGCCGCGTGTCCCCCCAGCCCACCGCTCCCGCCCGCGGCTCCCGCAGCAAGCGCCTCCTGCGTATCGGCGCGGCCCTCGCCGTGCTCCTCGGGCTGGCCGCCTACCTCGTCGTGCAGTACGTGACCGGCGGGCCGGGTGCGCCACGCTGTGCGGTGCGGACGGCGGACGGCGGCGAGCCGTACGAGATCTCGCCGGAGCAGGCCGCGAACGCCGCGACCATCTCGGCCGTCGGCTCCTCGCGCGGGCTGCCGGAGCGGGCCGTGACGATCGCGCTGGCGACCGCCATGCAGGAGTCCGGGCTGCGCAACATCGGCTTCGGCGACCGGGATTCGGTCGGTCTCTTCCAGCAGCGGCCGTCGCAGGACTGGGGCACCGTGAAACAGATCATGGACCCGGTCTACTCCGCCGGGGAGTTCTACACCCACCTGGCCAAGGTGCCGGGCTACTCGCGGCTGCCGCTGACGGTCGCGGCGCAGAAGGTGCAGCGCAGCGGCTATCCGCAGGCGTACGCCAAGCACGAGCCGAACGCCGCGCTGCTGACCGGCGCCCTCACCGGGCGCGACGGTGCCGCGATGACGTGTTCGCCGAACCGGCCCGCCGACCAGAAGCACCAGGGCGATACGGCCGGGGTGCGCAAGAAGCTGGTGCGCGAGTTCGGGCCCGACGTGCTGCCGCACACGAACGGGGCCGCGCCCGGCGGCGGGAACGGCGGCAAGGAGGACGGCGGGGACGGCGGCCGGGTGCTGACGGTTCCCGCGCGGCCGGTGCACGCCGGGGACGAGGACGCGGTGGCGGGCCGGTCCCCTGGCACCGGTCAGGCCGGCGGCGCGGCCGGTGACGGCTCCGAGGCGCAGCGGCGCGGCTGGGAGCTGGCCACCTGGGCGATGGCCCACTCCGGTGAACTGGGCATCGAGCAGATTTCCTACGCCGGGAAGATGTGGTCGGCCGCCGATTCCGGGAAGGGCTGGCAGAAGGCGACCGGCGCGGCGGCGCGGGCGTCCGGCGCGGACGTACGGATCGTCACCGCGAAGTGAGCCCCGGAGCGGGCCCCGCGGCGGGCTTCGCCGAGGGCCCTACTGCGGGCCCCGCCGAGGGCTTCGCGGCGGGGTGGTGCGGGCCGTCTCGCCGGGTCCGGGAACGCGGTCGCCGGGCCGCCTCCGGGGGCTCCGCGGGGCACCGCGCCGTAACCCGTACGGCCGTCACTCCGTAACCCGTACGGCCGTCACGCCGTCAGCCTCGCGGTCACCGCGCAGCCGTCCGGCGGGTCCCTCGGCCGAGTTAACGTCGTCAACCCGGGGCGGCGGCATCACATCACCGTCGGCGGGGTCACCCGAATGGCACGGAAGCCGCCCGGAGACTGAGGCGTGACGTTTTTGCACCGTACTGCGCACGGCGCAGTTTGCCCGGTTTCCTCCGGAGCAGATTATGTGACCCCCCACTGATTCTTTACCGGCGGCGCCGCAACCTTCCCGGGCCTGACGCGGTAGTCACGTCGTGCGCCCGGCAGCCTCCGCGCCCCGCCCGGCGGACACGGCACGTCTGTCAGAAGAACCAGTCCCTCTCCGTAAAAGGAGCACCATGTCCCTCCCCCTCTCGCGTCGGATCGCCCGAGCCGCGCTGCTGGTCGCAGCCGGCGCAGCCCCCGTGGTCGGTGCGGCAGGCTCCGCGAGCGCCGTTGATCTGCCGAAGTCCTCCGGCCTGGGCGGACTGACCGCAGTGGACACCGCGAGCCTCGCCGACACCGCCGACGGCGCGGTGCAGGGTGCCGGCGACCTCGCCGGTGAGACCGGCGCGAACGCCGCCGAGGCCGGCGGCAAGGTCGTCCGCAAGGCCGTCCCGGCCCTGAGCAGGACGGCCGGCAAGACCGCGGGCAAGACGCTCAAGGAGACCGCTCCGGCCGCGAAGCAGGCCGCGGGCAACGCCGCCGGCGACACCGCCAGCAGCGCGGGGGACATCCTCACCGACACCCTCCACACCGCCACCGAGGACGGCCTGCCGACCGACGGCCTGACCGACTCGCTGCCGGGCGACGGGCTGTCCACCGACGGCCTGACCGACTCGCTGTCCACCGACGGCCTGGCCCAGGCGATCGGCGGCAGCGGTCTGGCCTCGGACCTGCTGCCGACGAACGGGCTGCCGATCGGCTGACGGAGCGCCGCACGACGAAGCCCGGAGAAGACGCCGTATCCCAGGCGTTTCCTCCGGGCTCCTGCGTGTGCGGCCGCTACTGCGCCAGCCGCCGTACCGCCTCGTCCACCCGCTCGTCGGTGGCGGTGAAGGCGACCCGTACGAACCGCTCCCCCGCGCTCCCGTAGAAGTCGCCCGGCGCGACCAGGACGCCGCGCTTGGCGAGGTCGGCGACGGTGTCCCAGCACGACTCGTCGCGCGTCGCCCACAGGTACAGCGACGCCTCGCTGTGCTCGACGCGGAAACCGGCCGCCTCCAGGGCCTCGCGCAGCGCCGTACGGCGGCGGGCGTAGCGCTCGCGCTGCTCGCCGACGTGCTCGGTGTCGCCGAGCGCCGCGACCGTCGCGGCCTGCACCGGCGCGGGGATCATCATGCCGCCGTGCTTGCGGATCTGCAGCAGCTCGCCGAGGACGGCGGCGTCGCCCACGAGGAAGGCGGCGCGGTAGCCGGCCAGGTTGGAGCGCTTGGACAGCGAGTGGACGGCCACGATGCCGTCGTACGAGCCGCCGCAGACGTCCGGGTGCAGGACGGAGACCGGGTCGGCCTCCCAGCCCAGCTCGATGTAGCACTCGTCGCTGAAGAGCAGCACGCCGTGCTCGCGCGCCCAGGCGACCGTGCGGCGCAGCTCGTCGGCGCTCAGCACGCGGCCGGTCGGGTTGGACGGCGAGTTCAGCCAGAGCAGCTTCAGGCCTGCCGGGTCCAGGCCCCAGGGGTCGTCGTAGACGACCGGCTCGGCGCCGGCCAGGCGCGCGCCGACCTCGTAGGTGGGGTAGGCCAGGCGCGGGTAGGCGACGCGGTCGCCGGCACCCAGGCCGAGCTGGGTCGGCAGCCAGGCGACCAGTTCCTTGGAGCCGACGACCGGCAGCACGTTCGTGTGCGCCAGGCCGGTGGCGCCCAGGCGCTCCCCGGCCCAGCCGGTGATCGCGTCGCGCAGGGCGGCGGTGCCCCACACCGTCGGGTAGCCGGGGCTGTCGGCGGCGTCCGTGAGGGCTTTTCGGACCAGCGCGGGCACGGGGTCGACCGGAGTGCCGACGGACAGGTCCACGATGCCGTCGGCATACGCGGCCGCCGTGGTCTTGTACGGCTCCAGCCGGTCCCAGGGGAAGACCGGAAGACGGGATGAGACGGTGCCCACGTTGCTCTCTTTCCTCACGTTCCTCGGGCCGCACAGGGCTGGAAACGCCTCGGCCCCGTGCGGCGTCGGCACCCGGTCTCAGGAGACGGGGCGGCCGGCCGTACGGGACCGGGGCGGCGCCATGCGGCCGCTCAGTCGTTCTGCGGCGGCAGCGCTGCGATGAAGGGGTGGTCGCGCTCGATCAGGCCCAGCTTGCTGGCACCACCGGGCGAACCGAGCTCGTCGAAGAACTCGACGTTCGCCTTGTAGTAGTCCTTCCACTCCTCCGGGGTGTCGTCCTCGTAGAAGATCGCCTCGACCGGGCAGACCGGCTCGCACGCGCCGCAGTCGACGCATTCGTCCGGGTGGATGTACAAGGACCGGGAGCCCTCGTAGATGCAGTCGACGGGGCACTCCTCGATGCATGCCTTGTCCTTGACGTCGACACAAGGCTGCGCGATGACGTAGGTCACGCTGTCGTTCCTCCTCGGTAGGGCTGGCGGACCGATTGGCAGTTCCGCCGCGGGGCGCGCGGGAGCGCGGCGTCGTCGATGCCCGCACCTAGTATCTCCGTTCCCGGGCAGGAGACGAACAAGAGGGGCGGGAAGACCAGTGGAATTCACTACCGGCGGACGGCTGGAGGTCCGTATCACCCGTGCTGACGTGGGCAAAAGGGTATCTGTCCGGCGTCTGGCGGGCGCCGGGCAGGGGTCTGCGAGGTTCACCGACACGGTCGGCGTTCTCACATCCTGGGACAATGGTGTGCTGAGCATCACACGCAGAAGTGGGGAGATCATTCGGATTTCCGAGGCCGCGGTGGTCGCCGGGAAGGTGGTGCCCCCGGCGCCCGCCCGCCGCCGCTCCCCCGCGACGAGCGCGACCGAGCTGGACCGGGTGGCCGCCCGCGGCTGGCCGCCGGTGGAGAGCGAGTGGCTGGGCGAGTGGCAGCTGCGGGCGAGCGCCGGGTTCACCCGGCGGGCCAATTCGGTGGCGCCCCTGGGGGACCCGGGGCTGCCCCTGGACGCCGCGCTGGAACGGGTCCGCGCCTGGTACGGGGAACGCGACCTGCCCGCGTACATCCAGGTCAGTACGGGTGCCCCGGGCACCCGGGAGCAGCTGGCCGCCGAACTCGACCGCCGCGGCTGGACGCGTGAGGTGACGGCCGAGACGCGGACCTCCGCGCTGGCCCCCGTCGGCGACCTGGACGCGGACGTCTCCCGGGTGGTGCTCGCGCGGGAGACCGGCGCGGAGTGGCTGCGCCGCTACCAGCGGTCCGCCGAGCCCGGACCCGAGGTGCTCAAGGTCCTGCACGGCGGCCCGTCCGTGTGGTTCGCGAGCGTGCCGGACGAGGCGGGCGGGGCCGCCGCGATCGGGCGGTGTGTGGTGGACGGGCGCTGGGCCGGGTTCGCGGCCGTCGAGGTGGGCCCGGAGCACCGGCGGCGCGGGCTGGCCACCGCCGTGATGGCGGCGCTCGCCCGCAAGGCGCTGGACGAGGGTGCCTCGGCCGCGTATCTCCAGGTCGAGACGGACAACGACGGTGCCCGCGCGCTCTACGACGGGCTGGGCTTCGGCACCCACCACCACTACCACCACTGGCGCGCCTCCCAGGGAGGCCCGAGCTGAACGGGTACGAACCTCGTATGCATCCGGACCCCGACCCGGACGGGGGCGACGCGTCCGCCGAGCGGCGCCGGCAGTTCGCCGAGGCCGCGCGCGAGGAGCGGCCGGACCTCGCCCGGCTGTGCCTGCTCATCGCGGCGGAGGCGGACCCCGCGCTGGGCGAGGCGGGCGCGGACGCGGCGCAGATCGAACTGGACGAGCTGGCCGGACGGCTGCCGTACGCCCCCACGGGCGGGCCGCGCCCCTGGGCCCGCAACGTCGCCGAACTGCTCGGTACACGCCTCGGCTTCCGCGGCACGCCCGCCGACTACCGCCGCCTGGAGTCGTCGCTGCTGCACGAGGTGCTGCGGCGCCGGCGGGGCCTGCCGATCCTGCTGTCGGTGGTGTGGATCGAGGTCGCGCGGCGGGCGGGCGCGCCGGTGTACGGGGTGGCGCTGCCGGGCCACTTCGTGGTCGGCTTCGGCGACCCGTACGGCGCGCACGTCCTCGCCGACCCGTTCGACGGCGGGCGGCTGCTGACCGACGAGGACGCGGGCGTGCTGGTCGCGGGCGCCACCGGGGCGCCGCCGACGGAGCAGATGCTCGCGCCGGCCGACCCGTTGGAGATCGTGCTGCGCATCCTGAACAACATCAGGGCGTGGGCGGCGGCCCGGCCGGAGCGCAGCGACGTGCAGCTGTGGGCGGTCGAGCTGTCGCTGCTGCTGCCCAGCCACCCGGCGCGGCTGCGCCACGACCGCGCGCAACTGCTCGTCCAGCGCGGCGATTTCCTGGGCGGCGCGGCCGAACTGGAGGATTACGCGAAGGTGGTGGAGGCGGTCGATCCGGCGGCCGCGGCGGCGGTGCGCCGTCAGGCGGCGGCGGCCCGCGCCATGCTCAACTGATCCTGCGGGACCTGTGACCCGGTGGTGTCCGCCGCTCCCTGCCGGGCGGTGTGCGGGCTGCGGCGCACGATCAGTACGGTCGCGTCGTCCTTCAGGTCACCGCCGGTGAACCGTTCCAGGTCGGCGCGGAGCGTGTGGGCCAGCTCGGCCGGCTCCAGATGTGTCCAGCGGGCCAGGCGGTCGGCCAGCGGATAGAACTCGCCGTCCGCGCCGCGCGCTTCGGTGACGCCGTCGGTGCACAGGACGATCCAGTCGTCCGCCACCGGTTCGACGGCCGCGCTCTGCCGTCCTTCGCCGGTCAGCCATCCGAGGCCGAGCGGCAGGCCGCCCTCGCCGTCGTTGCGTTCACTGATCCGGCCGTTGCGTACGAGGTAGTACGGGATGTGGCCGCAGGACAGGACGTTGGCGCCGTCCGCGCCGCGCACCTCCAGCAGCAGCGCGGTGACGAACCGTTCCTGCCCGCCGCGCTCGGCGGAGCGGACGTTGTAGCGGGACAGTGCCTGTTCCATCCGCTCGGCGACGGCTTCGAGGCTGTCCTTGTAGTACGCCGCCTCCCGGAAGGAGGCCAGCACCTCGTGCCCGGCGCCGATGGCGGGCATTCCCTTGCCCTGGACGTCGCCGATCACCAGCCGCAGCCCGTGCGGCGTCTCCACGGCTTCGTAGATGTCTCCGCCGACCCGGGCGCCCTCCTGGGCGGAGACATAGAACCCGTACGCCTCCAGGGGGCCCGCGGTCAGCGGCAGCTCGCGCAGCATCTCGCGCTGCACGGCGTCCGCGACCATGCTCGTACGGGCGTACAGCGCCTCCCGGTCCAGCCGGGTGCGGCACAGCACCAGGGCGAAGACGCCGACCAGCAGCGCGCCGAACACCCCGACGACCTTGCTGGCGACGGACCAGTCCGGGACGAGCCGGACCTGGATGAACACCTGGCACAGGACGTACACGGCGGCCACCGCGGCGGTCCACCGGTAGGCGCAGCGCAGTGCGGCGATGAGCGGCGCGATGCCCATGAACAGGGCGAAGTGCAGCTGTGGGCCGGTCATCGCGTCCACCAGCGTGATGGCCAGGGTCACGACGACCAGCAGCACCGCCACACCGCGGTCACGCGCCGGGGATCGCTGGAAAGTCTTCACCCATCCAGCCTGCGGTCCCCGTACGGGTGCGCCCAGGGTCGAAGGTCCTGGTGGGGGCGGGGCGCGGGTGAGACTCCTTACAGCGGTCCGGGAGGCTCCGCACAGCGGTCCGGCCCCGGGCGTACGGACTACAGCCAGCCCTTGTCGCCGGCCGTGCGGACGGCTTCGGCGCGGTTGCGGGCGCCCGTCTTCTGGATGGCGGTGGACAGGTAGTTGCGGACCGTGCCGTGGGAGAGGTGCAGGGCGGTGGCGATCTCGGCGTTGGTGGAGCCGTCCGCCGCCGCGCGCAGCACCTCGCACTCCCGGTCGGTGAGGGGGTTCGCCCCGCCGGACAGCGCGGCGGCGGCTAGCGCCGGGTCGATGACCTGCTCGCCGCGCAGCACCCGGCGTACGGCGTCCGCCAGTTGCGCGGCGGGGGCGTCCTTGACCAGGAACGCGTCGGCGCCGGACTCCATCGCGCGGCGCAGGTAGCCGGGCCGCCCGAAGGTGGTGAGGATGACGACCTTCAGCGCCGGGAACTCGGCGCGCAGCTCGGCGGCAGCGTCCAGCCCGCTGCTGCCCGGCATCTCGATGTCGAGCAGCGCCACGTCCACGGGGTGCTCCCGCACCGCGCCGACGACCTCGTCGCCGCGCGCCGCCTGGGTCACGACCTCCATGTCCGGCTCCAGCCCCAGGAGCGCGGCCAGTGCCTCGCGGACCATGGACTGGTCCTCGGCGAGGAGGAGACGCACTTTCTTCACGGGCTGCTCGCCGTCCGGGTCAGTCATGCGGCCACCCTAGCCAGGCGGGGGAAGCCGCAGGTCGGCGGGCGCGGGGCCGGGGCAGCCGGGTGCGGCCGCGGGTCAGATGTAGAAGCGCTTGTGCTGCGGGGTCGGTTCGAAGGTCTGCCGGCAGCCGGAGCACCACCAGTGCCAGGTCTCCTGCCCGCGGGCCGAGTCGCTGGTGTCCCTCCACAGGCGGCGCCGGTCGCGGCAGGCGGGGCAGCCGGGCGGGGCGAGGGGACCGACGACGGCCCGCGGGTCGATGGGTGGCATGGCGCCAGCCTGCACCGCCCGGGGTGCCGGGGTGCCGGTTCCCGTGCCGGTCCACTCCATAGGAGGAGCCGGGGCGCGTGTTCCCGTACGCCGGAGCCGCCGGGGCGTGCGGCCGCGCGCCCGGGCTCACGCCCCGGACGGGCTGTGCTCGGCGGGCCGGGCGGCGCTGCCGGACACCGGCAGGCTGCCGAGGGGGACGTACGCGCGCAGGGCGAAGCCCCGGCCGCGCGGCGCGGCGCCCGTCTCCAGACGGCCGTCGGCCAGGGCGAGCCGTTCGCGCAGGCCGCTCAGGCCGTTCCCGTCGTGGCCGCCGCCGCGCGGTGGCCCGGTGCCGTCGTCGATGACGGACAGGCACAGCAAGCGCCGTTCGTCCGCCTCCCACTCCTCGGTGAGCAGCACCTCGCAGCGGCGGGCGGCGCTGTGCCGTACGACGTTGGTGACGGCCTCCCGCAGCGCCCAGGCCAGCGCGCCCTCCCCGTCCTCCGCGAGTCCCCGGTGCTCCTGTTCCAGGGCCGGGTCGAGGTCCGCCGTGATCGCCGCGGTACGCAGCGCGGCGCGTACCCCGGCCAGTTCGACGACCAGACGGGGGCGCCGGTAGCCGGTGACGGCCTCGCGGACGTCCACCAGCGCCTGGCGGCTGACCCGTTCGATGTCGGCGACCTGCTTGGCGGCGCCGTCCGGTTCGGCGGGCAGCATCCGCCCGGCCAGTTCGCTCTTGAGCGTGATCAGGGAGAGCGAGTGGCCCAGGAGGTCGTGCAGGTCACGGGCGAGCCGCAGCCGCTCCTCGTTGGCGGCGAGCCGCGCGACCTCCTCGCGCGCCTCGCGCAGCTCCTTCGTCGTACGGATCAGATGCTGCACGCCGACCATCGCGAACCCGCTGAGCAGGCAGGGCAGGGCGTAGGCGAAGAGGTAGATGCGTACTTCGCCGTAGCGCAGGCCGACCAGTACGAGGGTGGCGGTCAGCGCGGGGATGGCCCACCGCGCGGTGGCGAAGGGCCGGGAGACGGCCACCGCGACGCACACGAACGTGAAGAGCACCAGCCAGTTCGGCCCCAGGACGCTGGACAGCAGGATGGCGATCGCCGCGATGAAGGTCACGGCGGCCCGTACCGCCCAGTCCGTCCAGGACCGGTGCACCATGTGCCGGAAGAGCAGGGCGAAGTAGACGCCGACGAACAGCAGGAGACCGGCGCAGCCCAGCACCTCGTGCGACGGGGACATGTCCCCGTCGACCAGGTCCCCGATCGGGCCCGTCAGGTACAGGAACCAGATGATGATCCAGACGCTCTTGACCAGCGCCTGCCGCCGGTTGCGGGGCGGCGTTCCGATCATCACCGGGCTGGGCTCGGTCTCCGCTTCCTTCATGCCGTACGCGTGTCCTTCCGGTAGAGCCAGCCCGCGCCGCCGGCGAAGACGATCAGGTAGCCGACGAGGATGGCCAGGTCCTTGGTGTCCGGGGCGTGGCCGCCTTCGATGGCCACGCCGAGCGCGGCGTACGCGTGGGTCGGCAGCCACTCGGCGATGTTCTGCACCCACTGTGGCAGGAGCGTCAGCGGCATCCACAGCCCGCCGAGGAACGCCAGCACGAAGTAGATCATCATCGCGATGGGGCGCACCGCGTCACCGCTGGCCAGGTAGCCGATGGCGACACCGAGCGCGGCGAAGACGAAGCTGCCGAGCCAGGTCGCGACGAGGATGGCGATCCACTGCCAGGCCTCCAGCCGTACGCCCTTGACCGTCGCGGCGACGAGCATGACCAGGAGGATGGACGGCAGGCTGACCGTCGCGGCGGAGCCCATCTTCGCGGCGACGTAGCCGCGGCCGGGCAGCGCGGTCAGCCGCAGCTGCCGTACCCAGCCCTTCTCGCGCTCCTTGGCGATCGCCTCGCTGTTGCCGATCAGTACGGCGGTCATCGCGCCGAACGCGGCCATGGCGACCATGAAGTACAGGGGCATGCTCTGGGACATGCCCAGTACCGGCTTGTCGTCGGCGCCGCCCGCGATGATCAGGTAGAGCACCGGCGGGTAGATCACCGAGAAGAACATGAACTTCTTGTTCCGCAGGGCGCGGACGATCTCCAGCTTGATCAGAGTGGTCATCGTGCCGCCTCCTCGGCGGTCGCCGCGTCGGTGATGGCGATGAACGCCTGCTCCAGGCCGAGTCCGGCCACTTCCAGGTTGTACGGGTACAGGCCCAGCCCGTAGACGGCGTGGGTGGTCGCGTCGGCGTCCGCCGACTGGATGCGCACGGTGCGTCCGGAGACCTCCAGCGAGGTCAGGAACGGCAGGCCGCGCAGGGCCTCGTGGTCGATCGGCCCCTCCAGGTCGAAGGCGATACGGCGGGCGCCGGCCCGCGCCTTGATCTCGGCGGCGGTGCCGTCGGCCAGCACCCGGCCGCGGTGCAGCACGATCACGCGGTCCGCGATCTCGTCCGCCTCTTCGAGGTAGTGGGTGGCGAACAGCACCGTACGGCCCTGCCGGGCCTGGGCCCGCATGGTGCCCCAGAAGGTCTGCCGCGAGGTGACGTCCATGCCGGTGGTCGGCTCGTCCAGCACGATCAGGTCGTTGGCGCCGGCCGTGGCGAGCGCGAAGCGCACCCGCTGCTCCTGGCCGCCGGAGAGCTTGTCGACCATCCGGTCGGCGATCTCGGTGATCCCGGCGGCCGCCATGATCTGCTCGACCGGGTAGCCGCCGGGGTGCAGGTCACTGGCGAGCCGGACCAGCTCGCGGACCTTCACGCCGGTCATCAGGCCGCCGCTTTGCAGCATGGCGCCGACCCGGCCCTGCTCGATGGCCTGCTGCGGGCTCGTGCCGAAGAGCGACACGGAGCCGGCGTCGGCGTTGCGCAGGCCCAGGAGCAGGTCGAGGGCGGAGGACTTGCCGGCGCCGTTGGGGCCGAGGAGAGCGACGGTCTCGCCCGGGTACAGCTCCAGGTCCAGGTCGGCCACCGCCCGTACGGTGCCGTAGCTCTTGCTGACCTTCCGGAAGCTGACCACGGGCCCGGGTCCCGCCCGGCGCCCGGCGGCCCGGTCTGTGGTGGTGGCTGTGCTCGTCATGTTTCCCAGCTTCACAGCGGGGCCCTGACCTGCGGCAGTGTCGGGTGTCGCAACTACGGGATGACAGATGTCATGGGGGGAGCCCCTAAGGGCTCCCCCGGCTCCGGCGCTTCCTCCTATCGCTTGCGCGGGCCGCAGAACTCGGCTTCGACGACCCCCTCGTACGAGGAGCCGTCGCCCAGCCAGTCACCGTTGATGTTGAACGTCAGCTGATGGCCGCCGTCCCTGGTGCCGACGACCCCGGTGACGGAGCCGTTGGCGCGGCCCGTCTTGCCGACCACGGTCACCCCGCAGGACAGGGTGACGGACTCGATGCCGAGCCCGTAGCGGTAGCCTCCGGCCTCCGCGGGGACGGTGGTGAACATCTCGCGGGTGGCCGCCGGGTTCAGCAGCTGTCCCCGGGACAGGGCCCGGAAGAAGGTGTTGAGGTCGCCGGTGGTGGAGATGATCTCGCCCGCCGCGCCGAGCCAGGACATGTTCTGTTCGGTGGCGTCGACGACCGGCGCGTCGGGCTCCGTCCGGTGCAGCCGGGAGTACGCGGTCGGGTGCGGCCGCGGCATCCGGGGGTCCAGGCCGGGGAAGGACGTCCCGCGCAGCTTCAGCGGGGTCAGGATGCGCCGTTGGACCTCGTGGGCGTAGCTGTGGCCGGTCACCTTCTCGATGATCATTCCGACGAGTACGTAGTTGGTGTTGCTGTACCGGGCGACGGTGCCCGGCGCGTGGTGCGGGGGCCGCTTCATGGCGAGGGCCACCAGCTCGGCGGGGCGGTAGGTGTCGTAGCGGTGGGCGGGGAATCCGGGGCCGGAGGAGCGGCGGGCGAACTCGGCGTCGTCGGAGTAGTTGTTGAGGCCGCTGGTGTGGTTCAGCAGCTGGCGCAGGCGGATGGCCCCGCCGTCGTTGCCGTTGCCGTGCACGACCCCCGGCAGCCAGGTGTCGACGGTGTCGTCCAGGTCGAGCCTGCCCTCCTCCGCCAGCTGGAGGAGGACCGTGGCGAGGAAGGTTTTCGTGACGCTGGCGGCGCGGAAGTGGTCGGCACTGCTCCGCTCCCGGTGCGTGGTGGTGTCCGCCTGGCCGGCGGCGCCGAACCAGCGGCCGCGGCCGTCCCTGGTCTCGGCGGCGACGCCGGGGAGGCCGGCGTCCTCGACCACGGTCCGCAGCGCGTCCCGCGTCGCCTGGTGGCCGTCCGGACGGGGGGCCGGGGACGCGGCGCCGGCGGCGGGGCCGGTGGCCAGGACGGCCGTCAGCGCGAGGGCGAGGGCGGTGGCGCGGGAGGCGGACCTGCGGACCGTGGTGACGCGGGAGGGGGCGGCGGGCTCGGTGGTACCGCTCAGGCGGTCGGTTCCGGATGACATGACCGGGACACTATGGCCGCCGGGAGCCGCCCGGTATCGACGAAAGTAAGGACCGTCTCCCTACCTTCGGGGGGTCGTTGTCCGAGGCGTCGCCTTCCAGGGGCGTTCCGTGCCGGGTACGGCCCCGTACGACGTCGAGCCGGTCCC
The DNA here is from genome assembly GCF_042732265.1 of Streptomyces sp. NPDC059788. Lineage (NCBI taxonomy): Bacteria > Bacillati > Actinomycetota > Actinomycetes > Kitasatosporales > Streptomycetaceae > Streptomyces > Streptomyces sp. NPDC059788. The sequence goes on along the minus strand of NZ_JBHWHY010000040.1, from coordinate 60,175 downwards.
GTACGACGGTACGGGACCGGCTCGACGTGCCGGATACGGAGCGGGGCGGATCAGCCCGTGGCCGCGCCCTCGACCTTGGCGACGCGCTTCTGCGGCGCGGGCGGCGCGGGCTTCCTGAGCGCCTGCTGCAGCGCGGCGGCGGCGTGCTGCGGGGTCATCTTGACCTTGCCGGCGCCGCCGTCGATCGTGACGTTGTCGAAGGCGTGGCCGTACTTCTCCTCCAGCTTGGCCAGGTCTATGACCGGCTGGAGCTTGCCGTCGGGAGCGGCGGTGAAGGTCAGCAGCTCGCCGATGGACCGCTGGCTGAACGGCACCTGGACACCGCCCGCCGACAGGTAGACCCAGCCGGAGACGGCGGGCTCGGCCATCTCCTTCATCGCCCGGTCGACCTCGGCCTTGTCCGCCTTCGGCTGCTGCGCGACGGCGGCCAGCACCACCGGGGTGTTCTGCCCGGAGGCGGCCCGGTCCAGGTACGCCTTCTCGATCTTGCTCTTGGACGCCTTCACGTCGACCGCCTTGTAGGGCGTGCCGTAGTGCGGGACGGCCTTGCCGTTGTCGAAGGTGATGCTGCCGTCCTTGGCGGCGCCCGCCGGTCCGGCCACCGCCTTGAGCGCGATGTCCAGCTTCTCGTCGTCGGTGATCATCGCGGGCTTGGCGGTCCGCGTGCCGCCGAACAGCGAGCTGATGACGGAGACCGGGTTGTAGTCCCGGCCGGAGGCGTTGCGGACCGTGGCCTGGGTGTCGATGTTCAGCCCGGCCTTGGCGGGCACGAGCGTCTGCTCCTTGCCGTCCACGGTCAGCTTCAGCGGCTCGGTACGGGACTTCTGTACGGCCGCGTCGAGCTTCTTGACGGCCTCTTCCTTGGTGTCGCCGCCGATGTCCACGCCCAGCGCGGTGGTGCCGTTGGGCACGTCCGCGTGGTCGAGCAGCAGCCCCGCGCCGTACGCGACGCCCGCGAGCACGACGACCGCGACGCCCAGCAGGACGATCTTGTTGCGGCCCTTCTTCTTCTGGTTGATCGGCTCGGGGATCTTGGCGCGCGGCGGGGCCGGGGTGTCCTGGCCCGCGCCGGGGCCGGGCGGGAAGGGCGCCGCGGGCTTCGGCGCGGCGTCGGCGGGGACCGTCGGAATGCCGCTGACCAGGGTGTCGCTGGAGAGCTGGTCGCCGCCGCTGCCGCCGGAGCGGCCGGAGCCGGCGGGCGCGCCGCCCGGGAAGCCGCTGCCGCCCTTGCCGCCGGGCACACCGCCGTTGCCGCCGCCGGGCACACCGCCCGCGATGCCGCCGGTGACGCCGATGCCGCTGCCGGGTCCGGCGGGCGGGGCGGGCGGCTGCGGGGTGAGCACCGCCGTGTCGTCGGTCATGGCGGGACCGCCGTCCGCGCCCGGGACGCCCGGGGTGTGGAAGCCGGTGGGCAGGTCGAAGGACGCGTCGCCGGTGGCCGGGCCGGCCGTGGGGCCGCTCGGACCGGTGCCGTCGGCGCCGCGGCCGGCACCGGGGCCGCCGGGTGCGTCGAACGGGCTCATCCCGCCCTGCCCCTGCCCCGCGGGTGCGTCGAACGGACCGGCGGGCGCGTCGAACGGCGACGGGGCCGCGTCGAACGGCGAGCCGCCCTGCGCGGGCCCGTCGGAGAAGTACGGCAGGTCCGGGCGCGACTGCCCGCCGCCGGGCAGGTCCTGCGACGTGCCCGGAACCGGGGCGCCCGGCGCGGGCGTGCCCGGGGCCGGGGTGTCCGCCGAGGGCGTCGGCGTGGCGGACTGCGCGGCCGGGGAGCCGGCGGAGGCCGCCGTCGGCTTGCGGGGCGAGAACCAGTCACTGGTCTTCTCGGCCGGCGCGCTCCTGGCACCGTCGGAGCCCGCCGCGTCGGGCTTGCGGGTGCTGCCCGTACGCGCAGCGGAACCGGCGGCCCCCGCGCCGGTCTTGCCCGGACCGGACCGCCCCTGGCCGGACGGGCCGGGCGAACCGGACTGGCCTGACGGGCCGGACGGGCCGGACCCGGTGGATGCGCTCATCCCGGACTCCTCACCGACGGGCTTGCGCACGACGACCGGCGGAATGGGGCGGGACCCCGGAATATTGATCTTGATCCGCGTCGTCAGCGTGGTCTCGGTCTTCGGTTCCTCCGGCTTCGCCGCGGCGTCGGCCGCCACTGCGTCGTCCGCCTCGGTCCGAGGCGTTCCGTACGGCGGTGTCCCGGACGGGTACGCGGCACCGCCGCGCCCCTGGGCACCGGAGGACGAACTGTCAGATTCACGACTCAAAGCAGGTTCTCCCGGTTGGCTCCGCCGCTCGTCAGTAAGGTCCTTGGGCGGCTCGGCGGCGCGCACCACCATACTGTCCGCCGTGGGCGGACACCCGAGGCGCCGGGCAACGCCCCCGTCCCGGGCCGCCGTGCGGTACTGAAAATGATCACTGCGGCCGGTACTTACTTGCCAAGTCGGGCCGCTTGCGCACCGTTGGCCCGCATCTGCGAACCGGTGGCACAGATCACAGCCAGCACGATGCCGCCCACGAGGAAGACGTACGTGCCCAGTCCGGCGCCGAAGAGGAAGTCGCCCTCGGGCCGGGAGTCGCTGAGCAGGATCACGGTCACCAGCCAGCCCGCGCCCGGCGCGAGCACGCCGCCGGTCCGGCCGAGCGCCAGCGCGCCGCCGTAGAAGAGGCCGCCGGCCGCGGCCAGCGCCAGCAGCAGTCCGCCGGGGAACCACGCCGCCTGGACGAGCCCGCCCGCGGTCGCCACGACCGCGCCGAGCAGGAACAGCAGGACGTACGCGGCCACCCGGCCGGGGCTCAGCGGTGCGGCGAGGCCGGTGGCGGGCGCCGTGCCCGGCGTCCCGGCTCCGGCCCCGGCCGCCGCCGCGCCCCGGCTGCCCGTGGCGGCCGCGGTCGCGCCCGCCTTCGGCCCCTTGCCGCCCGTCGTGGCCCTGGTCCGCTTCTTCGCTCCGCTCATACCGCCTTCTCCTTCTGGTCCTCGTTGCACTCCTCGTCACTGCCGTCGTCCGCCACGCCCGCGAAGAGGTCGTCCTCCCGCTCTCCGGCCGCGGCGCCGGACCTGCCCCGTACGAGCTGGTAGTGCTCCGTCGCGAACAGGGGCTGGCCGAGGTCGTTGGAGAGCGCGAAGAAGGGGCCCTCGACGGCGATCTGCGTGCCGTGCGCCCGCATCGCCGCCGCCTTCGCGGCCCCGTACCGCTCGCCGCCGGCGACCGAGGCGGTCACCGTGGTGTCGTCCACGACCCCGGGCACGTCGTCCACCTCGGCGACGCCGGGGAAGGACAGGCCCGCCGCGCGCAGCAGCGCGAAGCCCTCCTCGACCACCGAGCGGGGGTTGCGGTTCCAGTAGATCTTCGCGATCCGGTGCGGGGCGCCCAGCTCCGGGCGGAAGTCCGGGTCGGCGGCGAGGTCGGCGGCGCGCATGGCGACGCGGTGCGCCTGGATGTGGTCGGGGTGGCCGTATCCGCCGTTGTCGTCGTAGGTGACCAGCACCTGCGGCCGCACCTCGCGGACGACGGCGACCAGGTGTCCGGCGGCCTCGTCCGGGTCGGCCCGCCAGAAGGCGCCCGGCCGCTCGTTCTGCGGGGCACCCATCATCCCGGAGTCCCGGTAGCGGCCCGCGCCGCCCAGGAAACGGTGGTCGCCGACGCCGAGCTCCCGCATGGCGGCGGCCAGCTCACCGACGCGGTACGGGCCCAGGGCGTCGTCGCGGTCCGGCGCCAGATGGGCCAGGTCCGGCGGGATGACCTCGCCCTCCTCGCCCCGGGTGCAGGTCACGAGCGTGACCAGGGCTCCCTCGTCCGCGTACCTGGCCATCGTGGCGCCATTGTTGATGGACTCGTCGTCCGGGTGCGCGTGGACGAGCAGCAGCCGGCGGGCGGGGAGGTCGGTCATGGAGACAGCGTACGAGCCGGGCGGCCAGGACCCTGCATCCCGATCCGGCCCGCCCGGCCCGTCCCCCGGCCAGGGGCTTCGCCCACCGTCCGCGCACGGGCCCTGGCCGGCGGCCGGCGCCGTGCGCGAGGGTGTCTAGAACTTGATGCCGCCGAGCATTCCCGCGACGTTGGTCGTCAGCTGCTTGATGGTCGGACCGATCGACGAACTGGCCAGATAGAAGCCGAGCAGCATGCACACCAGCGCATGCCCCGTTTTCAGCCCGGACTTCTTGACGAGCAGGAAGACGATGATCGCCAGCAGCACCACCGCCGAAATCGTTAGTGCCACGGCGGCTCACCTCCAAGTACGCACGGTCCGAATAGCGTTGGGACGGCGCGGGGCCGCCGGCTGACGGCCTCGCGGGCACGGGGATGTCACGCTCCACTCCCATACCCACTCCGCGGAGGGGATCATAACTTTCCACGCTCGCGCATATGTCGGTGCACGGGAGCAGAACGGGGGCGCACGCGATCATCGCGAGTGCGGCCCCGCCCGGCGCGCGGCCCCGTAGGCTCGTCCGCATGACCGGACAGCTCTCCTTCCCCCGGCAACACGCCCGCACCCAGCGCTTCTCGCTGGGCGCGCCGCGCGGCTTCGCGGTCGCGCCGGACGGCTCGCGCGTCGCCTTCCTCCGCTCCCGTACGGGCACCGATCGAGCGAATCTGCTGTGGGTGCTGGATCTTGACGAGGGGCGGGAGTACACCGTCGCCGACCCGGTGGCGCTGCTCGCCGGCGCGGACGAGGAGCTGTCCCCCGAGGAGCGGGCGCGCCGCGAACGTACGCGCGAGGGGTCGTCCGGTGTGGTGGGTTACGCCGTGGACGCGGCGCTGGAGCTCGCCGCCTTCACCCTCTCGGGCCGCCTGTTCACCGCCGAGCTGCGCGCCGGCACGGCCCGTGAACTGTCCGTGCCGGGGCCGGTGGTGGACCCCCGGCCGTCGCCCGACGGGCGGCACGTCGCGTACGTGTCGCGGGGCCGGCTGCGGGTCGTACCGGCGGACGGCGCGGGCCGGGAGGACGGCGAGGCGGGCGACCGCTCCCTCGCCGAGCCGGACGGCCCGGACGTCACCTGGGGCCTCGCGGAGTTCGTCGCGGCCGAGGAGATGGGCCGCTACCGCGGCTTCTGGTGGTCGCCGGACAGCGACCGCGTCCTGGCCGCGCGCGTCGACGACTCCCCCGTGCGCCGCTGGTGGATCGCCGATCCCGCGCACCCGGACCGCGAGCCCGCGAAGGTCGCCTACCCGGCGGCCGGCACCCCCAACGCCTCCGTAGGCCTGGCCCTGCTCGGCCTGGACGGCTCACGCACGGACGTGACGTGGGACCACGAGCGCTACCCGTATCTGACGCGGGTGCACTGGTCGGCGGCGGGCCCGCCGCTCCTGCTCGTCCAGAGCCGCGACCAGCGCGCCCAGCGGTATCTGACCGTCGACACGAAGACCGGCGCGACCAGCACCGTGCACGCCGACGAGGACCCGCGCTGGGTCGAACTGGCCGCCGGGGCGCCCGCCTGGACGCCGGACGGGCGACTGGTGCGCGTCGTGGACGAGGGCGGCGCGCGCCGGCTGTTCGTCGGCGACCGGGCGCTGACCGCGGCCCCGCTGCACGTACGCGCCGTCCTGGACATCGGCGAGGACGACGTGCTGTTCTCCGCGAGCGCCGAGGATCTGCACGACATCGGCGTCTACCGCGCCTGGTACCGAGGCAGCGGCGACCAGGGCGGCTGGGAGCGGGTCGGGCGGCGCCCGTATCCGTCGGTCTCCTCCGCGGTGCGCGGCGGGGCCGTCACGGTGCTCTCGCACGCCTGCCTGGAGCGGCCGGGCGCGCAGACGGAGGTGGTGCGCCTGGAGGCGGACGGCGGCGAGACCTGGCTGGCCGCGGTCGGCTCGTACGCCGAGGTGCCGGTGCTCGCCACCAGCCCGCGGCTCGTGCTCTCCGGTGAGCGGCAAATTCCCTGCGCGGTGGTGCTGCCGACCGGCTACCAGGAGGGCGACGGGCCGCTGCCGGTCCTCATGGACCCGTACGGCGGTCCGCACGCGCAGCGGGTGCTGGCCGCGCACAACGCCCATCTGACGGCGCAGTGGTTCGCCGACCAGGGCTTCGCGGTGATCGCCGCCGACGGGCGGGGCACCCCGGGCCGCTCCCCCGACTGGGAGAAGGCCGTGTACCGGGACCTGGCCGCGGTGGTCCTCCAGGACCAGGTCGACGCGCTGCACGGGCTCGCCGGCCGCTTCCCGCTGGATCTGGGCCGGGTGGCGATCCGGGGCTGGTCGTTCGGCGGCTATCTGGCCGGGCTGGCGGCGCTGCGCCGCCCGGACGTCTTCCACGCCGCGGTCGTCGGCGCCCCGGTCACCGACCAGCGGCTGTACGACACCCACTACACGGAACGGTATCTGGGGCACCCGGACGAGGACCCGGCCGTCTACGCCGCCAACTCGCTGGTCTGCGACGAGGGCCTGGTGGGCGCCGCGGAGCCGCACCGGCCGATGATGATCGTGCACGGCCTGGCGGACGACAACGTGGTGGTGGCGCACTCCCTGCGGCTCTCCTCGGCCCTGCTGGCGGCGGGCCGTCCGCACGAGGTGCTGCCGCTGTCGGGCGTCACGCACATGACGCCGCAGGAGCAGGTCGCCGAGAACCTCCTGCTGCTGCAAGTCGACTTCCTCAAGCGGGCGCTGGGGGTGGACTGAGGCCGGCGGGCCGGGCGGGCGGCGTCACCAGTTCGGCGGGAGCTTCGAGGGCGGGGGCGGGGGCGCGTAGCCCGGTGGCAGCCGCACGCCCACCGGGCCGGTCGTCGCGCCGCTCCCCGGGCGGACCAGCGCCGGCAGCGCCGCGAGACCGGCCATGGCGGTGAACGCCGCCGTGGCGAGGTCGAGTTGACTGCGTACGGCCAGGTCGGGGAAGCGGCCGAGCAGCCCCGCGTGCTGTCCGGCCGCCAGTGCCGCCGCTCCGTGCGCCAGCAGCAGAGTGGCGGTCACCAGCCCCAACGGTCTCGCGGAATGGGAGCGTTGGGCTGCCCTGACGGCCGACACGAGTGCCAGCAGCACGAGGGACAGCAGGTACCAGTCGGCCGGAGGTTGCAGCAGCGAGCGGTACGCCTCGCCGCCACCGGTGACACCACTCCAATAGGCACCCCACCCCATTCCCCGTGCACGGTCGGACTGCCAGGCCGCCAGCGCCAGCCCCGCGCCGCCCAGCGCCAGGGCGGACACCACCGCGGGCGCGCGGCGCAGGCGGACGGCCGGGCGGGCCACGCCGCCGCGTCCGGCCGACTCGGCCGCCAGCAGGAGCACGCTCACCACGAGCACGGCACCGGTGGTGATCAGCGCCCACAACCTGACGTCCGGCTCCGCCCCGAGCGCCCCGTCCGCGCCGAGGCTCCGCAGCAGGGGCGCCCGTAACAGCAGCGTCGCACCGGCCACCGCCGCCGGCGCACCCGCGGCGGACGGCGAGCGGCGCAGCACCGCCACCGCCGCGAAGAGGCAGCAGAGCCCCAGCACCGGGTCCAGCAGGGTGGTCACCCAGACCGCCGAGCCTTCCGGTCGTACCGTCTCGCCCGCCCACAGCCACCACACGTCCGGCGGGCGTTCGGCCATCGCGAGGTCGCGGGCGATCCATCCGGCGCCCGGCAGCGCGAGCAGCAGGCACAGCAGTGCGCCGAGCCCTCCGGCGCCGGGCGCGCGAGCCCTTCTCCGCCCCATGACGTGGCCCACCCCCTGCCCCCGCACGGACAGGTCTACTCCACTCGCCGCACGGGGACAACAGTAGTGGCGCAGACGGAAGTTGGCGGTCCGGTAGGACCTCCGGCCGGGGCGGTCACAAGTCCGCCCCGGCCGGGTCACGGCACCCGCACGGCCGTACGCTGTCGAGGATGGCGCGTCCGTATATCGGCGTGACGACAGTCAAGTTGCCGCCGCGTTACGGATGTTGGGAGCGAAATGTCGCCCATGCCGCGCACCGCGCACCCCTGTCAAGCACGCCGTGGCGTCAATCTGCGCAATCTTCGCTCAAGAAGCGGACACCGCCCGGTCGAGCGTTCACCGTCCTCTTGACTGGGCCATAAATCACTTGCCAAAGTCCGCTCAACCAGCGGTGCGAATCAGCTCCGCTTCCAGTTGCAAGTGAACTCGGTGCGGGGGAACTTCGCGATGACCAGTCCGTCCCAGACCGCGGTAACGCAGACCGATCCCTCCGGACTCGGACCCGAGGGGTCGCGGAAAGTCAAGGACCGTAAGGGCGGGGAACTGGTCGGCCGTTCCCCCGGCCAATTGATGTGGATCAGGTTCAAGCGCGACCGGACCGGGGTGATCAGCGGATGCGTCGTTCTCGCGTTCTTCTTGATCGGTCTGCTCGCGCCCCTGATCTCCAAGCTGTACGGCAAAGATCCGTACACCCGGTACGGGCAGATCATTCCGGGCCTGCTGGTGAACGGATATCCCGCGGAGCCGAACGGAGGCATCTCCTCGGAATTCTGGTTCGGAATCGAACCCACCCTCGGCCGTGACGTGTTCATGCAACTCGTCTACGGCATCCGGACCACCCTTTACCTCTCGGTCGCCATCACTCTCGTATCGGTACTCACGGCAATCGTCATGGGAGTGGCCGCCGGATACTTCGGCGGCCGGGTCGACTACTTCATCGGCCGGATCATCGACCTGCTGATGGCCTTTCCCAACCAGCTCTTCTTCGTCGCGTTCGTCCCCGTGGTCGGCGCGATCTTCGTGGCTCCCGAGGACGCGATGGCGACCTGGATGCGCTGTCTCATCCTGATCCTGGTGCTGTGGTTCCTGGGCTGGATGAGCCTGGCCCGGCTGCTGCGCGGCACCGTCCTGTCCCTGCGCGAGCGGGAGTTCGTCGACGCCGCCAAGGTCAGCGGCGCCTCCCCGGCGCGCATCATCCGGCGCGAGCTGCTGCCGAACGTCATGACGCCGATCCTGGTGCAGACGACGTACATGCTCCCCAACTTCGTCACCTCGATCGCGGGCCTGTCCTTCCTCGGCGTCGGCCTGGTCGAGCCCACCCCCGACTGGGGGCGGATGTTCGCCAACGCCGCCGAGTACTACCGCAACGACATCACGTACTTGTTCTTCCCCGGCATCGCGATGGTGGTCTTCATCGTCGCGTTCAACCTCCTCGGGGATTCCGTCCGGGACGCCTTCGACCCGAAACGCGCCCGGTGAACCGTGTTCCACGGGGGGTGCTGCCACCCCAGCACCGCACACGTCAGGCAGCGGCCACGGAACTACGACAGGCAGGTGCATCCACCACCATGAAGACAGTCCGTACGCACAGAGCACGCGCCACGGTCGTGGCGCTGTCCGCGGGGGCGCTGGTCCTGACCGCCTGCAGCAGCGGGGCCGGCAAGGGGGCGGAGGACGACCAGGGGCGCGAGAAGGCCGAGAGCCAGCGCGCCCAGATCGCCTTCGGCGACGCCAAGGCGTCCACGGGACCGGCCGAGGCGGTGCCCGGGGCGACCTCCGGCGGCACCCTCAAGGTCTACCAGCGCGACACCTACGACCACCTGGACCCGGCGCAGATCTACGTCAGCGACGAGGGCACCCTCTCCACGCTGATCTTCCGCCGTCTGACCTCGTACCACCTGGACAACAGCGGCAAGTACACGGTCGTCGGCGACCTGGCGACGGACAGCGGCAAGTCCACCGACGGCGGCCGCACCTGGACGTACACCCTGAAGAAGGGCCTGAAGTTCGAGAACGGCTCGCCGATCACCTCCAAGGACATCCGGCACACCTTCGAGCGGACCTTCGCGAACTTCATCTCCAACGGCCCGACGTACGTGCAGCGCTGGCTGGCCGACGCGGAGGGCAACGAGTACCGCAAGCTGCTGCCGGGCGGCCCGTACGGCGGCAAGCACCTGCCCGACAGCGTGCTGGAGACCCCGGACGAGAGCACCGTGCGCTTCCACTTCAAGAAGCCGGTCGGCGACCTCCCGTACGCGCTGGCCATGGCCGGCTACGCGGTCGTGCCGGAGAAGGGCGACACCAGGGAGCGGTACGACAAGAACCCGGTCTGCTCCGGGCCGTACAAGATCCAGCCGGGGTCGTTCAAGTCCGGCAAGGGCATGTCACTGGTCCGCAACCCCAACTGGGACCCGAAGACGGACATCACCCGCCACCAGTACGTCGACCGGTTCGACATCCAGTTCGGCGTCTCCTACCCCGACTCGACGCAGCGGCTGATGTCCGACAGCGCCGACAACAAGACGGCCGTCAGCTTCAACAACCAGGTCGACGCGGCCAGCCTCCAGCAGGTGGCCGGCGAGCCGGACGTCAAGAAGCGCTCCACCTCCGGCTACCAGCCCTACGTCGGCGCCATCAACTTCAACATGAAGCGCCTGAAGGACAAGAAGGTCCGCGAGGCCATCGCCTACGCGATCCCCATCCAGGCCATCCTGGACGCGTTCGGCACGCCGGGCGGCGGCGAGCTGGCGGGCAGCTACATCAGCCCGACGCTCACCGGCCACAAGGACATCGACCCGTACGGCAAGCTGAAGAAGCCGATGGGCGACGTGGAGAAGGCCAAGCAGCTGCTCAAGGAGGCCGGCAAGGTCGGCATGAAGCTGACCTTCGCGTACACCAACGCGCCCGAGCCGCAGAAGTACTCGGTCGCGGTCGCCGACAACCTGCGCAAGGCCGGCTTCAACGTGCAGAACAAGGACCTGCCGTCGGACACGTACTACGACATCATCGGCAAGGTCGACAACCAGTTCGACATCTACCCGTCCGCCTGGGGCGCCGACTGGCCCAGCTCGCTGACCGTGATCCCGCCGGTCTACGACGGCCGGCAGATCCAGGACAACGCGCCGAACTACTCGCACTACAACAACCCCGCGGTCAACAAGGAGATCGACCGGATCTCCCAGATGACCGACCAGAAGCAGGCCGCGCACGACTGGTTCGCGCTCGGCGAGCGGATTCTCAAGGAGGACCTGCCGCAGCTGCCGACCTTCTACTACAAGCAGGTCCAGCTGCACGGGTCCAAGGTCGGCGGGGTCGTCAACAACGACATCATCAGCTCCGTCGACCCGACCAAGATGTACGTGAAGAAGTAGCGACGCCGGCGCCCCGGCGCCGACCTCGCGCCGTGCGCCGCCCGCGCCCGGTGTGCCCGCCGCCCCGGGCGGGCACACCGGCCCGGCGCACCCCCGACCTTCCGGCTGCCCACGAGAGCTGCGACTGCCATGCTGCGTTTCCTCTTCCGCCGGTCCCTCGGCGCGATCGTGATCCTGCTGATCATCAGCGCGTTCACGTTCTTCCTCTTCTTCGCCGCCCCCCGGGATCCCGCGCTGCTGGCCTGCGGAAAGAACTGCACGCCCGACGCCATCGCAGTGATCCACAAGAATCTCGGACTCGACAAGCCCGTACCGGTCCAGTACTGGGAATTCATGTCCGGCATCGTGACCGGACGGGATTTCGCGCAGGGGCCCTGCCCGGCCCCCTGCTTCGGCTATTCGTTCGCCAACGGCGACCCCGTCTGGGCCACGATCGTGGACCGGTTCCCCACCACCATCTCGCTGACGATCGGCGCCGCCGCGGTGTTCCTGACCGTGGGTGTCGGTACGGGAATGATCGCCGCCTGGAAGCAGGGCCGGCTCATCGACAAGATTTTCAGCTCGTCCTCGCTGGTGCTCTCCTCGATGCAGATCTATTTCATCGGGCCGATCGTGCTCGCGCTGCTGGTCTACAACCTCGGCTGGTTCGGTCAGCCGAAATACGTGCCGATCACCGAGGACCCGCTGGGCTGGTTCCTGGGGCTGATCATTCCGTGGTGCGTGCTGTCCGTCATCTTCACCGCGCAGTACACGCGTATGGCCCGCTCGTCGATGATCGAGCAGCTTCAGGAGGACCATGTACGGACCGCGCGGGCGAAGGGAATGGCGTCCCGTGCGGTCTTCTTCCGCTATGCCTGGCGCGGCTCGCTCATTCCCATCGTCACCATTTTCGGCATCGATCTCGGCTCCCTCTTCGGCGGCGCGATGATCACCGAATACACCTTCGCACTGCCGGGCCTGGGCACCCTGGCCGTGAAGTCGGTGCAGAACACCGACCTGCCCATGACCATGGGCGTGATGCTGTTCGCCGCGACCTTCATCATCCTGTTCAACATCGTGGTGGACGCCTGCTACGCGTTCATCGACCCGCGCGTGCGGCTGTCCTAGGAGAGACCCCGTGTCCACACTCACCCGGCCCGCGGACGCGCCGGTCCCGGCCGCCTCCGGCCCGTTCCTGTCCGTCCGCGACCTGTACGTGCGGTTCGCCACCGAGGACGGCGTCGTCAAGGCGGTCGACGACCTCTCCTTCGACCTGGAGCGCGGCCGCACCCTCGGCATCGTCGGCGAGTCCGGCTCCGGCAAGTCGGTGACCAACCTCGCCATCCTGGGCCTGCACAGCCCCAACTACACGACCATCACCGGTGAGATCGTGCTCGACGGCCACGAGCTGACCGGCGCCCGCGAGAAGGACCTGGAGAAGCTGCGCGGCAACAAGATGGCGATGATCTTCCAGGACCCGCTGACGTCGCTGTCGCCGTACTACACGGTGGGCCGCCAGATCGCCGAGCCGTTCGTCAAGCACACCGGCGCGAGCAAGCGCGAGGGCCGCAGGCGCGCGGTCGAGATGCTCGACAAGGTGGGCATCCCGCAGCCGACGCTGCGGGTGGACGACTATCCGCACCAGTTCTCCGGCGGGATGCGACAGCGTGCCATGATCGCGATGGCACTGGTGTGCAACCCGTCCCTGCTGATCGCCGACGAGCCGACGACCGCGCTGGACGTGACCGTACAGGCGCAGATCCTGGACCTGCTCAAGGACCTCCAGCAGGAGTTCGGCTCGGCGATCATCCTGATCACCCACGACCTGGGCGTGGTCGCCAACACCGCCGACGAACTGCTGGTGATGTACGCCGGGCGGGCCGTCGAGCGCGGCACCGTCAAGGAGATCCTCACGGAGCCGCGGCACCCGTACACCTGGGGCCTGCTGGGCTCGATGCCGCGGCTGTCGGCGAGCGTGGAGGAGCCGCTGACACCGATCCCCGGCGCGCCGCCGAGCCTGCTCTCGCCGCCGTCGGGCTGCCCCTTCCACCCGCGCTGCGGCTTCGTCCCCGAGGTCGGCGGCACCCGCTGCCAGGACGAACGCCCGGCGCTGGCCCCGGGCCGGGCCGCGGCCTGCCACCTGGACGCCGAGCAGAAACACACCCTGTTCACCGAACAGATCAAGCCCCGGCTGGGCTAGGCCGTGTCTTTCGGATCACCCTGGGCCCGCGGCGCCTGGCACGGCCCCTCGCGGCGTTGTCGCATCACCCACGGACACCCAGTCCGAGGGCAATGCTCCGCCTTGCGATGCACCGCACCAGACGCCGCGGGCTGATCCAGGCTGATCCAAAAGACACGACCTAGGAGCGAACCCATGAGCACACCCGAAGACGTCATCGTGCCCGCTCCCCGTCCGGCCGCCGGCGGGCCCGGCGATGTGCTGCTGAGCGCCGAGGGCCTGACCAAACACTTCCCGATCATGGCCGGGTTCCCGTTCAAACGCCGGATCGGCGCGGTACAGGCGGTCGACGGCATCGACCTGACCGTGTACAGCGGTGAGACCTTCGGCCTGGTCGGCGAGTCCGGCTGCGGCAAGTCCACCACCGGGCGGCTGCTGACCCGGCTGCTGGAGCCGACCGGCGGTTCGATCACGTACCGGGGCCGGGACATCACCCACGCCGGGCGCAAGGAGCTGGCGCCGGTCCGCTCCGAGATCCAGATGATCTTCCAGGACCCGTACTCGTCGCTGAACCCGCGGCAGACGGTCGGCACCATCATCGGCGGGCCGATGGAGATCAACGGCATCGACCCGGAGGGCGGCCGGGAGCACCGGGTCCGCGAACTCCTGGAGATCGTCGGTCTCAACCCCGAGCACTACAACCGCTTCCCGCACGAGTTCTCCGGCGGCCAGCGCCAGCGCATCGGCGTCGCCCGCGCGCTCGCCCTGGAGCCGAAGCTGATCGTCGCGGACGAGCCGGTCTCGGCGCTGGACGTCTCCATCCAGGCCCAGGTCGTCAACCTGCTCCAGGAGTTGCAGCGCGAGCTGGACATCGCGTTCCTGTTCATCGCGCACGACCTGGCGATCGTGCGGCACTTCAGCCAGCGCGTCGCGGTGATGTACCTCGGCAAGATCGTCGAGGTCGGCGACCGGGACTCGATCTACCACCGGCCGCGCCACCCGTACACCCACGCGCTGCTCTCCGCCGTCCCCGAGGCCCGGCTGCTGGACGCGCAGGACGAGGCGGACGACCGAGAACGCATCCGGCTGGCCGGCGACGTGCCCTCGCCGATCGATCCGCCGTCGGGCTGCCGGTTCCGTACGCGCTGCTGGAAGGCGCGCGACAAGTGCGCCGCCGAGGAGCCGCCGCTGGTGCGGATCAGCGGCAACGCGGCCGGGCACCTGACGGCCTGCCACTTCCCGGAGGAGCCCACGACGGCGGCGCGGGACACCGACATCGTGCTGGACCCGGCACTGGCGGCGATCGAGGACGCGGCACCCGGGCCCGAGGCGGCCCACGGGGATTCCTGAACGGGCCGGATTCCCCGCCGCGGCTTCCACCGGTGTCGGACCGGACTTCCGGGGCAGGCGGGAACCGGAGCGGGCACGCGGACCGGCACCGGGACGCGGCGCCTGCTTCCGGCTTTCCCCGTGGGCGGACATCGCGACGGCACCACCGTGCGCCGTTCTCCGGACGGGCGAAGCCGAGGAGGCGACAAATCCACAAGAGGATCTATGCAGACCATGGCTCACCGCTTTCCGGCCCGGACACGCGCCCGCGTCCCTGTCCTGGCCGCCGCCGGAGTTCTGACGCTCATCTGTACGAGCGCACCGGCCGACGCCGCCACCGGCCCCCGCCAGGACGCGCAGCGGCCCACCTACGCCATCGCCCACCGCGTGCTGACCGCCGACGGCGTGGACGCCGCGCTGCGGGACGGGGCCAACGCCGTCGAGATCGACGCCACCGCCTGGAAGAAGGGCTGGTGGGCGGACCACGACGGCACCCCCACCAGCGCCGGTGACCCGATGCAGGCCATGCTGGAGCGCATCGCCCAGCGGCGCGCCGAGGGCAGGACCGTCAGCTTCGTGTGGCTCGACGTCAAGAACCCGGACTACTGCCGCGGCGACGACGCGAAGTGGCGGCACTGCTCGATGGCGGCACTGCGCGACTTGGCCCGCCGCACCGTCGAGAAGCAGGGCGTACGGGTCCTCTACGGGTTCTACGGCACCGAGGGAGGGCCCGGCTGGAAGGACGTGGTGTCCGGCCTGCGCCCGCTCGAAGGGATCGCGCTCAGCGGCAGTTCCGGGGACGTGGCGAAGACGTTCGCGACCCACGGCCCGACCGTTCCCAAGAAGCAGCGGGTGATGGACAAGGGGCTCTTCAGCATCTCGCTCAATTCCCGCAACATCGTCTCCGAACTCCGGGCCGGATCGCGGGAACGGGACCGCGGGGAGCTCGGTCTGACGTCCGGCTGGACGGTCGGGAAGGGCGACGGGAAGCACGTCGACAAGCTGCTGGCACCGTACGCGGCCGGCGGCGCCGACGCCGACAGCCTCATCTACGGGCTGCGGGCCGCCTGCTACCCGGACGGCACGTCCAAGTGGCGCGGCGGCTGCGGCAGCGGCACTTCCGCCAAGGCGGCGCTGTCCACCGTCACGGGCTACGTCGCCCGGCATCCGGACGAGCGGCGGATGGCCACGAACAGCGACGTTCCGTTCGGCAGCTGAAACCGGCCCCCGGAGCGGGACAGCCCGTCAGCCTCCCGGCACGACCCGCCGTTCCGCCGCGAAGTGGCACGCCGAGTCGTGCCGGGCGGGCCCCGTCACGTCCTCGAACCCCTCCGGCACGGCCAGCGCCGGCACCTCCAGCGCGCAGCGCTCCCGCGCCTTCCAGCAGCGCGTACGGAAGCGGCAGCCGGACGGCGGATCGGCCGGTGAGGGCACGTCGCCGGACAGCAGGATGCGGTCGCGCCGGGCGCGTGCCCGGGGGTCCGGTACGGGCACGGCGGACAGCAGGGCCTGGGTGTACGGGTGCGTCGGGTGGCCGTAGATCTCCTGCTCCGTCCCGGTCTCGGCGAAGCGGCCGAGGTACATCACCGCGACGCGGTCGGAGATGTGCCGCACGACGGACAGATCGTGCGCGATGAAGACGTACGACAGGTCGAACTCGTCCTGGAGGCGCTCCAGGAGGTTGACGACCTGCGCCTGGACGGACACGTCCAGGGCCGAGACCGGCTCGTCCGCCACGATCACCTCCGGGCGCAGCGCCAGGCCGCGCGCGATGCCGATGCGCTGGCGCTGGCCGCCGGAGAACTGGTGCGGATAGCGGTTGATGTACTCGGGGTTGAGACCGACCACGTCCAGCAGGTCCCGCACCTTGCGGCGCCGGTCGCCCTTCGGCGCCACCTCCGGGTGGATCTCGTACGGCTCGCCGATGATGTCGCCGACCGTCATCCGCGGGTTGAGCGAGGTGTACGGGTCCTGGAAGACCATCTGGATGTTGCGGCGCACGGCCTTCAGCGCGCGCCCCGACAGCCTGGTGATGTCCTCGCCCCGGTACAGAATCCGCCCGCCCGTCGGCTTCTCCAGCCCGACCAGCAGCTTGGCGACCGTCGACTTGCCGCACCCGGACTCCCCGACGATGCCGAGCGTCTCCCCCTTGCGCAGCACGAACGAGACGGTGTCCACCGCCTTGACCGAGCCGACCTGCTTGCGCAGCACGACGCCGCGCGTCAGCGGATAGTGCTTGGCCAGGTCCCGTACGTCGAGGACCGGCTCCCCTGCGCGGGCGTCCGCCTCAGCGCTCACCGGCCGCCTCCTTGCTCACCGATGGTCTCCTCCCAGAAGTGGCACGCGCTGGCCCGGCCCGGTGCCACGTCGTAGAGCGGCGGCCGGTCCGTGCGGCAGACGTCCCGCGCCCTGGGGCAGCGCGGGTGGAAGGGGCAGCCCGGCGGGATCGCGGTCAGGCCGGGCGGCAGGCCCTTGATCGCGTACAGTTCGCGGCCCTTGTGGTCCAGGCGCGGGATGGAGTCGAGCAGGCCGCGGGTGTACGGGTGGGCGGGCGCCCGGTAGAGGTCGTGGACGGGGGCGGTCTCGACGATGCGGCCCGCGTACATCACCGCGATCCGGTCGGCGACGTCGGCGACCACGCCCAGGTCGTGGGTGATCAGGACGAGGCCCATGGCGTACTCCCTGCGCAGCTCCGCGAGCAGATCCATGACCTGCGCCTGGACCGTCACGTCCAGGGCCGTCGTCGGCTCGTCGGCGATGATCAGGTCCGGCTCCAGGGCCAGCGCCATCGCGATCATGATGCGCTGGCGCATCCCGCCGGAGAACTGGTGCGGATAGTCGCCCACCCGGCTCCTGGCGGCCGGGATGCGCACCCGGTCCATCAGCTCGGCGGCGCGGGCGCGCGCCTCCTTGCGGGACGCGCCCCGGTGCACCTCGAACATCTCCCCGAGCTGCGCTCCCACGCTCAGCACCGGATTGAGCGCCGACAGCGCGTCCTGGAAGATCATCGCCAGTTCGGTGCCGCGGATTCTGCGCCGCTCCTCGGCGCCCATCCGCAGCAGGTCGCGCCCGTGGAAGAGGATCTCGCCGCCCGTGATGCGGCCGGGCGGCGTGTCCAGGATGCCCAGCACGGCCTGCGCGGTCACCGACTTGCCCGAGCCCGACTCGCCCAGCACTGCCAGCGTCTCGCCCGCCGCGACCTGGTAGCTGACCCCGTTGACCGCGTGCGCGACGCCGTCCCGCGTACGGAACTCCACCTTCAGGCCGCGCACGTCCAGCAGCGTGCCGCCGTCCGCCCCGGCGCCGGAGGCCGTGGCCCCCCGCGTCCCCTCAGCCGTCATCCACCGTCTCCTCAGCGCAACTTGGGGTCGAGGGCGTCGCGGACCGCGTCGCCGAGCATGATGAACGCCAGTACGGTCAGGCTGAGCGCGCCCGCGGGCCACAGCAGCATGTGCGGCGCGTTGCGGATCTGCTTGGACGCCTCGGAGATGTCGATGCCCCAGGAGACGGTCGGCGGCTTCAGCCCGACGCCCAGGTAGGACAGCGTCGCCTCCAGCGCGATGTACGTGCCCAGCGCGATGGTCGCCACGACGATCACCGGCGCGACCGCGTTGGGCGCCAGATGCCGCAGCAGCAGGCGGGTGTTCCCGGCTCCCAGGGCCCGCGCGGCCTGGACGAAGTCGGCCTGTTTGACGGTCAGTACGGAGCCGCGGGCGATGCGCGCGAGCTGCGGCCAGCCCAGCAGCACGATGAACCCGACGACCGGCCACACCGAACCGGACGGCACGACGGACAGGAAGACCAGGCCGCCCAGCAGCATCGGGATGGCGAAGAACATGTCCGCGACACGGGAGAGCAGCGCGTCCCACCAGCCGCCGAAGAACCCGGCGAGGCCGCCCAGCACACCGCCGAGGAGGGCCGCCCCGGCCGTGGCGCAGACGCCGACCGTCACGGAGGCGCGCGCCCCGTACACCGTCCGCGCGAACACGTCGCAGCCCTGGGTGTCGAAGCCGAACGGGTGGCCGCTTCGCGCGCCCTCCTGCGACATGGTGATGTCGCAGTCCAGCGGGTCGGTGCCGGTCAGCAGGGACGGCCGGACGGCGACCAGCAGGAAGAAGAGGATCAGCAGGCCGGAGACGATGAAGACCGGGTTGCGGCGCAGGTCGTGCCAGGCGTCCGACCACAGGCTGCGGGCCCGGCCGACGGGCTGCGCCCCCGTCCCCTGGGGTGATCCCGGGGCGCCCGGCACCTCCGGTGTCGCGGCCAGCGCGCCCACCGACTCCGCCTCGGCGGCGGGCAGCGACGCCTTGCCGCCCGTCGACTGGAACGGCTCCGGGCGCTCGTGCGCGGGGTCAGGCATAGCGGATCCTCGGGTCGAGCACGGCGTACAGGAGGTCGACGATCAGGGTCGCCAGCAGGAAGACGATGACCAGGACGGTCACGAAGCCGACGACGGTCGGGGAGTTCTGGCGGACGATGCCCTGGTACAGCTCGTAGCCGACGCCGTGCACATTGAAGATCCGTTCGGTGACCACCGCGCCGCCCATCAGGGTGCCGACGTCGGCGCCGATGAAGGTGACCACCGGGATCAGTGAGTTGCGCAGCAGGTGCCGCACGACGATCCGCCGCCGGGGCAGCCCCTTGGCGACGGCCGTACGGACATAGTCGGCGCGGGCGTTCTCCGCGATCGACGTGCGGGTGAGCCGGGTGACGTACGCCAGCGACACCAGCGCCAGCACACAGCCCGGCAGCAGCAGTTCGTCCAGGGGCGCGCCCAGCGCGACGGCCGGGCTCACCCACGCCCACTTCACGCCCAGCAGGTACTGGAGGACGTAGCCGCTGACGAACGTCGGTACGGACACCACGACCAGCGTGAGCACCAGCACCCCGGAGTCCAGCAGCCGGCCCCGCCGCAGCCCGCTGAGCACGCCGAGCGTCACGCCGACGACGATCTCCGCGACGATGGCGACGGCGGTCAGCCGCAGGGTGACGGGGAAGGCGGTGCCCATCTTGTCCAGGACCGGCTGCCCGTCGAAGGTGGTGCCGAAGTCACCGCTGAAGATCTGCCCCATGTAATGCAGGTACTGCTGCCACAGCGGCCGGTCCAAATGGAGTTCGCGGCGGATCTGCGCGGCGGTCGCGGGGTCGGGCGCGCGGTCGCCGGAAAGGGCGGCGACCGGATCGCCGAGCGCGTACACCATCACGAAAATCAGGAAGGTGGCACCGATGAAGACCGGCACCATCTGCAACAGCCGCCGGATCACATAACGCCCCATGGCCGCCCGCCCGTCCCCTCAGTCCCTGATCGTGATCTGCTCGTACACCGGGACGCTGAAGGGGTTCAGGGCGACGTGCCCGACCCGGTCCGCGTAGCCGCCGCTGCCGTTCTGGTACCAGAGCGGAATCGCCGGCATTTCCCGCGCGAGCAGCCGCTCGGCCTGGTGGTAGGTGTCATTGACCTGCCGCTGGTCGCTCTGGGCGTTCGCCCGGCTCACCAGCCGGTCGAATTCCTTGTTGCTCCAGCCGGAGTCGTTGGACGAGGCGCCGGTGAAGTACTGGCTCTGCAGGAAGGTCTGGATCAGCGGATAGTCCATCTGCCAGCCGGCGCGGTACGGGCCGCTCATCTTCTTGTTGGTGACCTTGGTGCGGTAGTCGGCGAAAGTCCCCATCGGGCTGCCGTCGCACACGTGCCGGCCCAGCGCCTTGTTGACGCTGTTGCACAGGGCGTCCACCCACAATTTGTGCGATCCGGTGTCCGCGTTGTACGTCACCTTCATCGAGCCGCCGGGAATTCCGCCCCCCTCGGCCACCAGCTTCCGGGCCGCGGCCGGATCGTAGGTGCACGCGGCGCCGCAGAGCCCCGCCTGGTAGCCGCCGTGCTCCCCCAGGGCCATCGCGGTCCAGTCGGTGGCGGGCGTGCGCGTCCCCCGGAAGATCTGCCGGGTGATCGCGGGCCGGTTGACGGCCATGGAAATCCCCCGCCGTACCTTCTCCACCCCCGGCTTCGACCACTTCCCGTCGTACATCGGGAACGACAGCGTCTGGATGATCCCGGCGGGCTGGTTGATGTACCGGCCGCCCAGATCCTTTTGCACATGCTTCAGCTGCGGAGCCGGGACGTCGTCGACCAGATCGAGATTCCCGGCCATCAGATCGGTGTAGGCGGTGTCGTTGTCCGTATAGACCTGGAGATCGACCCCGCCGTTCTTCGCCCGGTCCGGACCGGGATAGTTCTTCCAGGTCCGCAGGCGCATGATCCCGCCCTTGGCATACGACTGCACGGCGTACGGCCCGTTGCCGACCGGTTTCGCCAGCCACGCGTCGTGATCGGTGAAGAACAGCCGGGGCAGCGGCATGAAGGCGTTGTAGCCGAGCATGTCCGGCCACAGCCCGAATTTCTGGTTCAGCCGGACCGTGAACGTCAGCTCGTCCCGTACCCGCAGCCCCCGCATCGTCTTCGCGGTCGGCTTCGCCCCCGCCTCCTCGGGATGCACCTGCTCATATCCCTCGACGTAACTGAAGAACGGCGCGCCCTGCTGCCGGTTGGTGACCAGGGCCCCGTAATTCCAGGCGTCCACGAAAGAACGGGCGGTCACCTTCTCGCCATTGCTGAACGTCCACCCCGGCTTCAGCTTCACGGTGAAGTTCCGCGCGTCCGGCGACTCGACCGACTCCGCGACCATGTTCTCCGCCACAGCCGTCCGCGGGTTGTACCGCTTGAGCCCCCGGAAGGCCAGGTCGAGCACCTTGCCGCCCTGTACGTCGGTGGTGTTGGCCGGCTCCACCGGGTTCTGCGGGTCGCCCCAGGACGCCCGTACGACGCTGGGGTCCTGCCCGCCCCCGCCGCACCCGGCAGCCGCCACGGCGACCGCGGCGGCCACGAAGAACGCCGACCCGGCGCGCAAGCCTCCGCGCAACGCCCTGCCTCCTCAACACCGCGACCCGGGACACCCCACCCGTCCTGCCGACCCCAACCTGACACCTCAAACCCCTCAGAACCCGTCACTCAGCCGCAACACGGGACAGAACCCCCCGTACGAGCGATCTTCGCCGGTCGGCGGCCCGGACGGGCGGGGCCGATCGGGCGGCGCCGCCCGGCCGACGCCGTCGAGCGGCCGGACCCACGTCGTAGGCTGGCTCTTCGCACGCGAGGAGCAGGAGGCCCAGGTGGCCGAGACGACGCGGACCGGGCCGACGGTGGCCGAGGTGACGGCCGAGCTGGACGGACTCGCGGACCCGAAGACACGCGAAGTGAACGCGAGGCACGGTGACGACCACGCCGTGAACCTCGGCAAGCTGCGCGCGCTCGCGAAGCGCCTGAAGACGCGGCCGGACCTCGCGCGCGAGCTCTGGGAGACGGACGACAGCGCGGCGAAACTGCTGGCGATCCTGATCTGCCGCCCGAAGGCGTTCGGCCGGGACGAGCTGGACGCCATGCTGCGACAGGCGCGCACCCCCAAGGTGCACGACTGGCTCGTGAGCAACGTGGTGAAGAAGAGCCCGCACGCCGAGGAGCTGCGCGTGGCCTGGACCGCCGACCCCGACCCGGTGGTCGCGAGTGCCGGCTGGACGCTGACCGCCGAACGTGTGGCGAAGAAGCCGGCGGGCCTCGATCTCACGGGGCTGCTCGACACCATCGAAGCGCGGATGAAGGACGCCCCCGACCGCCTGCAGTGGGCGATGAACCACTGCCTGGCCCAGATCGGCATCGCACACGCCGGGCACCGCGCCCGCGCCATCGACATCGGTGAGCGCCTCGAAGTCCTCAAGGACTACCCGACCTCCCCGGGCTGCACGTCCCCGTTCGCGCCCACCTGGATCACCGAGATGGTGCGCCGCCGGGACGACGGGACGAAGGCCTGACCGACGGACCGGGCGGCGGCCCGACCGGCCGCCGCGACGCTCACCCGGCCACGGGGCGTGGACTGCGGCTCACCGGCCCTCGTCCGACTCGCAGCCGGTCCCGTCGCCGTCCCGGTCGAGATGGTGCGGATCGTCGGGCCCGACCTTGGTCGGGCCGTGGAGATCGCTGCAGTCGAAGTCGGGCCCGCCCGTCGACGGCCCGGGACGCGGGGAACGCCCGCCCCCGTCACTCGGCGTAGGCCCCGCCACCGCCCGGATGTCCGCGGCGACGATGCCCCCGTCCCGGACCGTGTACGTACCGGCGAAGGTCCGCACCGACCCGTCCCGCTGTGCGGCCTCCAGTGTCACCGTCACCACGTCGCCGCTCACACCGACGACGTGCACGGTGTCGCGGACGGTATCGGCGAAGCCCGCGGCGAAGGAGGAGTACGAACCGCCCAGGTTCTTGCCTCCGAGGTCCCAGGCGCGACGGAAGTCGCGGGCGTTGACGGCCGCGTAGAAGTCCTGGACGACGGAGGCGGCGTCCCGTGCGGTGGTGGTGCCGGAGCCTTCCGTAGCCGTCCCGCCGGCGGAGGGCGTCGGCTCCCCGGTGACCGTGCGCGTACTGGTGACCGTGGTCCCCGTACGGTCCGGGCGGCCCTCGCCGGAGGACCCGCAGCCCGCCAGCGCGGCCGCGGCCGCCGCGAGGACGGCGGCGGACGTCGTGATGCCATGGCGGCGCATCGGCCTCACCCCACCCGGTGGAACGTGCCTACGCCTCCAGTCTGCGCCGGCCGCTCCGGCCCCGCCCGTGGATCATCCGGCCGCCCGGTCGAGCGCCCCCGCCTTCACCGTCCGCACCAGCCCGGCCAGCGCGCGTACGGACACTCCCAGCACCGTCCCGGGCCCGGCGCTCTCCCGCACCCGCCGGGTCCCGCCGGGTCCGGCGGCCACCTCGACGCAGTTCTCCGTGTGGCCTTCGCTGAAGCTGGACTTCTGCCAATCGGACCGGGACATGTGCACCTTCCTAGAGCAGGGGGTACAGGAGTCGCTCGATGAGTCTGACCGAGTCCTTCGAACGCGGCGCTTCGGGACCGAGCGCGACCTCCGTCAGCCTATCGAACGTGTGCGCATACCGGTTGATCGCGTCAACTTCGCCCAGGTAGAGGGAGTTCTCGACGTGGGTGACGACCACCGTCGACAGTGCGCGGACGGACGGCGTCAGCACCGTGAAGGCCGTACCGAAGGCCACCGGTCCTTCGAACGGCAGCACCTGGACCGTCACGTTCGGCAGGCGGGCGGCTTCGAGCAGGAGCAGCAGCTGATCGCGCATGAGCGCCCGGCCGCCGAACGACGCCCGCAGCGCGGCTTCATGGATGACGGCGTGGAACCTCGGCGCCCGTTCCCCGGAGAGCACCCGCTGCCTCGCCAGCCGGAAATCCACCGCGGACGCCTCCGCGCTGCGGGACACCTCGACGTATCCGCCACGGTGCACGGCCGCCGCGTACGCCCTCGTCTGGAGCAGGCCGGGGACGAACATCGGCTCGTAGCAGGTGATGGACTCGGCTCCCGCCTCCAGCTCGGCGAAGTCGAGCAGCGGTCCCCGGACGCTGTTGCGGTACAGGCTCCACCACCCCTTTCCGCTCTGCTGTCCGAGGTCGGTCAGCGCCTCGACGTATGCGGTGTCGATGTCCCCCACCGCGTCGGCGAGTTTGCGCAGCCGCTCGGCGGACAGGCTCGTACGCCCGTTCTCGACGTTGCTGATGTGCGATTGGTGCATTCCCATCACGGCGGCACTCTCGCCCACCGAGAGCCTCGCGCGCTCGCGCAGCTTGCGGACCTCCGCCCCGAAGCGTCGCTGACGGTACGTCGGGTTGGCTCGCAGTCCCATCGGTCCCTCCCTCGGTGCACGCGAGCAGTATTTCGCAACTCAGCATCCCCGCCATGTGGTTGTGAATAGACAACCCCAGTCGCTACCTTGTGTGTGTCGCCAGTCACAGACTGCACTCACCTGGAGGCTGCCTCATGAGCACGCCCAGCGAGACCTGGTCCTACGGCTTGTTCATTCCGCACGACCCGCGGGCGGTCGGTGTCGTCAGAGCCGCGCTGCGGCACATCCTGCACGGGGCCGGGCTGAGCTGCCTGGTGGAGACGGCGGAGCTGATGGTGTCGGAGCTGGTGACCAACTCGTACCAGTACGCGAAGACCGACGCGTATGTGAGCGTGGACCGGTCGCCGTTCGATCTGACGATCGCCGTGTGGGACACCGGGCCGGGCGTGCCGGAGCAGCAGAAGGCCGAGGTCGACGAGGAGTTCGGGCGGGGGCTCGGGATCGTGGACGCCTGCGCCGACAGCTGGGGGGTGCGGGACTGTCCGAACGGGAAGGCGGTGTGGTTCACCGTGGTGCCCAAAGGAGAGGGGGCCCGGGGCGTGCGCGGGTGACGGCTGGCGAAACGGCGGCGGGGGCGCCCGGAGCAGCATGCTCCGGGCGCCCCCGCGTACGCGCGTACGGGGCCGCTCAGGCCGCGCCGACCACGTCCTTCTCCTCCGCGAAGTGGCAGGCCGACTCGTGCGCCGCCAGGCTGCCGGTGGCGGCGAAGCGCTCCGGCACGGCGAGCAGCGGCACCTCCTCGGCGCACTTGTCCTGGGCCTTCCAGCAGCGGGTGCGGAAGCGGCAGCCCGACGGCGGGTTGGCCGGGGACGGCACGTCGCCGGAGAGGATGATCCGCTCACGGCCGGCACGGGCCTCCGGGTCCGGTACGGGGACGGCGGAGAGCAGGGCCTGGGTGTACGGGTGGGTCGGGTGGTCGTAGATCTGCTCGTCGGAGCCGATCTCCGCCATCTTGCCGAGGTACATGACCCCGACCCGGTCCGAGATGTGCCGGACGATCGACAGGTCGTGCGCGATGAAGAGGTAGGAGAGGTTGAACTCGTCCTGGAGCTTCTCCATCAGGTTGATGACCTGCGCCTGGACGGACACGTCCAGCGCCGAGACCGGCTCGTCGCAGATGATGATCTCGGGGTTGAGCGCCAGGCCGCGGGCGATGCCGATGCGCTGGCGCTGGCCGCCCGAGAACTGGTGCGGATAGCGGTTGATGTACTCGGGGTTGAGACCGACCACGTCCAGCAGGTCCTGCACCTTGCGGCGCCGGTCGCCCTTCGGCGCCACCTCCGGGTGGATGTCGAAGGGCTCGCCGATGATGTCGCCGACCGTCATCCGCGGGTTGAGCGAGGTGTACGGGTCCTGGAAGACCATCTGGATGTTGCGGCGCACGGCCTTCAGCGCGCGCCCGGACAGCTTGGAGATGTCCTCGCCCTTGTAGAAGACCTCGCCGGACGTCGCCCGCTCCAGGTTCATCAGCAGCTTGGCGACGGTGGACTTGCCACAGCCGGACTCGCCGACGATGCCGAGGGTCTCGCCCTCGTACAGGGAGAAGGAGATGCCGTCGACGGCCTTGACCGCGCCGACCTGCTTCTTGAACAGGATGCCCTGGGTGAGCGGGAAGTGCTTGACCAGGTCGCGGACTTCGAGGATGGGCTCGCGCCGCGCTTCCTTCTTCGGCTCAGCCATTGATCGTCTCCTCCCAGAAGTGGCACGCGCTGCCGCGGCCGTCGGCGACGCTGTGCAGCGGCGGCGCCTCCGTGCGGCAGATGTCCTGCGCCTTGGGGCAGCGCGGGTTGAACGCGCAACCCGTCGGGATGTTCAGCAGGTTGGGCGGCAGGCCCTTGATCGCGTACAGCTCCTGGCCCTTCTGGTCCAGGCGCGGGATGGAGTCGAGCAGGCCGCGCGTGTAGGGGTGCGCGGGGTTCGCGTACAGCTCGTGTACGGGTGCGTGCTCGACGATCCGGCCCGCGTACATCACCGCGATCTTGTCGGCGACGTCCGCGACCACACCCAGGTCGTGGGTGATCAGGATCAGGCCCATGTTGTACTCGCGCTGGAGGTCCGCGAGCAGGTCCATGACCTGCGCCTGGACCGTCACGTCCAGGGCCGTCGTCGGCTCGTCGGCGATGATCAGGTCCGGCTCCAGGGCCAGCGCCATGGCGATCATGATGCGCTGGCGCATACCGCCGGAGAACTGGTGCGGATAGTCCGAGACGCGGGCCGCGGCGGCCGGGATCTTGACCCGGTCCATCAGCTCGACGGCCTTGGCCTTGGCGTCCTTCTTGGACAGGCCCTGGTGGACCCGGAACATCTCGCCGAGCTGGTAGCCGACGGTGAGCACCGGATTCAGCGACGACAGCGCGTCCTGGAAGATCATGGCGATCTTCGCGCCGCGGATACGGCGGCGCTCCTCGGGGGACATCGTCAGCATGTCCTGGCCGCGGAAGAGGATCTGGCCCTGCGGGATCTTCGCCGGGGGCATGTCCAGGATGCCCATCACGGCCTGCGCCGTGACGGACTTGCCGGAGCCGGACTCGCCGAGCACGGCGAGCGTCTCGCCCGCGCTGACGTTGTAGTTGACGCCGTTGACGGCCTTGACGACGCCGTCCCGGGTGTGGAACTCGACATGCAGGTCACGGACGTCGAGCAGCGGACCGCTGTCCTTGTCGTCCGACTGTGCCGCGGGAACGTCCGCGGTCTTGGAGATGGTGGTCACGTACGCCTCCCTCAGCGCAGCTTGGGGTCGAGGGCGTCGCGCACCGCGTCGCCGAGGAGGATGAACGCCAGCACGGTGATGCTCAGGAACGCCGAGGGGATGAGCAGTACGTGCGGGGCGTCGCGCAGCACGTCCTTGGCCGCGGAGATGTCCACGCCCCAGGAGATGGCCGGCGGCTGGAGGCCGATGCCCAGGTAGGACAGGGTGGCCTCGGCGGAGATGTAGCCGGCCAGCGCGATGGTGGCGACGACGATGACCGGCCCGATGGCGTTCGGCAGGATGTGCTTGAACAGGATGCGGCTGTGGCCGGCGCCGAGCGCCTTGGCGGCCGTCACGAAGTCCGACTGCTTCTGGGTGATGACCGCGCCGCGCATGACGCGGGCGAGCTGCATCCAGCCGAAGACGGACAGGCCCAGGGTCACGGTCCACACGGTGCGGTTGGTGAACGCCTGGAGGAGTACGAGCGCGCCGAGCAGCAGCGGGATGCCGAAGAACACGTCGGTGATGCGCGACAGGAGGGCGTCGGCCCAGCCGCCGAAGTAGCCGGCGAGCATGCCGAGCAGACCGCCGAAGACGGTGACCGCGAAGGTCACACAGACGCCGACGATGATCGAGGCGCGGGCGCCGTACACCGTACGGGCCCATACGCTCTGGCCCTGCTTGTTGTAGCCGAACCAGTCCACCTGGAACAGGTGCGACCACTGGGGCTCGCCGAGGTAGTGGTTGCGCAGGTCGGCGTGGTCGGGGTCGGCGCCCGTGAAGAGCGACGGCACGATCGCCATGACGATCAGCAGGACGAGCAGGACGCCGGCGATCCAGAACATCGGCCGCACGCGCAGCTCGCGCCACGCGTCCTGGCCGAGGCTGCGGGGCTTGTTGGGGCCGCCGCCGGCCGCGTCGGCAGCGGCGGCGCCGACGCCGGGCGCCGCGAGGTCCACGGTGTCGCCGGTGGTGCCCGGTCCCGCGACGCTGCCGGGGTTCACAGTTGTCTTCTCAGGCATAGCGGATCCTCGGGTCCAGAACGGCGTACAGCAGGTCCACGACCAGGCTGCTCACGAGGTAGATGAGGACGAGCACCGTCACGATGCCGACCACGGTGGGGCCTTCACTGGTCTGGATCGCCCGGTACAGCGTGTTGCCGATGCCCTGGACGTTGAAGATGCCCTCGGTGACGATGGCGCCGCCCATCAGCATGCCGAGGTCGGTGCCGAGGAAGGTGACCACGGGGATCAGGGAGTTGCGCATCAGGTGCACGCCCAGGCGCCGGCTCTTGGGCAGGCCCTTGGCGAGCGCGGTGCGCATGTAGTCGGCGCGCAGGTTCTCCGCGACGGTGGTACGGGTGAGCCGGGTGACGTACGCGAGCGACAGGGCGCCGAGCACGATCGCCGGTACGGTCAGCTGCCCCAGGTTCATGGAGTCCTGAACCGTCGGTGTGATCAGCTGCCACTTCAGGCCCAGGAAGAACTGGGCGAGGAAGCCGAGCACGAACACCGGGACCGAGATCACGACGAGGGTGAGCACCAGGACCAGCTGGTCGATGAACTTGCCGCGCTTGAGGCCGGTGAGCATGCCGAGCGCGACACCGATGACGACCTCGATGGCGAAGGCGTAGAGCGCCAGCCGGATGGTCACCGGGAAGGCTTCGCCGATCAGGTCGGCGACCGGGCGGCCGGTGAAGCTCTGCCCGAAGTCCCCCTTGAACAGACCGGTCAGGTAGTTCCAGTACTGGGTCAGCATGGGCTGGTCCAGCCCGAACTGGTGCCGAAGTCTGGCGACGGTGGCCGGGTCGGCGGCCTTGTCACCGAAAAGCGCCTTGATGGGGTCGCCCGGCAGCGAATACACCATCAGGAAAATGAGCAGAGTGGTCCCGATGAAAACCGGGATCATCTGGAGCAGTCGCCTCGCGACATAACGCCCCATGGTTCCTCCTGTCGCTGACGGGCCCAGTGGCCGCCTCGCCCCGGGGGTAAGTGGGGGCGGGCGGCTACTGGGCCTGCGTCACATGCAGCGTCCCGGTTACTTCTTCTTGACCTCGACGTCGGTCCAGATCGCCTGGCGGTAGGTGTCGAACTTCACGTTCTGCACGTTGTTCGAGTAACCGCCGAGGGTGTGGTCGAAGAACAGCGGGATGGAGGGCATCTTCTCCGTCAGCTTGGTCTCGGCCTGGGCGTAGAGCTTGTTCGACTCCTCGATGGTCTTGGCGCTGTTGGCCTGGTCCATCAGCTTGTCCAGCTCGGGGTCGGAGAAGCCCATGTCGTTCGCGCCGGCACCGGTGCGGTACTGCTCGGAGATGAAGTTGGAGATGTTCGGGAAGTCCTGGACCCACGCCATACGGAAGGCGCTGTCCATCTTCTTGCCGGTGATCTCGTTACGGACCTGCTGGAAGGTCGGGCGCGGCTGGGCGGCGCAGTTCACGCCGGTGTTCTGCTTGATGTCGTTGCAGACCGCCTCGGCCCAGTCCCGGTGGCCGCCGTCGTTGTTGAAGGTGATGGTCATCTTGTTGCCGGGGACGCCACCGCCTTCCTTGATCAGCTGCTTGGCCTTGGTCGGGTTGAACTTGCAGAACTCGCCGCAGGCGTCCTTCTTGTAGCCCTCGACGACCGAGGGCACCCAGCCGTCGGCCGCGTCGTAGGCGTCCTTCAGCACGGTCTTGACGATCGTCTGGCGGTCGATCGCCATGGACAGGCCCTGGCGGACCTTGGCCTTCTCGGGCTTGCCCCACTCCTTGTCGTACATGGGGAAGGCGATGGTGGTCTGGCCGCCGTACGGCTCGTTGACCGCGCGCTCACCGAGGTCGCTCTTGAACTTGCTGGTCGCCGAGTTCGGGACCTTGTACATGATGTCGACCTTGTCGGAGACCAGGTCGTTGTAGGCGCTGTCGTCCGTGTTGTAGAACTTGAAGATCACGCCGCCGTTCTTGGGCTTGTCCGCGCCCTTGTAGTCGGCGTACTTCTTCGTCTTGAACTGGACCTTGTGCTCCCAGTTCCCGTCCTGCTGGTACGGGCCGTTGCCGATGGGGTGCTCGCCGAAGCCCTTGGGGTCCTTGAAGAAGGCCTTGGGCAGCGGGAAGAAGGCGTCGTAGAAGAGCCGCTCCTTGAAGGTGGAGACCGGCTTCGACAGCTCGATGGTGAACTCGTTGTCGTTGACGACCTTCAGGCCCGACATCTTGTCGGTCTCCGGGTCGCCCTCCTTCGGGTGGACGTCCTCGTAGCCCTTGATGAACTCGAACCAGGAGGAGTTCAGCTGGGCGTTCTTGGCGTTGGCACCCCAGTTCCAGGCGTCCACGAACGAGGAGGCCGTCACCGGCTCGCCGTTGTGGAACTTCCAGCCCTTCTTCAGCTTCACCGTGAAGTGCTGGTTGTCCGTGGACTCGACGCTCTCGGCGTTCTGGTAACGCAGCTTGCCGTTGGCGTCGAAGTCCACCAGACCTCGGAAGAGGTTCTTGATGATGTAGCCGCCGCCGACCTCGTTGCTGTTGGTCGGGATCAGCTCGTGCTGCGGCTCGGTGCTGTAGTAGGTGTATGTGCCGTTGGGGTCAACGGCCGCGTTGTTGCCACTACCACTGCCGCCGCCGCACGCCGTGGCGGTCATCGCCACGACAATCGCACCTGCGACCCAGGTGGCGCTCTTGGCACCGCGCATGGGACTGCCTCCTCATGAGTCCATTCACTTCATGGAAAGGAGCTGCCCGCAGCTGACACCCCTGACAGCCAGCGACCAGCCCCTGCTGCTCGTGAGTCGGCGCTCCCCACAGCGCGTGACCCATTGACCCGAGCTCAATGCACCCCAGTCTCAGTCACCTTCGCCCCATAAACCACGTGTAAGGGGTCTCGGTTTGGTCACATCCGTTTTCCTAGAGTTCGGAATCCGGACAAACCAAACCATCCAGACGGTAACGAAACGGACTGTCGACGCACCACATCGTGATCTTCGTCCGTAATTCGGACTCATCATGGCCGGATCGCAATCGGAATCCCGTTGACACGGGAAACATGAATGCGCTAGCGGGAGCGCGGAGCCGGTAAACGGAAAGCGCCCCACCGGATGGAAAATCCGGTGGGGCGCTCGCGGAGCGTAATCGCCGGCCGTCCGCCGGGAATTACCCAGCGTGGTTTCCCGGCGACGCGTCCGGGTCAGCGCTTGGCGCGCGAGGCGGTACGGCCGCGCTCCTTCTGGTCGAGGACGACCTTGCGGATACGGACCGCCTCCGGGGTGACCTCGACGCACTCGTCGTCGCGGCAGAACTCCAGCGACTGCTCCAGGGAGAGCTTGCGCGGCGGCACGATCGCCTCGAAGGAGTCGGCCGAGGAGGAGCGCATGTTGGTGAGCTTCTTCTCCTTGGTGATGTTCACGTCCATGTCGTCGGAGCGCGAGTTCTCGCCGACGATCATGCCCTCGTACACCTCGGTGCCGGGGTCGGTGAACAGCACGCCGCGCTCCTGGAGGTTGGTCATCGCGAAGGCGGTGACCGCGCCGGCCCGGTCGGCGACCAGCGAACCGTTGTTGCGGGTCGTCAGGGTGCCGAACCAGGGCTCGTGGCCCTCGTGGATGGAGTGCGCGATGCCGGTGCCGCGGGTGTTGGTCAGGAACTCCGTACGGAAGCCGATCAGGCCGCGGGACGGGACGACGAACTCCATGCGGACCCAGCCGGAGCCGTGGTTGGACATGTTGTCCATCCGGCCCTTGCGGACACCCATGAGCTGCGTGACGGCGCCCATGTGCTCCTCGGGCACGTCGATCGTCATGCGCTCGACCGGCTCGAAGGTCTTGCCGTCGACCTCCTTGGTGACCACCTGCGGCTTGCCGATGGTCATCTCGAAGCCCTCGCGGCGCATCTGCTCGACCAGGATGGCCAGCGCCAGCTCACCGCGGCCCTGCACCTCCCAGGCGTCGGGGCGCTCGGTGTCGAGCACGCGCAGCGAGACGTTACCGATCAGCTCGCGGTCCAGACGGTCCTTGACCTGGCGGGCGGTGACCTTGCGGTCCTTGGTCGCGGCCTTGGCGTCCGCGCCCTTGCCGGTGCCGCCACGGCCGACCAGCGGCGAGGTGTTCGTACCGATGGTCATCGAGATCGCCGGCTCGTCGACGGTGATCAGCGGCAGCGCGACCGGGTTCTCCGGGTCGGCCAGCGTCTCGCCGATCATGATGTCGGGGATGCCCGCGACGGCGCAGATGTCGCCGGGGCCCGCGACCTCGGCCGGCTTGCGGGTGAGCGCCTCGGTCATCATCAGCTCGGTGATGCGCACGCTCTGGACCGATCCGTCGCGCTTCATCCACGCGACGGTCTGGCCCTTGCGCAGCTCGCCCTGCTCGACCCGGAGCAGCGCGATACGGCCGAGGAAGTTGTCCGCGTCGAGGTTGGTGACGTGGGCCTGCAGCGGCGCCGACTCGTCGTACTCGGGGGCCGGGACGGCGTCCAGCAGGGTGGTGAAGAACGGCTCCAGGTTGGTGCTGTCCTGCGGGACCGTGCCGTCCTCCGGCTTGGTCAGCGAGGCGACACCGTCACGGGCGCAGGCGTAGACGATCGGGAACTCGATCTGGTCCTCGTCCGCGTCCAGGTCCAGGAACAGGTCGTAGGTCTCGTCGATGACCTCGGCGATCCGGGAGTCCGGGCGGTCCGTCTTGTTGATGCACAGGATGACCGGCATCTTCGCGTCCAGCGCCTTGCGCAGCACGAAGCGGGTCTGCGGCAGCGGGCCCTCGGAGGCGTCCACGAGGAGCACGACCGCGTCCACCATCGACAGGCCGCGCTCGACCTCGCCACCGAAGTCGGCGTGGCCGGGGGTGTCGATGATGTTGATGGTGATGACGTCGCCGCCATCCTTGGGGTGGTACTTCACCGCCGTGTTCTTGGCCAGGATCGTGATGCCCTTCTCACGCTCCAGGTCGTTCGAGTCCATCATGCGGTCGTCGAGGGACTCGGCTGCGTGCGCGGCGAAGGAGCCGGCCTGCTTGAGCATGGCGTCGACCAGCGTGGTCTTGCCGTGGTCGACGTGAGCGACGATGGCGACGTTACGAATGTCGTGGCGCGTGGGCATACTGCGGCGCTTCTCCCGGATCGTGGATGGCTGCACGTACGGTCCGGTACGTGTGCCTGCCGGGCATGAAGACGCCACGGCCTCACCCCATGGTACGGGGCTGCCGCCGCATCGGCAGCGCCAGGGCATACGAACCGGCTCTGACCTGCGGTGATCCGTTTTCGAACGGCTACTGTACGCCGGGGACCCACCTGTGCTTCGCCCGGGTGCCACCCCTGCGTAACCGAGCCGGACGGCGGCCGCGCAAGGGCCGGCCGGGCAGTGGGTCCGCCCCGGCCGGCCCTGAGAGCTGTCCGCTACGCCCGGTCCGTCACTTCTTGTAGCCGATGTCCTGGAAGCGCGGGGTCGCGAAGCCGAAGGCGCCGGCGTTGACCAGGTTGTTCCTCGCCGCGACGACCTCCGGGCGCTGGTAGAGCGGTACGGACCCGGCCGCCGCCCAGATCCGGGCGTCGGCGCGCTCGACCAGCTCACGGGAGGCGTCCTCGTCCAGCTCGGCCGCCGCCTGGTCGAAGAGCTGGTCGATGTGGTCGGTGCCGACCCGGGTGTAGTTCTGCTCGACGGTGAGGCTGCCGTCGGCCGCGGGCTGCGGCTTGGCGTAGATCGGGCGGCCGTCGGTGGCCGGATAGGCGGAGGCGGGCCAGGTGTAGAGCGCCAGGTCGTAGTCGCCGGCCGCGATGTGGTCCTCGAAGTAGCTCTTGTCGGGCACCTTCTGAACGACGGTCTGCACGCCGATCCGGGCGAGCATCCGGGAGATCCGGTCGGCCACCGTCCGCAGGCGCTCGGACCCGGGTCCGTCGGGGAGCACGAAGCGCAGGGCGAGCGGCTTGCCGTCCTTCTTGAGGGCCGGTACGGGCCCGTGGGCGGCCGGGTCGGCCTGGAAGAGGTCACCCGGGGCGGCGAGACCGCCCTCGACCGGTTTGCCGTCGGCCGCCGCGCCCCGGCGCGCCTGCTCGGCGCCGGTGCCCCGGCCGCCGGGTGCCGGGGCCACCTCGATCATCTCGGCGGCGCTCAGCGCGTCGGCCGCGAGCATCTCGTAGCGCCGGTAGTCCGCGTACGCCGGGCCCGTCGTGTCGCCCTCGGCCGTCGTACGCCGGTTGGCCGCCGCGTCCTTGTAGAAGAAGGCGCTCTGCCGCAGCAGGGCGGACCGCAGGAGGTCGGCGGAGCGCACACCGGCCGAGGACAGCGGTGTGGTCGGCACGGAGTCCGCGCGGGCCGCGTCGCCCGCCTTGTCGTCGGCGGCGCCGCCCCGGTCGGCGTCCACCTTCTTCTCCGGTTCCTGGCCGGGCTTCTTCTCCTGCCCGGCGGAGCCGCCCGGCGCCCGCCAGCCCGCGTCCGCCAGCATCGCCTTCGCGGCCGAGGTGTCCGGCCCGCCGAGGGCGCCGCTGTGGTCCGTGTACCCGGGCTGGCCCGCCATCAGCAGATGGCTGCCCAGCGGCCGGTTCGGCAGGCCGAGCGGCTTGAGCACGGTGTCGGCCAGCTTCTGCCGGTCGATGGCGCGGGCCACCGCGCGGCGCACCCGCTCGTCGTCGAGCGGGGTGACGCTGCCGTTGAGGGCGAGCTGTGTGTAGGCGGGTTCGAGGGCCTTGCGGACGGTGTAGCGGCGCAGGGCGTCCCGTTCGGCGGCGGACGCGTTGCGCGGCGGCGCGTCGTCGCCGCGCGGGCCCGGGGAGTGCCCGGCCTCGTGCTCGGCGTCCTCGACGCGCCCGGCCGCCGACTCCCCGCCCGGCACGCCGGCGCTGGGCGATCCGGCGCCCGGCGAGCCCGCGCTCGGAGATCCGCCGCCCGGCGAGCCCGCGCCAGGGGACCCCGCACTCGCCGGCCCGGACGGCTTCGGCTTGCGCGCCGCGGCGACCCTCTGGGCGTCGGCCGGGTCCACCTCGGCCAGGTCGACCGTCCCGGCGGTCAGCGCCGCGGCCCGCTTGTCGCGCGGCAGTGCCGTCAGCACCACCTTGTCCAGCTTGGCCGGCGCGCCCCACCACTTCGGGTTGCGTACGAGGGTGAGGGTCCCCTCGTCCGCGTCGCGCTCCTGCACCCGGAACGGCCCGGCCACCGCCTTGAGCTGTTCGCGGGCGCCGTCGTTGAAGGCCCGCGCGTCGCCCATCACGCTCTTCGGGTACAGCGGTGTGAACAGCGACCTCCAGTCGGCGTACGGCTTGGCGAAGGTGACCTTGACCTCGTGCGCGCTGCCGCCCTGCTCGACCTTGTCGATCCGGTCGTACCCGGCGTTGCGCGCGCTCCAGTACGCGTTGTCCTTGCCGCGCAGCGCGTTCCACTGCGCCACGAAGTCCTCCGGGCCGACGGCCCGCCCGTCGCTCCACCGCGCCTTCGGGTTGATCTTGTAGACGACGGTCTGCCGGGGCTCGCGGTCGGTGATGTCGGCGGCGTCGAGGTAGTCCGGGTTGCGCTGCGGCCGGCCGCTCCGGTCCAGGGTGAACAGCCGGGGCAGTACGGCGTCGGTGACGCGCCGCGTGGCCGCGTCCGCGCGCGCCTGGAAGGCGTTCAGCGTGCCGGGCACGGCGTCCACCGCCCAGCGCAGCGTGCCGCCCTGGCGCACCCGGTCGCGGGCGGTGACGACGATGTCCTGGGCGCCGGGGACGGCCTGCGCGCCATCGTCGCCCCCGCCGCAGCCGGTCAGCACCGGCAGGGGCAGCAGCACTCCGGCAGCGAGGAGCGCGGCGCGCCGGCGCCTGCGGCCGGCCGCGCCGCCTGAGCTGACGGGGTGGGTCATCACGGTTACCTCCGGGGCTCGCCCGCGCCGTGCCGCCGCGGCGGGCCGCGGGGCCACGGATCACGTTCGGCCGACTTTGCGGCTCATCACATCTATGGCTCCACCACTGAAGGCGACCGGCCGCCGCGGAAGCGGGCGACACGTCGGCCGCCGCCGTGAAGGCCACCCGCCCGGCCCAACCGTTCCGCTTCCGGCGGACGGCGCCGGACGGCGGGCGGGCGCGGTCCCGGGCGGACGCCGCCCGTTCGGACGCGGGACGGGAGAGCGTACGGGTTCGCGTCCGCGGGCGTACGCACAGCCGTACAAAAGCACGCCTGTCGGTACGGCCCGACAGCGCACACCCGCCGAAACATGCCGGTCCGGTTCCGCAATCACTGCAGATCTCTTCCCAATCGCGACTGTGACGCGCGACACTCGCAGGCGCACGCCGCTGCGTGCGGGCCGGTCCCGCACGCGGCGGCACGGGCGCCGACCATCCCGTGGAGGTGAGGGCAAGTCATGTCCCTGCAGGACGATCTGACAGCAGTTCAGCGCAGTCTGGACGACCTTGAACGGTCGGTCGGGCGACTGGAGGAGCGGGTCGGCGGCGGCCTGGACATCCGCCGGGTGCGCAGCGACACGGACCATCTGCGCGAGAGCCTGCAACTGCTGCGGGACGGCACCGCGGACGTGTCCGGCGGGCGGCCCGGCGCGTACGGCCTGGGCAAGCGCCCCGTGCGCACCCCGGTACCCGCCCCCGAGATGGTGACCATCCCGGACGCGCCGTACGACACCGCCCTGTGGACCGACGCGGAGGACGAGGGGCTCGGCGCGCGCGATCGCCGGGCGCCGTAGACCGCCTGCCCGTACCCGTACCGCCACCGAGCGCCACCCGTCCCACCCCCAGGACAGCCGTCTACGGAGACCGACGTTGGCCACTGGCACCGAACCCCAACCGCATACCGACGCAAGCGGCGCGAAGGGCGCGGCCGGCCCGCCCGGCACCGGCGTCCACGCCCCTTCGCGCGCCGCGATCCCCGCCCGCCACCTGCGCACCGACCGCTGGTGGCTGTACCCGGCCACGACGGCGGCGGGCCTGTTCGCCTTCGTCGTGTACTCGACGTGGCGGGCGTTCGCGAACGCGGACTACTACGCCGCGCCGTACGTCTCGCCGTTCTACTCGCCGTGCCTGGCGGAGAACTGCCACCCCATGCGCGGCGGCCCCAACTGGGACGTGATCGGCAGCTGGTGGGGCCTGTCCCCCGCCCTGCTGATCCTGATCTTCCCGCTGGGTTTCCGGCTGACCTGCTACTACTACCGCAAGGCGTACTACCGGGGCTTCTGGGCCTCCCCGCCGGCCTGCGCGGTCGCCGAGCCGCACAAGAAGTACACCGGCGAGACCCGCTTCCCGCTGATCCTCCAGAACATCCACCGCTACTTCTTCTACTTCGCGGTGGTCGTCGCGGGCATCCTCACCTACGACACCGTGCTCACCTTCCGCGACGCGCACTACGACTGGGGCCACATGGGCCTCGGCACCCTCGTCTTCCTCGTCAACATCACCCTGATCTGGGCGTACACCCTCTCCTGCCACTCCTGCCGGCACATCATCGGCGGCCGGCTGCGGCACTTCTCCAAGCACCCGGTGCGCTACCGCCTGTGGGGCTGGGTCGGCAAGCTCAACGCACGGCACGCGGCCCTCGCCTGGGCCTCCCTGATCAGCGTGGCCGCCGCCGACTTCTACGTCTTCCTGCTCGCCACCGGGGCCTTCGACGACCCGCGCTTCTTCTAGGAAGGGTGCCTTGTGATGACCCAGCTGGACCGGCAGGAGTGGGACGTGGTCGTGGTGGGCGCGGGCGGCGCCGGGCTGCGCGCCGCCATCGAGGCCCGAGAGCAGGGCATGCGTACGGCCGTGATCTGCAAGTCGCTGTTCGGCAAGGCCCACACGGTGATGGCCGAGGGCGGCATCGCCGCCAGCATGGGCAACGTCAACGAGGGCGACAACTGGCAGGTCCACTTCCGCGACACCATGCGCGGCGGCAAGTTCCTCAACCACTGGCGGATGGCCGAGCTGCACGCCCGCGAGGCGCCGCAGCGGGTCTGGGAGCTGGAGACCTGGGGCGCGCTCTTCGACCGCACGCCGGACGGCCGCATCTCACAGCGCAACTTCGGCGGCCACGAGTACCCACGCCTGGCGCACGTCGGCGACCGTACGGGCCTGGAGCTGATCCGCACCCTCCAGCAGAAGATCGTCGCGCTCCAGCAGGCGGACGAACGCGAACTGGGCAGCTACGACGCGCGCTTGAAGGTGTTCCAGGAGTGCACCGTCACCCGCATCCTCAAGGACGAGGACCGGGTGGCCGGCACGTTCTGCTACGAGCGCGAGTCG
This sequence comes from Streptomyces sp. NPDC059788, assembly GCF_042732265.1. Classification (NCBI taxonomy): domain Bacteria; kingdom Bacillati; phylum Actinomycetota; class Actinomycetes; order Kitasatosporales; family Streptomycetaceae; genus Streptomyces; species Streptomyces sp. NPDC059788. The sequence continues at coordinate 22,121 of NZ_JBHWHY010000040.1, read as the reverse complement.
GGCCGCTTCTTCGTCCTCCAGGCACCGTCCGTCGTGCTGGCCACCGGCGGCATCGGCAAGTCCTTCAAGGTGACGTCCAACTCCTGGGAGTACACCGGCGACGGGCATGCGCTCGCGCTGCTCGCCGGGGCACCGCTGATCAACATGGAGTTCGTCCAGTTCCACCCGACCGGCATGGTCTGGCCGCCGTCCGTCAAGGGCATCCTCGTCACCGAGTCCGTACGCGGCGACGGCGGGGTGCTGCGCAACAGCGACGGCAAGCGCTTCATGTTCGACTACATCCCGGACGTCTTCAAGGAGAAGTACGCGCAGTCCGAGGCCGAGGGCGACCGCTGGTACGACGACCCCGACCACAACCGCCGCCCGCCCGAGCTGCTGCCCCGCGACGAGGTCGCGCGCGCCATCAACGCCGAGGTCAAGGCGGGCCGCGGCTCCCCGCACGGCGGCGTCTTCCTCGACGTGTCCACCCGCATGCCCGCCGAGGTCATCCGGCGGCGGCTGCCGTCCATGCACCACCAGTTCAAGGAGCTGGCGGACGTGGACATCACCGCCGAACCGATGGAGGTCGGGCCCACCTGCCACTACGTGATGGGCGGCGTCGGCGTCGACCCGGACACGGCGGCGGCCACCGGCGTGCCCGGCCTGTTCGCCGCCGGCGAGGTGGCCGGCGGGATGCACGGCTCCAACCGGCTCGGCGGCAACTCCCTGTCCGACCTGCTGGTCTTCGGCCGCCGGGCGGGCCTGTACGCCGCCGAGTACGCGCGCTCGCGCTCCGTACGGCCCGCCGCCGACCCGCTCCAGCTCGACGCGGCGGAGGCCGAGGCGCTGCGCCCGTTCAGCGCCGAGGGGCCCGACGCGCACCACGCGGGGCGCCCCGCGGAGAACCCGTACACCCTCCACCAGGAACTCCAGCAGTCGATGAACGACCTGGTCGGCATCATCCGCAAACAGGGCGAGATGGAGGAGGCCCTGGAGCGCCTGGCCGACCTGCGGGTACGGGCCCGCCGGGCCGGTGTCGAGGGGCACCGGCAGTACAACCCCGGCTGGCACCTGGCCATCGACCTGCGCAACATGCTGCTGGTCAGCGAGTGCGTGGCCCGCGCGGCGCTGGAGCGCACGGAATCCCGCGGCGGGCACACCCGCGACGACTACCCGGAGATGGACCGGCGCTGGCGCCGGGTCAACCTGGTCTGCGAACTGGCCGGCAACGGCGCGGACCTCCCCCCGCGGGACCCGGCCGACGGCCAGATCCGCCTGACCCGGCACGAGACCCCGCCCATCCGGCCCGACCTGCTGGACCTCTTCGAGCGGGACGAGCTGGCGAAGTATCTGACGGACGCCGAACTGACGGCGGACACCGGCCCGGCGGCACCCGCCACCGGAACAGCGGACGACGAGGGGGCGGGCCGGTGAGCGCGCAGTCCGACGCCTACAAGGCGCACTTCAGGATCTGGCGGGGCGACGCGGACGGCGGCGGCCTGGAGGACTTCCGCGTCGAGGTCAACGAGGGCGAGGTGGTCCTGGACATCATCCACCGCCTCCAGGCCACCCAGGCCCCCGACCTCGCGGTGCGCTGGAACTGCAAGGCGGGCAAGTGCGGCTCGTGCAGCGCGGAGATCAACGGCCGGCCCCGCCTGATGTGCATGACCCGGATGTCCGTCTTCGAGCGCGAGGAGACGGTCACGGTCACCCCGATGCGTGCCTTCCCGGTCGTCCGCGACCTGGTCACGGACGTCTCCTTCAACTACGCCAAGGCCCGGGAGATCCCCAGCTTCGTACCGCCGCCGGACCTGGAGCCGGGCGAGTACCGGATGATGCAGGAGGACGTGGGCCGCTCCCAGGAGTTCCGCAAGTGCATCGAGTGCTTCCTGTGCCAGGACACCTGCCACGTCGTCCGTGACCACGAGGAGAACAAGACCGCCTTCGCGGGCCCCCGCTTCCTCATGCGCGTCGCGGAACTCGACATGCACCCGCTGGACGCCGCCCCGGAAACCGGCCTCGACCGCAAACGCACCGCCCAGGAGAACCACGGCCTCGGCCACTGCAACATCACCAAGTGCTGCACCGAGGTCTGCCCCGAGCACATCCGCATCACGGACAACGCCCTGATCCCGCTCAAGGAACGGTCGGCCGACCGCAAGTACGACCCGCTGGTGTGGCTGGGGAACAAGATCCGGCGGCGGAAGGAATGAGCTGAGCGGGGGTACGGGTACGGGCGCGGCGGGCGGCGCGGTCACCGCGCGCCGCGCGGGTCGTCGTCACCACGTGGGTGCCGGTGACCACATGGGTGCGGTGGGTTCAGAACAGGCTGAGCAGGGCGTCCGCCGGGTCGGGGAGAGCGGTCTCGCCGTCGGGCAGGGGCAGTTCGAACCAGACGGTCTTGCCGCGGGGCGTGCGGCGGCTGCCCCAGCCGGCGCTGAGGAGGCCGACGAGCTGGAGGCCGCGGCCGCCCTCGTCGGTGTCCCGGGCCCGGCGGCGGCGGGGCTGCGCCAGGTCCGCGTCCCACACCTCGCACACCAGGGTCCGGTCCAGCAGCAGGCGCAGCCGGATCTCGCCGTGGCCGTGCCGCAGCGCGTTGGTGACCAGCTCGCTGACGAGCAGCTCGGTCGTGTCGACCAGGGCCTCCAGACCCCAGTCCGTGAGCTGGTCGCGGGCCAGTTCGCGGGCGCGGGACACCGAGCGGGCCTCCGGGGCCAGGTTCCAGTCGCCGACGGAGTCCTTCGGCAGGCCGTGCACACGGGCCATGAGCAGCGCGATGTCGTCCTCGCCGTGCCGGGTGTCCAGCGCGTTGAGCACGTGGTCGCAGACGTCCTCCAGTGGGCGCCCGGCCTCCGACAGGGCCGTCTTGAAGGCGCGCAGGCCCTCGTCCAGGGGGTGGTCGCGGGATTCGACCAGCCCGTCCGTGTAGAGGGCGAGCAGCGCGCCGTCGGGCAGTTCGACCTCGGTCTCCTCGAACGGCTCGCCGCCGACGCCCAATGGCATACCGGGGGGCACGTCCAGCAGCAGGGCGTCCTCGCCCTCCTCGACCAGGACGGGCGGCAGGTGCCCGGCGTTGGCGAAGGTACAGCGCCGGGTGACCGGGTCGTACACGGCGTAGACGCAGGTGGCGAGGTAGACCTCGGAGAGATCGGCGGTGCCGGAGCCGGAGCGCGGCGCCTGCGCCGAGGCCTGCCCGCCGGTGGGGGCCGCGGACCGGCTGCGGGGGGCGCGCGCGGTCGTACGAGCGCCGCCGCCGGTCGCGCCGAGCCCGCGCGCGATCTCGTCGAGCGCCGAGAGCACCTCGGCCGGTTCCATGTCCAGCAGCGACAGGGTCCGTACGGCCGTCCGCAGCTCGCCCATCGCGACGGCGGCGCGCAGCCCGCGCCCCATCACGTCCCCGACGACCAGCGCGGTGCGGTGGCCGGGCAGCTCGATCACGTCGAACCAGTCGCCGCCGACCTCGGTGGCGGTGGTGCCCGGCAGGTAACGGCAGGCGATGTCCAGGCCGGCCGCCTCGGGGTCGCCCGGGGGCAGCAGGCTGCGCTGGAGGATCAGGGCGCGTTCGTGCTCGCGGCGGTACAGCCGGGCGTTGTCGATGCAGACCGCGGCGCGCGCGGCGAGGTCGACGGCGAGGGCGGTGTCCCGTTCGCCGAACGGCTCGCTGCCCTTCGTACGGGAGAACTGCACCAGCCCGACCACCGTGTCGCGGGCGACCATCGGCACGGCGAGCGTCGACTGCACCACCACGCCCAGCTCGGCCCGGTCCTCGTTCTCCCGGCCGGGGATGATCTGCGCCTGCGCCGTACGCAGCGCGCCCGCGCACGGGGAGTTGAACGGGTAGCGGTGCACGGCGCCGACCTCGACCGGACCGGCCTCGCCCTCGGGCAGGCCGGTGGTCGAGGTGGCCAGCGGCGCGTCGGACACGGCGCTGGAGAAGGCCACCCGGCGCAGCTCCGCGCTGCCGTCGGCCATGCCCGGCGGCGCCTCGTCACCGGCCAGCAGGCCCTGGTAGAGGTCCACGGAGGCCAGGTCGCAGAACTGCGGTACGGCCACGTCGAGCAGCGTGCGGGCGGTGGTCTCCAGGTCGAGGGAGTTGCCGATGCGGGCGCCCGCCTCGTTGAGCAGGGCCAGGTTGCGGCGGGCGCTGGCGGCCTCCCGCTCGGCCCGTCGGCGGCCCGTCACGTCGGCGGCCAGCGCGGCCACCCCGATGGGACGGCCGCTGGCGCCGTGCAGGCGGTACAGGGACACCGACCAGCGGCGGCGGTCGGCCTCACCGGTCGGCGCGGAAGGGGACGCCGTACCGGAGAAGACGGTCGCTTCGGGCGCCGCGGGGGCGGGCACGCAGGGGGCGGCCGGGGACTGCCCTGTCGCGTACGGCGCGGGCGCGGGGAACGTGGTCGACGAGGGGGCAGGGGGCGCGGTCGGCGTGGCCGCGGGGGCCGTGCCGACGAGCTGCATCTCACCGACCGGCTCGCCCGTCTCCAGCACCCGCCGCAGCGCCGCCTGCAGCCGCTCCGCCTCCGGACGCGGCAGGAAGTCGTGCGCCGCGGCGCCCCGGTACTTGGCCGCGGGGCCGCCGAAGACGGTCGCGAAACGCTCGTTGACGCGCCGGATGCGCAGGTCCGTGTCGAAGAGCAGGAAGCCCATGGGAGATTGGCCGAAAACGGCCTGAGCGGCAGCCAGGTCGGTCTCGATGCCGCGCAGCGCGCGGACGTCGACGACGAGACAGACCGCGGCCCGCTCCCCCTCGGCCGTCTCGGACGGCATCACGTAGATCTCCGCGAGCCGGCCGTCACCGGTGTCCCCGTCCGCCCCGCGGTTGCGGTAGGGGACCAGGCCGGTCCACTCCCGGCCGTCCAGGATGCGCGAGACCGTGCGGTGGGCCTGTTCGTGCAGCTCGTCCGGGACGAAGGCGGCCACCGGGTCCTTGCCGACCGCGTCCCTGGCGGGGATGCCGAGCATCTCGGCGGCGCGCTCGCTCCACCGGTCGATGCGCCCGTCGGGACCGAGGGAGAAGGAGGCGACGCGGAGGTAGTCGTAGATGGAGCCGGGCGGGCTGCTCTGCCATATCGGCGGGCCTTCCGGGCCTTCGGCTCCCGACGGGCCCGACGGCCGCGCCGGACCGTCCGTACCGCCCGGTCCGGCAGGCTGCGCGGGTCCTGCCCCGCCAGATGACTTCTCGCTCACGAGCCCCGTCCCCTCCAGCTCATCGTGCCCGGACCGGACGAGCCGAGTATCCAGCACCGCGGCTATCCGGAACACGGTCTTCACGATCACAGCACAGTCTCGATCGCAGGCCGTCCACAGAATGTCAATGAAACGGCAACGATCAGGCCGCCACCAGACTCCTAACCCGCCACAGACAGCTCGAACCACACTGTTTTACCTGTCCTGCCGTGCCGGGTGCCCCAGCGCCGTGACGTGCACGCCACCAGCTGCAGCCCCCGGCCCCCTTCGTCCTCGGGCGTCGCGGCGCGCTCACGCGGCGGATCGGGCACCGGGTCCGACACCTCGACGAGCAGATCGCCCCCGCTCATGAGGACGATACGCAGGCCGATGGGGCCGCTGGCATAGCGCAGCGAATTGGTCACCAGCTCGCTGACCAGCAGGACCGCCAGGTCGGCCGCGGAGTCCAGCCCCCAGTCCTGGAGGGTTTCGCGGGCCACGGCACGGGCGGTGCGGGCGGACCCGGGCTCGGCCGGGAAGCTCCATTCGGCGATGGGAGAGCCGGAGATCACGCCGCGCCGGGGCGCGTAGGGCGCGGATTCGGGGACCCCTGCCGCTGCGCTGTCGCTCACGCCGATCACTTCCCAGCCCGATGCGAACACCCTCAGGATTGTCCGTGGTGAGGGGGTAAACAGCACATACCCGGTATCAGTGCATCAATATCTCCCTCAACGGCGCACTGTGGCACAAACGGCGTACTGATGCGGGCGGTGCCGTGGCGCGTACGCCTCGTGTGCCGCGGGGCTCTTCGGCACGCCGCCGTCGTGGCGGCAGCCCCGTACGAGGGACCCGCCCGATCCGATGATCTGCCCGTACGGGGGAACGCCGAGCCGCTGGGACGACCGGGGCGCGCGGGCGCACGCGGGCGCCCGCGCGCCCCGGCGGTCGGTGGCCGGGGGCGCAGCGGGCGGCTGGGGGCACAGCGGGTGGCCAGGGCCGCAGCGGGAGCCGGTGGCGCGCTCAGCCGCCGGACGCGTACATGGTTCCGAGACGGCGCATCGCCTCTTCGACCGCCGGGCGGTCCTGGTCCAGCCAGTCGACCTCACCCTCCTGGCCCGGCGCCAGCCAGCGCAGCGCGTCGTGGTCCTGGAGGGGCCGGGGCTCGCCGGACACCAGCCGGACCGTCCACACCCACAGGACCAGCCCCGGGCGCAGCGCCCACTCCCCCGGAATCCGCTCCACCGGCTCGGCCTCGATACCCAGCTCCTCGCGCAGTTCGCGCGCGAGCGCCTCCTCGGGGGTCTCGCCCGGCTCCACCTTGCCGCCGGGCAGCTCCCAGCGCCCGGCCAGCGCGACGGGAGCACTGCGCCGCGCGGCCAGCAGCCTTCCCCCGTCGAGCACCGCTCCGCCCACCACCACGCGCACATCCGTCATGCGCGGCAGCCTACGTCCCCCGCCGCCGCCCCTTCCTCTCAGGTGGTGACGTGCCCCACCCGCTCCACCACATACAGCTGCCCGTGCCTGCGGGTGTCCAGCCGGTCGGCCACCTGCTCCGCTTCCGCGCGGGTGGCGTAGCGGCCGACGCGATAACGGTTGCCGCCCTCGTCCTGACGAATGACGAGCCAGGGCAGCACCGCGCCACCGTCGGTCATTGCGCCCCTCCGTCCGCCGTCCAGCGCGCCGTCGCGCGCCCCTTCCGTCCTGATGCCGAAACCGCATTCCGCATATGCCCGAGCCTACGCCCGACCTTCACGCACCGGATACGGATTTGCACAAAGAGATACCGAACCGGCCATCGAACAACGCGCGAAGGGCGTACGGGCCCGGCGCGACCGCCCTGTCACATCCCCACACAGGCCTCGTCCGGCCGCCTCGCCCCACGCGCACGGACCTCGTGCGACCACCCCGCCGCGCGCGAACGGGCCCGCGTACGGCCCCGCGGCACGCGAACGGGCGCCGCCGGCGGCTTCTGCCACCGACGGCGCCCGTCGACTTCCGTTTGCGAAGGGGCTCACGTCCCCCGCGAAGAGACCTACGCCTTGCCCGCCTCGCACTTGGCGCCGGCCCCGGCACCCTCCGCGGCCCGCTCCTCGGCCTCGGCCGCGGCCAGCGACTCCGCCTCGGCCTCGATCAGCGACGGGTTGCGCCAGGAGCTGCGTACGCCCCACACGTAGAAGACGAGGCCGATCACGGCGACGACGAGGATGTCCCAGCCCCGCGGCAGGTAGCCCTTGCCGCCGAACTCCTCGCCGCCCATGTACGAGACGCACGCCATGACCAGCAGGTACGCCACCATCCAGGCGCCCGCCTTCAGGTGCGGCTTCAGCTCGGCCCACGGCTTGCGCAGCTCGTACCAGGCCCAGACCGGCAGACCGACCGCCATGATCAGGATGACCTTGCCGGTGAGCGGCCAGCGGCCCCAGTACAGGACCAGCGAACCGAAGACCATCGCAACGGGCGCGATGTACGGCATCGCGCGCAGCTTGACCGGCCGCTTGAGGTCGGGCGACAGACGGCGCAGCGACATCACCGCGACCGGCCCGGTGATGTACGAGATCACGGTCGCCACCGAGACGATCTCGGCGAGCGAGCCCCAGCCGCGGAACACCGCGAGGAAGAGGAAGGCGATGAAGAGGTTGAGCACCAGCGCCGGACGCGGCACACCGGTCTTCTTGTCGACCCGTCCGAAGATCTTGGGCAGGTGGCCGTTCTCCTGCACGCCGTGGATCATGCGCGAGGTGGTGGCGGCGTAGATCATGCCGGTGCCGGACGGGGAGACGAAGGCGTCCGCGTACAGCAGCAGCGCCAGCCAGTTCAGGCCCCAGGCGATGGCGAGGTCGGCGAGCGGCGAGTTGTAGCCGAGGTGGGCCCAGCCGCCGGCGGACTCCAGCTTGCCGCCGGGGACGGCCATCAGGAAGGCGACCTGGAGCGCGACGTAGATGACGAGCGCGATCAGGATCGAGTAGATGACGGCCTTGGGCAGCGACTTGCCCGGGTTACGGGCCTCGCCGGCCATGTTCAGCGGCGACTGGAAGCCGTTGTAGGCCCAGACGATGCCGGAGACGGCGACGGCGGTGAAGACCGCGCTCCAGCCGTTCGGCGTGAAGCCGCCGTGGTCCTTGATGTTGCTGGTGTCGAAGTGCGCCAGCATCAGGGCGCTCGCGGTCATGATCGGGACGACGACCTTGAAGACCGTGATCGCGGTGTTGGTCTTCGCGAAGAGCGAGATCGCGAACCAGTTCAGGAAGAAGTAGAAGATCAGCAGAAGGCTGGCCAGCGCGACACCGCTGCCGGTCAGCTCCTTGCCGTCGTAGAGCGCCTTGGCCCACCCGAAGTCCCAGGAGCTCATGTACTGGACGGAGGCGGTGGCCTCCCCGGGTATGACGGAGACGATCGCGATCCAGTTGGCCCAGGCCGCGAGGTAGCCGGCGAGCGAGCCGTGCGAGTACTGGCCGTAGCGGACCATGCCGCCCGCCTTGGGGAACATCGAGCCGAGCTCGGTGTAGGTCAGGGCGATCGTGAGCGCGACGGCCGCGCCGATGACCCAGGCGAGGATGGCGGCCGGACCGGCGATGGCGGCGGCCCGCTCGGCCCCGAAGAGCCAGCCGGAGCCGATGATCGACCCAAGACCCGTGGCGGTCAGGGCAATGGTCCCGAGGGACCGTCGGTAATTCGAGTGGGAGCCCTGCTCCGCGCTCTGGGTCTGCGTCGTGCTCAACGTGCTTGGTCTCCTGATCTTCCCCCGTGCCGTGCACAAACTTCGCCATCGTAAGAGCGAATTGGAAGATCGGATTCCCAAGCGGGGTCAAAACTCGGGTCTGGCTGAAGGTGTGTGAGGTTTCCAACACGCCAATTGGCCTCCCAAATCCCGACATACCAGAACTTAGGGGGTGGCTACTGCCGGGTTACGCGTCAGTACACAACGTGCGATCTTGAATCGAGCGGCGCTGAAATTGCTTGTCGGGGACGGGTTTCGGCCATTACGAGGAGGGGAAAGGGGCCACTTCAGCGGCAACCGGGACACGCGGGAACAACGGGGTCACCGACCGTCACCTCCCCATCCCGCTCCGCCCTTCTCCACCCCTCCCCGCCCCTTGCTTCACCTCTCCGCCTACTGCGCCTCTCCCTTTCCTTCTGCACCTCTCCACAGCAGCCGCTATGCGCAGCTGCCAATTCGCAGCCACGCTTCACCCGCTTCCGCACACCCGCCCTCACCCCGCCCCGGCACCCGCCCTCCACCCCTATATACGCACCCCCGATACACGCGGCCCTGCCTCACCCCACCTCTCCCCTTCACCTCACCTCGCGGCCCCTCCCCATCCCCCTCTCCCCACGAGGGTGCGGGGCCTTGCTGTGCAGCTCGGCGCCACAAAGGCCCCACTCGGGGCTAATGCACCGGCAGGTGATACGCCACCCGGTGGCGGTCGGCGAGCGTCACCACGTCGGCCGTCTCCACCGGGCGGCCGCCCGCGAAATACGTACGCGAGATGACCAGCACCGCATGCCCCGGCACACCGCCCAGCGCCATGGCCTCCTCCGCCAGCCCGGGGCGCGCGCCGACCTCCTCGACCACGTTGTCCACGATCACGTCGATGGCCGCCATCCGCTCGACCACCCCGCGCCCGGCCAGCGGCCCCTCCTCGGGCAGCATCACCGGCGTACGCCCCGTGATGTCCAGCGGCTCCCAGGACGTCGAGAGCATGGACGGCTCACCCTCCGCGCGGAAGAGGTAGCGCGTCCGCATCACCCGGTCGCCGACCTGGATGCGCAGCCGCGACGCGACGGTTGGGTTGGCCTCCTCCCGCTCGCTGCTGGACTCCCAGGTGCCCTTGACCCGCTCGTCGGCCTGCTCCTGCCGGAAGGGTGTGGCGCCGACGCCGGTGCGGTAGCCGGCGCGGGCGATACGGCGCGGGACGGGCTGCTCGCGCACATACGTCCCCGACCCGGAGCGGCCCTCGACCAGGCCCTCGGCCATCAGGACCTTGCGGGCCTCCAGGGCGACCGTGTCGGAGACCCCGTACTCCTCTCGGATGCGGGCCTGGGAGGGGAGGCGGGTGTGCGGGGGCAGCACACCTTCGACGATCTTCTGGCGCAGGTCGCCGGCGACGCGGAGGTACGCGGGCTGCTCACCGAAAGGCACATGCCCCTCCCAACAGCTTGACAGTCAGCAACAGCGTGGCAACCGCGCGTTGTTGACCGCAAGCCTGGGCCAGTAATTCACTCGATGTGATGAAGCCCAGCTCAACCGGCCTGCCGATCATGGAAGTTGACCTCTTGCGGACACGCGTTCCCGGCCGCCCGGCGCGGCCGTACCATCCGTGCGAGAGTCGGTACGACACGTCGCACGCGCGACCGGCGCCCCGCGCGGTACGGGAAGGAGCCCACCGTGCCCCACACGCCCACCACCAGCACCGAAACCGCCACCGACACCAGCGCTCCCGCCCCCACCACCGCCCCCGCTTCCCTCCTCTCCCCCATGCCGGAGGACTGGCAGCGCGCCCTGGCCGTCGTCGCCCACCCCGACGACCTCGAATACGGTGCCGCTGCCGCCGTCGCCGAGTGGACCGACGCCGGACGCGAGGTCAGCTACCTCCTGGTCACACGCGGCGAAGCAGGCATCGACGGGCTCGGCCCCGAGGAGTGCGCCGCGATCCGCGAGGCGGAGCAGCGGGCGAGCGCCGCCGCCGTCGGCGTACACACGGTCGAGTTCCTGGACCGCCACCACGACGGCGTCATCGAGGCCGGGCTGCCGCTGCGCCGCGACCTGTCGGCCGCCGTCCGCCGGTGCCGCCCGGAGCTGCTGATCACCCTCAACCACCACGACACCTGGGGCGGGGTGGCCTGGAACACCCCGGACCACCGGGTCGTAGGCCGCGCCACCCTCGACGCGGCGGGCGACGCGGGCAACCGCTGGATCTTCCCCGACCTGACCACCGAACTCGGCCTCGCACCCTGGAACGGCGTCCGCTGGGTGGCGGTGGCCGGCTCCCCGTACCCGACACACGCCAAGGAGGTCGGCCCCGGAATCGACCGCGCAGTCGCCTCCCTCGCCGAGCACCGCGCGTACATCACGGGCCTGGAATGCGCAGGCCAGGACCCGGCCGCGTACGCCCGCAACTTCCTGGAACCCATGTTCCGCACAGCAGGCACCCAGTACCAGGGCACCCCCGCCACCCTCTTCCAGCTCTACCCCCGCTGACCTCAGCGCCCGTCCTCTCCCACGCGCGCCGCGAAGTCCGCCACCAGATCGGCAATCTCCCCCGGCCGCTCCAGCAACATCCCGTGCGTCGCGTCCACACCCGCCACCTCCGCCGACGGCGGGCCGGGAACCGGCGGATTCGGACGCAACGCCCGCGCGATCAACAACGGCCGCCGCACCCGCCGATAGAGCGCAAACAAATCAATCCCCGCCACACCCCCGCCTCCAACACCCCACTCCCAATCCCCAACTCCTCAGCCACAAAGCGTGATACGCCAAGAACCCCTCCAACCCACCTTCCGACAACGGCCGCTCCATGCCCGCCTAGGCAATCTCCCGCACCTCCCCCAACCACCGCACCACATACCCCCGCTCCAACCCCACATACTGCTCGGGCCGCCCCCCACCCCATGCCCATCCAAATTCACCGCCCCCAAAACCACCCCCGCCACCATTCACCACAACATTCCCCCTCAGCCAGGCCGCCCACTTTCCTCAAAGACCACCCCGCCTGAAGACAGCCCCTTCGGACATACCCATACGCCGCCCCCACTCCCCCCGCCCCTGCCCCGGAGCCCGCCCGAATCCAGGACGCCGTAGCCCCACACCTCGGCCATCCGGAATCAATACGCTTGGGGCATGACCGCACTCCCCGACTGGATGCGCCCACCACGCGCGGAAGGCTGGTTCGCGGAGGATCTGGACCGCTTACCCGAGGCGCCCCGCCACACCGAGCTGATCGACGGAGCCCTCGTCTTCATGACGTCGCCGCAGCGGTCCTGGCATGGCCGTCTCGTCACCGCCCTGACCACCACGCTCATGGCGCAGGCGCCGGCCGGCTTCGAGGTTGAGCGCGAGATGACGATCCGCCTCGATGCCCGCAACCGCCCCGAGCCGGATCTCTTGCTGACAAACCAGCCCTATGACCCCAACCGCACTTGGTACGCCCCGGAAAACGTGAAGCTCGTAGTGGAGGCGGTATCACCCGAGTCCGCCCACCGCGATCGCACAGTAAAGCTCCGTAAGTACGCGGAGGCCGGCATCCCGCACTACTGGCGCGTCGAAGACGAAGACGGCGCACCCGTCGTCCACGTCTACGAATTCGACACCCCCACCAGCATCTACGCACCCACCGGAATCTTCCGCGGCACCCTCAAGCGCCCGGTCCCCTTCGAGATCAACCTGGACCTCGACAAGCTCACACCACCACCCCGAAACAGCCACTGAACAGCACGCGAAAAGGGACCGGCTCCCAAAGGAACCGGCCCCTTCCCAGCAAGCGGAGCGCTGCGCTTTTGGCTCAGACGTTGAACCGGAACGTCCGTCACAACGCTGCCACCTGTGGAAACGCACCTTTCCGAAATCATGTCCAGCACAGATCCGGCACGGTGGCGGCATATCCAGCACCTACGAGAGACCGGCCATTGTGTACACATGAGACACTTGGTACCCTTGAGCGCATGACGCAGCCACTGCCCATAGAGTCCATCCGCGATGTCCGGGCACATCTGGCCGAGGTCGTCGAGCGAGCCGACCGGGACGACGTACCCACCGTGATCACCCGACGCGGCAAGCAGGTCGCCGCCGTCGTCTCCATCGAGACGCTGCGCAAGTACCAGGAGTGGGAAGAGCGCGAGATCAACCGGATCATCGATGAGCGCATGGCCAACCCTGCACCCGGCATCCCGATCGAGGACATCATGAGGGAGACGCTGGAACGCAGTGAGTGAGCACCGCACCGTCTTCCGTCCCGAGGCTCAGGCCGAACTCCGCAAGGTCCCGCGAGACATGGCTCTCCGCATTCTGGCCAAGCTGACCGAGCTGGAGGCCGACCCGCTGGGGTTCAACACCACCGCCCTCGTCTCCCAGCCCGACCGCCGACGCCTGCGGGTGGGTGACTACCGCGTGACCTACACGATCGACAACGGCGAGCTGGTGGTGTGGGCGGTACACGTCGGACATCGCTCCACCGTCTACGACGCCTGAGCGTTTCTGACGTCAGGTCAGAATATCCAGCACCGATCCAGCACGGGATCGGCGAAGGGGCCGGGCCCTCAACAGCCCGACCCCTTATGACCAGCAGGTTTGCCGGGTCAGCAACGTGGCGCTACTTCATCGGCTCAGACGTTGAACCGGAACTCCACCACATCCCCATCCTGCATCACATAATCCTTCCCCTCCATGCGCGCCTTGCCCGCTGCGCGGGCCTCTGCGACCGAGCCTGTTTCGAGCAGGTCTTCGAAGGAGATGACCTCGGCCTTGATGAAGCCCTTTTGGAAGTCGGTGTGGATGACGCCGGCGGCCTCGGGGGCCGTGGCGCCCTTTTTGATGGTCCAGGCGCGGGTTTCCTTGGGGCCGGCCGTCAGGTAGGTCTGGAGGCCGAGGGTGTTGAAGCCCACGTGGGCGAGGGTGGCGAGGCCGGGTTCTTCCTGGCCGACGGACTGGAGGAGTTCGAGGGCCTCGTCCTCGTCCAGTTCGGCGAGGTCGGCCTCCAGCTTGGCGTTGAGGAAGATGGCCTCGGCGGGGGCGACCAGGGCGCGCTGTTCGGCCTTGAAGTCCTCGTCGGTCAGTTCGTCCTCGTCGACGTTGAAGACGTAGAGGAAGGGCTTGGTGGTGAGGAGGTGCAGGTCGTGCAGGAGTTCCTCGTTGCCGGAGCCCTGGACGATGCCTGCGGAGAAGAGGGTGTCGCCCTTCTCCAGGATCGCCTTCGCCTCCTCGACCGCCTTGACCTTCGGCGCGACGTCCTTCTTGATGCGCGACTCCTTCTGGAGGCGCGGCAGGACCTTCTCGATGGTCTGGAGGTCGGCGAGGATCAGCTCGGTGTTGATGGTCTCGATGTCGTTCTTGGGCGAGACCTTGCCGTCGACGTGGACGACGTTCTCGTCCTTGAAGGCGCGGATGACCTGGCAGATCGCGTCGGACTCGCGGATGTTCGCGAGGAACTTGTTGCCCAGGCCCTCGCCCTCGGAGGCGCCGCGGACGATGCCCGCGATGTCGACGAAGTCGACGGTGGCCGGGAGGATCTTCTGGGAGTCGAAGATCTCGGCCAGCTTGGCCAGGCGGGGGTCGGGGACGCCGACGACGCCGACGTTGGGCTCGATGGTGGCGAACGGGTAGTTGGCCGCCAGCACGTCGTTCTTGGTCAGGGCGTTGAACATGGTCGACTTGCCGACATTCGGCAGACCGACGATTCCGATCGTGAGCGACACGGTGGCGACTTCCCGGAGAGGATGCGAGTGGACTGGGCGACGGTATCGGCCCCTGAGGGCCATGGGACCCGCAGGCCCAGCGACCCCGCAGGGCCAGTGGACCGGTCGTCCAGTCTACGGGGAGGGGGAAGGGGTCAGGGGAGGGTGGGCTGCTAAGGGGATTCGTGGGGCGCGGGAGCGGGTATGCGTACGCTGCGTTACGGCCGTGGGGTGATTTGTACGCCGAATGGTCCGGTCAGGTCAGTCGAAACGCGTGTCCTGTAACCGATTAATCCCACTTAGCGGCCTACCGTGGCCGAGTGGAGCAATACAGAGCGCGCAGCCCCCAGCACCGTCCGCCCCGGACCGGCCGTCCGGCAGCGGGCCAGGACGCACGGCTCCCCCGCCCCGCGGAGGCCGTGCCGCCGAACGCTCCGGATGTCCGGGACGCCCTGAATGCGGCAGGTACCCCAGGAGCCCCGCGGGCCCCAGGTTCCCCACGCGGTCCGGGTGCGGACGGGTTCGGTGAGGAGAGTTCGACCGTCTACCGGGTCCGTGCGCGCCGGCGCGGGCCGCTGGCTCCGCTGGCGGCGGCCGCCGCGCGGCTGCCCGCGCCCCGGCTCACCGGTCTGGGCTGCGGACTGCTCGGCACCCTCGTCCTCTCCCTCTTCGCCTTCCTCGACCGGCTGCTGTTCGACTCCGCGCCGACGGCGTACGGGGTCGTCTTCGTCCTGGTGGGTGTGTGCGCAGGCCTGTGGGTACGGCCGTACGACCTGGTCACGGCCCCGATCGCGCTGCCCATCGCGTACACCCTGGGGACCGTGCCGATCAGCCACAACACGGGCGGGTTCGGCGGCCTGCTGATGGGGGTTTTCTCGGTGATGGCGACGCAGGCGGGCTGGCTGTACGCGGGGACGCTGGCCTGCGCGCTCATCGTCCTCGTACGGAAGGCGGCGGCCATCGCGCGGCGGCAGGCCGAGCGGCACGCGCGGCGGCAGGCGGCGCGCGCGCAGGGGCGGGCGCCTTCACGGGGGCAGGCTGCCGCGGTGAACAGCGCGGGAAAGGCGACGGGCCCGGCAGCTGGACCGGCGCCGGGCGCGGTGCCGTCGGGCAGTGAGCGCGGGCGGCGGCGCGGGGAGCAGGGGCCGGGCCCGGGGCAGCGTCCGGGGCTGGGTCAGGGAGCGCACCATCCCGGCCGTGGCCGCGGCCACGGGCAGCCCGCGGGGCCGCGGGCGGGCCAGGTCAGGGATCGGCCGGCCAGCCGACCTGCGACGTAGCGGCACCGCCGTTATCGCCGGTGCCGGTGGTATTGCCGGTGTCCGTGGCGTTGGCGGTGCGGTTGGCGTTTTCGGTGTCGGGAGCGGTGGCCAGGGGGCCCGCCGTCGCGCCCGCGCCGGCCGGGGCCAGTGGACCGTCCCGGCCCGCGGCCCGCGCGGCCATCGCGGCGCCCACGATGCCCGCGTTGTTCTGCAGCTGGGCGGGCACGATCTCCGCCCTGATCCCCTCGATCAGCGGCAGGAACTTCGCCGCCTTGCGGCTGACACCGCCGCCGATCACGAACAGACCGGGTGTGAAGAGCATCTCCACGTGGGCGAGGTACTTCTGCACACGGTGCGCCCAGTCCTGCCAGCTCAGACCCTCGTCGTCCTTGGCCTTGGTGGACGCCCGCTTCTCGGCGTCGTGGCCGTGCAGCTCCAGGTGGCCCAGCTCGGTGTTGGGGACCAGTTTGCCGTCGGTGAAGACGGCGCTGCCGATGCCGGTGCCGAAGGTGAGCACCACGACCGTGCCCGTACGGCCCTTGCCCGCGCCGAAGTGCATCTCGGCCAGGCCCGCCGCGTCGGCGTCGTTGAGGACCGTCACCGGGCAGCCGCTGGTCTCGTCGCCGAGGCGGCCGGCCAGGAGCGCTGCCGCGTTCCGGTCGATCCATCCTTTGTCGACATTGGCCGCCGTACGGGTGATGCCGTCGGTCACCACGCCGGGGAACGTCGCGCCGACCGGCCCCGACCAGCCGAAATGATCCACGACCTGCTTGACGCAGTCCGCGACCGCATCCGGGGTCGCCGGATGCGGGGTCAGTACCTTGTACCGCTCGTCCGCCAGGTCACCGCGCTCCAGGTCCACCGGAGCGCCCTTGATGCCCGACCCGCCGATGTCCACACCAAAGACCTTCATGCCTAGAGGCTAGGCGGGGACGGGCCGGTTCACCCCTCGGCTTTTCCCCCGGACTCAGGTTCGGGCTCAGGTCCGGGCCCGGCTCCGGGCTCAGCCCTCGGCGGCGGTCTTCGCCTCGGAGCGCAGGTCGCGGCGGAGTTCCTTGGGCAGGGAGAAGGTGATGGACTCCTCGGCGGCCTTGACCGTCTCGACGTCCTCGTACCCGCGCTGGGCCAGCCAGTCCAGTACGCCGTGCACCAGGACCTCGGGGACGGAGGCGCCGGAGGTCAGGCCGACGGTGGTCACGCCCTCCAGCCAGCTCTCGTCGATCTCCTCCGCGCCGTCGACCAGGTGGGCGGCGCCGGCACCCGCGCCGAGGGCGACCTCGACGAGGCGGACGGAGTTCGAGGAGTTCTTGGAGCCGACGACGATGACGAGATCGGCCTCGGCGCCCATCTGCTTGACGGCGATCTGGCGGTTCTGCGTGGCGTAGCAGATGTCGTCGCTGGGCGGCGAGAGGAGGTTGGGGTAGCGGCCCTTGATCGCGTCGACCGTCTCCATCGTCTCGTCGACCGACAGCGTGGTCTGGGAGAGCCAGACGACCTTGTCCGGGTCGCGGACCTCGATGTTCGCGACGTCCTCGGGGCCGTCGACGAGGGTGATGTGGTCGGGGGCCTCGCCGCTGGTGCCGATGACCTCTTCGTGGCCCTCGTGGCCGATCAGGAGGATGTCGAAGTCCTCCTTGGCGTAGCGGACGGCTTCCTTGTGGACCTTGGTGACCAGCGGGCAGGTGGCGTCGATGGTGGCCAGCTTGCCCTGCTTGGCCTCGTCGTGGACGACCGGGGCGACGCCGTGCGCGGAGAAGATGACGATGTTGCCCTCGGGCACCTCCGCCGTCTCCTCGACGAAGATCGCGCCCTTCTTCTCCAGGGTCTTGACGACGTACTTGTTGTGGACGATCTCGTGGCGCACGTAGACGGGCGCGCCGTACTGTTCCAAGGCCTTCTCGACGGCGATCACGGCACGGTCCACGCCCGCGCAATAACCACGGGGCGCGGCCAGCAGGACCCGGCGGCGGTCCTCGCGCGGCGTGGCGGCTCCGTCCGGAGCGGCGGCGGGCGACGGGCTGGGCGTAGCAGCAGTCATACGATCCATCGTACGGGCCCGAGTTCGAGGTCTGTGCTACCGCCGGGGCGTGGTGGGGTGCGGGTGGTCGCGGGGGCGCGCGGGCCGTGTGGGCGCCGGGGCTCATGGGTACGGATACGGGTACGGGCGTACGCCGTCGGAGCGCCGTACGCGCCGCGCGCCGTGCCCGTCCGCGCCATGCCCGCCATACGCACCGCGCGCCATACGCGCCGCCGTACGCACCGTGTGCACCGTGCGAGCCGCCCGCCCCGAACGGCGGCCGCCCCCTCCTGGCGCGTCACCCCGTCCGGGACGCGGCCTTGCCCGAAGCTGGGAGACAGCCGACGATCATCGTCGGCCGTACGCCCCCTGCTGGAGTGACCGTGATGAGCGCACCGTCCGAGCCGAACCCGCCTTCTCCGCCCTCCTCCGGCCCCACCGCCGCGGACGGCGCGTCCGTCGCGCCCGGTGCCGGCGGGCTCCGGCGCACGCTGTCCTTCCGGGACCTGGTCGTCTACGGGCTGCTGTTCATCGCCCCGATGGCGCCCGTCGGGATCTTCGGCACACTCCAGGCGAAGTCGCACGGTGCGATCACCATCGTCTACGTGGTCGCGACGGTCGCGATGGCTTTCACCGCGTACTCCTACGCGCAGATGGTGCGGGTCGCCCCGCAGGCCGGATCGGTGTTCACCTACGCGCGGGTCGGGCTCGGCGACGGCGCGGGCTTCGTCGCGGGGTGGATGGCGATGCTCGACTACCTGCTGATCCCGGCGGTGGCATACCTCTTCTCCGGCATCGCCATGCACGCGCTGGTGCCGTCCGTGCACCAGTGGGTGTGGACGGCGCTGGCGGTGGTCGTCACCACGCTGCTGAACCTCCTGGGGGTACGGACGGCCGCGGTGGTCGGCTTCGTGGTGCTGGCGATGGAGCTCGCGGTGCTGGTGGTCTTCGTGGTGGCGGCGGTGTGGGTGCTGGTCACCGACGGGGCGCGGCGCGGCTGGTCGGTGCCGCTGACCGGGGAGGGCGCGTTCTCGACGAGCGCGGTGCTGGCGGCGGTGTCGGTCGCGGTGCTGTCGTACCTAGGGTTCGACGCGATCGCGTCGTTCGCCGAGGAGACCACGGGGAGCCCCGGGCGGGTGTCGCGGGCCGTGCTGACCTGCCTGGTACTGGCGGGGGTGCTGTTCGCCGTGCAGACCTACCTGGCGGCGCTGCTCGCGCCGATGTCGGCCGCCGAGCTGGCGGCGGACCCCGGCACGCAGGGCGATGCCTTCTATACGACGGCGCACGCGGCCGTCGGCGAGTGGCTGCAGAAGCTGGTGGCGGCGAGCAAGGCCATCGGGGCGGCGTTCGCGGCGCTCGCCGGGCAGGCGGCGGCCGGGCGGCTGCTGTTCGCGATGGCGCGGGACCGGCGGCTGCCGGGCGCGATGTCGAAGGTCGACGCGGGCAGCGGGGTGCCGCGGCGGGCGCTGCTGGGCGCGGCGGTGGTGACGCTGGTCGCGGCGGTGTGGGCGGCGCGGCGCGACGACGGTCTGGACCACCTGTCCTCGATCGTCAACGTGGGCGCGCTGACCGCCTTCGGGCTGCTGCACGCCTCGGTGATCGGCTGGTTCTGGGTACGCAAGCGGGCCGGGCGGCCGAGCGTCGTCAAGCATGTGCTGGTGCCGGTGCTGGGCCTGGGGGTGGTGGTCGCGGTCGTCGTGGAGGCGTCCGGAACCGCGCAGACCGTCGGCCTGGCGTGGCTGGTGGTGGGGCTGGTGGTGCTGGCGGTGCAGTACGGGCGCCGCCGGAAGGACGGGAAGGAAGCCTGACCGGCGGCCGCCCGGCGTTGTCAGTGCCGGGCTATACGCTCGTGGCATGAGTGTGAGGACGTCTGCGGAGGCGCCGATCCCCGTCGGCGAGGTGTCGCGGCTCATCGGGGGGTGGATCGACCGGCTGGGAGCGGTCTGGGTCGAGGGGCAGATCACGCAGCTGTCCCGGCGGCCGGGCGCCGGTGTCGTCTTCCTGACGCTGCGCGACCCGTCGTACGACATCTCGGTGAGCGTGACGTGCTACCGCCAGGTCTTCGACAAGGTCGCGGACGTGGTCAGCGAGGGCGCGCGCGTCGTCGTGCACGCCAAACCGGAGTGGTACGCGCCGCGCGGCCAGCTCTCGCTGCGGGCCGCCGAGATCAAGCCGGTGGGCGTCGGCGAGTTGCTGGCGCGGCTGGAGCAGCTGAAGAAGTCGCTGGCCGCCGAGGGCCTGTTCCGGGCGGAGCGCAAGCGCGGGCTGCCGTTTCTGCCGCAGCTGATCGGCCTGGTGTGCGGCCGGGCCAGCGCCGCCGAGCGGGACGTCCTGGAGAACGCCCGGCTGCGCTGGCCGGCGGTCCGCTTCGAGGTGCGCAACGTGCCGGTGCAGGGGGTGCACGCGGTGCCGCAGGTGATCGAGGCGGTCAAGGAGCTGGACGCGCTGTCCGAGGTCGACGTGATCATCGTGGCGCGCGGCGGCGGCAGCGTCGAGGACCTGCTGCCGTTCTCCGACGAGCAGCTGGTCCGGGCCGTGGGCGCGGCCCGTACGCCGGTCGTCTCCGCGATCGGCCACGAACCGGACTCACCGCTGCTGGACCTGGTCGCCGACCTGCGCGCGTCGACGCCGACGGACGCGGCGAAGAAGGTCGTACCGGACGTCGGCGAGGAGTTCGCGCGTATCCAGCAGCTGCGGGAGCGGGCGCTGCGGGCGGTCGGCGGCTGTCTGGACCGCGAGGAGCGCGGCCTGGCGGCGGCGCTGAGCAGGCCCTCGATGGAGCGGCCCCACCGGATGGTCGAGGAGCGCGAGGACCAGGTCACGGCCATGCTGGAGCGCGGCCGGCGCACGCTGGGGCATCTGCTGGACCGCGCCGACTCGGAGCTGTCGCACACGCTGGCGCGGGTCGTCGCCCTCTCCCCCAAGGCCACCCTGGAGCGTGGCTACGCGGTGCTCCAGAAGCCGGACGGCTCGGCCGTGCGCTCGCCCGGCGAGGTCGCGCCGGACGACGAACTGCGGGCCCGGGTCGCCGAGGGCGAGTTCCGGGTACGGGTGGCGGGGAACGGCTCACGGTCCGATGTCACACCCCCGGATTAGGGTGGGAGCCATGGCGAAGGCGAAGACGGACGACACGGTGGCGGACGGCGCGGCGGACGCGGCGCAGGGCTCCGCGCTCGGGTACGAGCAGGCCCGGGACGAGCTGATCGAGGTCGTCCGCAGCCTGGAGGCCGGCGGGACGACACTGGAGGAGTCCCTCGCGCTCTGGGAGCGCGGGGAGGAGCTGGCAAAGGTCTGCCGCCGCTGGCTGGACGGGGCGCGGGCGCGGCTGGACGCGGCGCTGGCGCAGGAGCAGCCGGACGAGGGAGAGGGCGCGGCCGAGTAGGCCGCGAGGCGAGGGCCCGGGCCTTCCGGCCCACACCGACACGCACCACCTCTTGTGAATCGGGTCACGATTCTCCGGTATTAGTTGAAACTTAATCTATCTTGGTTACAGTTGAGGGCGAACACGGAAAATCACCGACCCCCGAGGTGCCCTCATGTCTCTCGCGCTCGACGCCGCCGCCCAGGACCTCCTCTTCCGCGAGGCCCAGACCGCCAACTCGTTCACGGACGAGCCGGTGACGGACGAGCAGGTTCAGGCCATCTACGACCTGGTGAAGTACGCGCCGACCGCCTTCAACCAGTCGCCGCTGCGCATCACCCTGGTCCGCTCCGAGGACGCCCGCGAGCGTCTGGTCCAGCACGCCATGGGCGCCAACGGCCCGAAGACGCTCAGCGCGCCGCTGACCGTGATCCTCTCCACGGACCTGGACTTCCACGAGAAGCTGCCGACGCTGTTCCCGCACGCCCCGGGCATCAAGGACGCCTACTTCTCCGAGCTTGCCGTCCGTGAGGTCGCCGGTGCCCAGAACGCGACGCTGCAGGCGGGCTACTTCATCCTCGGCATCCGCGCGGCCGGCCTGGCCGCCGGCCCGATGACCGGCTTCGACTTCACCGGCATCGACAAGGAGTTCTTCGGCGACGGCAAGCAGAAGGCCTTCATGGTCATCAACATCGGCAAGCCGGGCGCCGACGCGTTCTTCCCGCGCTCGCCGCGGCTGGGCTTCGACGAGGCCGTCACCACCGTCTGATTCGGCCGGGGGTCCGGGGGTCGCCCCCGGACAGACACAGCCCGCGCTCGCCGCGGCTCGGCTTCGACGAGGCCGTCACCACCGTCTGAGCCTGCCCCGCATACGGCGAGGCCGGCCCCCCCCACACGGGGGGGGGGGCCGGCCCGCTCGATAACAGCGCGTGTTAAAATAAACAGCCGGTCG